>JAVEDJ010000188.1 GCA_030841025.1 Actinomycetota bacterium
CACTGCTCGTACAAGTCGTCGAAGGTGCACCTGAAGCAGTTCGCCGACAAGGCCCCGCAGACAGACGCGATGCTGGTCGGCATCGGCGAGAACGCCGGCGTCGTCGACATCGGTGACGGCTGGGCCGTCACCTTCAAGGTCGAGTCGCACAACCACCCGTCCTACGTCGAGCCCTACCAGGGCGCGGCCACCGGCGTCGGTGGCATCGTGCGCGACATCATGTCGATGGGCGCGCGGCCGGTCGCTGTGATGGACCCGCTGCGCTTCGGCGCGGCCGACTCCGAGGACACGCGTCGCGTGCTGCCGGGCGTGGTCGCAGGCATCGGTGGCTACGGCAACTGCCTCGGCCTGCCCAACGTGGGCGGCGAGGTCGTGTTCGATGCGTCGTACGCCGGAAACCCGCTCGTCAACGCCCTCTGTGTCGGAGTCCTCCGTGCCGACGAGATCAAGCTGGCGCACGCGTCGGGCGCGGGAAACCTCGTCGTTCTCTTCGGCGCGCGCACCGGCGGCGACGGCATCGGTGGCGTCTCCGTGCTGGCCAGCGAGACCTTCGACGACGCCAAGCCGACCAAGCGTCCCGCGGTCCAGGTGGGCGACCCGTTCGCCGAGAAGGTGCTCATCGAGTGCTGCCTCGAGGTGTTCCGCGAGGACCTCGTGGTGGGCATCCAAGACCTCGGTGGTGCCGGCCTGTCCTGCGCCACGTCGGAGCTGGCCTCCGCCGGCGACGGCGGCATGCACGTGTGGCTCGACCGGGTGCCGTTGCGGGACGCGACCTTGCGTCCGGAAGAGATCCTGATGAGCGAGTCCCAGGAACGCATGTGCGCGGTCGTCGAGCCCGCCAAGCTCGATGCCTTCCTCGCCATCTGCGGCAAGTGGGACGTCACCGCCACGGTCATCGGTGAGGTCGACACCACCGGCCGGCTGACGGTCGAGTGGCAGGGACAGACGATCGTCGACGTGCCACCGCGCACCGTCGCCCATGACGGACCGGTCTACGACCGGCCGTTCGCCCGGCCGAGCTGGCAGGACGCCCTGCAGGCCGACACCGCGGAGGCCTTGCCCCGCCCGACGAGCGGCGCCGAGCTGCGGGACACGGTGCTGCGGCTGGCCGGCTCGCCCAACCTCGCGTCCAAGTCCTGGGTGACCGACCAGTACGACCGCTACGTCCTGGGCAACACCGTCCTGGCGCAACCGGCGGACGCCGGCGTCGTACGCGTGGACGAGCAGAGCGGGCGAGGGGTCGCGGTCGCGACCGACGGCAACGGGCGCTACTGCAAGCTGGACCCGTACGCCGGCGCGCTGCTGGCCCTCTCGGAGGCCTACCGCAACGTCGCCGTGACCGGGGCGAAGCCGCTCGCGGTCACCGACTGCCTCAACTTCGGCTCGCCCGAGGACCCGGACGTGATGTGGCAGTTCGCCGAGGCGACGCGCGGGCTGGCCGACGCCTGCCTGGAGATGGGCGTGCCGGTGACGGGCGGCAACGTCAGCTTCTACAACCAGACCGGCGACGTGCCCATCAACCCGACGCCCGTGGTGGGTGTGCTCGGAGTGATCGACGACGTCACCCGGCGCACTCCGATGGCTCCCGCCGAGGGACAGGTCCTGCTGCTGCTCGGCGAGACGCGTGACGAGCTCGGCGGGTCGGAGTGGGCGCACGTCGTGCACGCTCATCTGGGCGGGCTGCCGCCGCGGCCCGACCTCGCCGCCGAGATGCGGCTGGCCGGCCTGCTCGTGGCCGGCTCGCAGGACGGTGTGCTCGGCGCGGCCCACGACGTCAGCGACGGCGGACTTGCGCAGTGCCTGGTCGAGATGGCGCTGGCCGGCGACTGCGGCGTGCGTGTGAGGTTGCCCGACGAGGACGACCCGTTCGTCGCGCTGTTCAGCGAGAGCGTGGCGCGCGTGGTGGTCGCGGTGGCGCCCGACGAGGTCTCCTCGGTCGAGCGGCTCGCCGGTGAGCACGGCGTGACGGTCACGGCGATCGGTGCGGTGTCCGGCGACGCCTTCGACGTCGAGCGCCACTTCACCATCCCGGTCGCCGAGCTGCGCGCCACGTCCGACGCGACGCTGCCGCTGCTGTTCGGATGACCACTCAGACCAGGGAGTCGGCCCACGCCTGGTGCAGCCCGGCGTAGTCGCCGCCGCCACTCACCAGCTCGGCGGGTGAGCCGTCCTCGACGATGCGACCCTGCTCGAGGACCAGCACCCGGTCGGCGATCTCCACCGTGGACAGGCGGTGCGCGATGATCAGCGCGGTGCGGTCGGCGAGGATCGTGCGCAGCGCACGCTGCACCAATCGCTCGCTCGGGATGTCGAGCGAGGACGTCGCCTCGTCGAGGATGAGCACCGCCGGGTCGCCGAGAAAGGCCCGCGCGAAGGCGACCAGCTGGCGCTGACCGGCCGACAGCCGGCCGCCCCGCTTGCCGATGTCGGTGTCATAGCCGTCGGGCAGCGCAGCGATGAACTCGTGCGCACCGATTGCCCGCGCTGCTGCCTCGACGTCGTCGTCGCTGGCCTCGGGCCGACCGAAGCGGATGTTCTCGGCGACGGTGTCGGAGAACAGGAAGTTCTCCTGCGTCACCATCACGACACCGCGCCGCAGGTCCTTCTCCGCCAGGTCACGCATGTCGATGCCGTCGAGCCGCACGGATCCCTCGAGCGGGTCGTAGAACCTGGCCACCAGCCGCGCCACCGTCGACTTGCCGGCGCCCGTGGCTCCGACGAGCGCGACCGTCTGGCCGGCCGGGACGTGCAGGTCGAGCCCGGGCAGGACGATGGCCTCGCGGTAGGCGAACCGGACGTTGTCGAGGTCGACCCGCCCCGTGGCATGGGGCAGTGGCACGGGCTCATGCGGCTCGGCCACGGTGGGGGTCTCCTCCAGGACACCCGAGAGCTTCTCGAGAGCGGCCGAGGCGGACTGCAAGGAGTTGTAGAACATCGAGAGCTCCTGCATCGGCTCGAAGAACCGACGCAGGTAGAGCAGGAACGCCGCAAGCACGCCCACCTCGGTGTGGCCGCCGAGCACGCGGTAGCCGCCGTAGACGAGCACCACCGCGACGGTGACGTTGCCGATCAGCTTGATGCCCGGCGCGAAGATGGCGATCAGCTTGAACGCGCGCTCGTTGGCCCTGCGGTAGTCGTTGTTGAGAGCGGCGAAGATCTCCTGGTTGCGCGGCTCGCGGCGGAACGCCTGGACCGCGCGAATCCCGCCGAGCGACTCGACGAAGTGCACGATGACCAGCGCGACGCTCTCCCGCGTGCGGCGGTAGGCGATCGCGCTGTTGCGCCGGAACCAGCGCGACAGCAACAACAGCAGCGGGAATGACAGCAGCGTGACCAGCCCCATCGGCAGGTCGAGGAAGAGCAGGATCACACCCACTGACCCGACCGACAATGCAGCGAGCACGAGGTCGTCGATGCCCCCGTCGAGCAGCTCGCCCAACGCGTCGACGTCGCTCGTGAGCCGCGAGATGACCCGGCCCGACGTGTAGCGCTCATGGAAGGCCGGCGACAGTCGTTGGAACTTGTCGTAGACCCGGGTGCGCAGGTCGTAGAGGACTGCTTGTCCCACGCGACCGCTCGTGACCAGGAAGGCCCGCTTGGTGAGGTACTCCATCACCGCCGCGACGAGGAACGCAGCCGTGACCACGACCAGCACGGTGGGCCCGTCACCCTTGTCGATGGCCGGGATGCCGCGGTCGATGCCGACCTTGACGAGGTAGGGGCCGGACATCGCGGCCGCGTTCTGCAGCAGCAGCAGCACCACGGCGAACCAGAGGGTGCGGTGGTGCGGCCGCAAGAGGCTGCCCAGCAGTCGCCGGCTGCGACGCTGCAGCCGGATCGTCGCCTGCCCCGTCAGCTCCTCGTTTCCCTCGGCGGCGACACCGCGCCAAGCGTCCAGCCCCGACGCCGTCATCGCGCGGTCACCTCCTCGGCGTGCTGGGACAGGACGGCGCGGTAGGAGGGAAGCGTCTCCATCAGCTCCGAGTGGGTGCCGACCGCCGTGATCGTGCCGTGCTCGAGCAGGGCAACCCGGTCGGCCAGCGCGACCGTGGACGGGCGGTGTACGACGAGGAGCGCGGTGGTGCGGGAGAGCACGCGACGCAGCGCCTCCTCCACCAACGACTCGGTGTGCACGTCGAGTGCGGACAACGGGTCGTCCAGGACCAGCACGCTGGGCCGGCCCAGCACGGCCCGGGCCAGGGCGAGCCGCTGCCGTTGACCGCCGGACAGCGACAGCCCCTGCTCGCCGATGCGGGTGTCGAGGCCCCACGGCAGGTCGTGGACGAAGGTTGCCTGGGCGATCTCCAACGCCTCACTGACCTCGTCCTCGCTGGCGTCGGAGTGCCCGAGGGTGAGGTTGTCGCGCACGCTGGAGGAGAAGAGCGTCGCGTCCTCGAACGCCGAGGACACGAGCCGCCGCAACGACGTGAGCCGGATGTCACGGATGTCGCGGCCGTCGAGAGTGATGCGTCCGGCCGTCACGTCGTACAGCCGCGGCACCAGGCTCGTCAGCGTGGTCTTGCCGCTGCCGGTGACGCCGACGATGGCGAGCGTCTCGCCCGGCCGCACCTCGAGGTCGACCCGCCGCAGCACGGGGTGCGAGCTGCTTGCGTAGCTGAAGCCGACCCCCTCGAACCGCAGGTGTCCCTCCGCCGCCCCGACGTCGACGGCCCCCGGCCGGTCGACGATCTCGGACTCGGTGTCGAAGACGTCGTAGACCCGGTCGGCCGCGGTCATCGCCTCCTGCGCGTTGGCGAGGATCCAGCCGAGGGACTCGATCGGCCAGACGAGCATCAGCATCAGCGAGACGAAGGCGACGAGGTCGCCGAGGCTCATCGCGTCCTCGGTGACGGCCAGCGAGCCGAGCAACAGCACGCCGCCGAGCGTCACGCTGGGCACCAGGTCGAACAGCGACCAGAAGCGCGCCACCAACGTCGCCTTATCAACCGCCGAGTCGTGCAGCGTCCGGGCGCCGCTGCGGAACTGGTGACCGACGTGGTCGCGGCGGCCGAACGAACGAATCACCCGCACGCCGACCGCAGACTCCTCGACCAGCGTCGCGAGGTCGCCCTGCTGGTCCTGCACCCGACGTGAGGTGTCGAGGTAGGCCTTCGAGAGGTTCCGTGAGATCAGGAACAGGGGTACGGCGGCGGCCGCGACCAGCACGGCGAGCGGCGCGTAGAGGTGCACCAGCAACGCGATCACCGTGACGAAGGTGGCGATGTTGATGATGAGGAAGACCAGCCCGAAGGAGAGGAAACGCCGGATGGTCGACAGGTCGGTCGTGGCCCGCGACAGCAGCTGGCCGGTCTGCCACTTGTCATGGAAGGCCACCGGGAGCCCCTGCAGCTTGGCGTAGAGGTCATCACGCAGGGCCGTCTCCATGCCCAGGGCGGCGTAGGACTGCACCCACCGCCGGACGAACACCAGCCCGGCCTCCAGCACGCCGAGCGCCAGCGCCAGCAGGCCCAGGGGCACCAGACCGCTCCGGTCGCCGTGGCTGATCGGGCCGTCGACCACCGAGCGGGTGATCAGCGGTACGACGATGCTCGCGCCGACTGCGATGCCGGCGGCCGCTGTCATGAGCAGCATCTGGTGGGCATAGGGCCGGACGTAGCTGCGTATCCGCCACAGGGAGTGCAGGCTGCTCCGGCGGCGAAGGCGACCCGTTGACATCAGCAATCACCGTACGCGGGCCGACCGACAGTTCCCACCGGCTTTCCGGCCGGGCCGAGGCGCACGAACAATTGGAGCGGGCGGCTGGTCGCGAACCAACACCTCCCCCCTGGAAGGGGGGCGCTCTAGCCGGTTGAGCTACGCCCGCACGACCCCGTGACCGCGAGGTCACGAGATGCGCGGCCGACGATACCGTGAGACCGATGCCGGCCCGACGTCGTACCGATCCTGCGGAGGGACGCGCCGCTCTGGGCCGCGCGCTCGGCGCGGACGAACCCGCCCGCTCGGACCTTCGGGACGCCACGCGCTTCCTGCTGGAGGAGCTGGCCGCCCGCGCGCCGGGCCGGACTGTCGAGGTGCGGGTGCCGCCGTTCGGCGCCGTGCAGTGCGTCGCCGGACCGCGGCACACCCGCGGCACGCCACCGAACGTCGTCGAGACCGACGCGCCCACCTGGTTGGCGCTCGCCAGCGGTCGGCTCGAGTGGGCGGCCGCGGTCGCACAGGGGAGGGTGCGGGCGAGCGGCGAACGGGCCGACCTCTCCGAGCACCTGCCGTTGGCCCGACCCGGGCCTGCCCCGGAGTGACAGCATGAAGGGCATGTCACGAACCCGGGCACGACGCCTCGTCCTGACTGCCCTTGCTGTCGCCGGTCTCGTGCTGCCCGGCGCTCCGGTGGTGGCGAGCGCACACGGCCCCGACGGACCGACGACGCAGCGGCTCTCGATGGGTACGTCGGTCCGTGGTCGGCCGATCCCGGTGCTTCATCGGGCGTTCCCGCCGGCCGAGGCCGCGCGCGTCCGCGTCGTCGTCATCGGCAGCATCCATGGTGACGAGCGCGCCGGCCTGCGCGTGATCAGAGATCTCAAGCAGCGCAACCTGCCGGCCAACGTCGACCTGTGGCTCGTGCGCACGGTGAACCCGGACGGAGTTGTCGCCGACCGGCGGACCAATGCGCACCGAGTCGACCTCAACCGCAACTTCCCCTACCGCTGGCGCAGCGTCGACAAGGGGAGCGCGACCTACTCCGGTCCGCGGGCCCTGAGCGAGCCCGAGAGCAGGGCGCTGAAGGCGTTCATCACCACGGTGCAGCCGCAGCTCGTGGTGACGTTCCACCAGCCGCTCTACGGCGTCGGGGCCAACGACAAGGGGATGCCCGTCGTGCGGGCACTGGCGAAGGGGATGCGGCTGCCGGTGAAGACCTTCGCGTGCACAGGTGTGTGCCACGGGTCGTTCACCAGCTGGGTCAACAACCGCACGCCCGCCACCGCGGTGACCGTGGAGCTGGGCCCGTCGGTGCCCGACGCGCTCGTGCACCGAGCGGCCGCGACGATCCTCACGGTGGGCTCACGCGGGTAATCAGCGGGTCATCTTCGGTCGATTCCGCGGTGGTGGGGAACTCTCCCAGGCATTCGCACGTATACGGACCAACCGTCCGCCGTAGCCGGGCTCGTCGCTCGGTTGTCTCCTGCCGGACTGTGGACGGCGCGCCGCCGGACCGGCGGCGCTCGTGCAGAGACGAAGGGGACACCTCATGCGCCGATCCCGAGCCGTTCTTGCCGCCACCGCCAGCGCCGCCGTGGTGCTGGTGCTCGCCCCCGCTGTGCCGGGAGCAGTCGCAGCGCCGGCGGCCCGCCCGTTCCGTTATCTGATCGACCCCGTCGGTCCGGCAGCGGACGGCGTCTTCCCCGAAGGCATCGCACTGCGCGGCGACCGCTTCTTCGTGGGCAGCACGGCGGACGGCACCATCTACCGCGGGGACGTCGATGGGAGAAGGGCGACGCCGTTCCTGCTCGGCGGCCGTGACAACCGCACGTCCTCGATCGGCATGAAGGTCAGCGACGGCAAGCTGTTCGTCGCCGGAGGTGCCACGGGCCGGGTGTTCGCCTACAACCTGAGCAACCGCAGGCTCGTCGGCTCCTGGCAGGTGCCGCAGACCGGCGCACCGACCTTCCTCAACGACATCGCGGTCGGTCGCAACGGCGCGGTCTACGTCACCGACTCGGCGCGGCCGGTGCTCTACCGCCTACGGCCCTCGCAGCAGCGGACTAACGGTGTGAAGACCCTTCCCGCCTTCGTCAACTTCACCGGCACCGCCCTGCAGTACGCGACCGGCAACAACGCCAACGGCATCGTGGCCTCCGACAACGGCCGCTTCCTCGTCATCGCGCAGTCCAACGCCAAGAAGCTGTTCCGGGTCCGCCTGTCCGACCGCAGGGTCACGCAGGTCAACCTGCACGGCCAGTCCGTCGCCGGTGACGGTCTCGTGCTGCGCGGCCGCACGCTGCACGCCGTCGAGCGACAGGGCGACGTCGGCTACATCGTGAAGATCAACCTGGCGCGGGGCCTGGCGTCCGGCAACCTGGTCAGCCGCACGACGTACCCGTCCTTGAACGACCCGACGACGGCCGCGGCCCTCGGCAAGTCGCTGCTCGTGGTGAACAGCCAGTTCGGCGAGCGCTCCGCGGGCGTGCAGCCCGGCCCGTTCACGGTGTCGCGGGTGCCCGCGCCCTGACGGCGTGACTGCCTGAGCACCTCACCAGCTCGAACCGCACGGAAAGTCTCGGACGGCACCCCACGTAGGCTCGGCGGGTGCCGTCCGACGACTCTCCCCGCATGGTGCGGCGCCCGCGCTACCTGCCGTTCCTGCTGACCGGTTTCGTGGTGGGCGTCGTGGCGACCGCGCTGCTGGTCGCGCTGGCGCCGGCGGGCATCGAGAACCCACGCAGGCTCGCGCTCTACCTCGGGATCCTCCTCGGGGGCGTCGGCGCACTGCTCGGCGGCGCGCTGGCCGTGTGGCTCGAGCGCGACGAGCACTGAAAGTTCGGCCTCGTCCCGCTGGCACCGCGTGGGGTGGTCGGTCCCTCGCCGCGCTCCCCGTAGACTGATCGCGTGCCACGTGGCGACGGTCGGCTCGGACTCGACCTCCTCCCCGGCGAGAAGGACCCGCAGGATGCCTGCGGGGTCTTCGGCGTCTGGACCGGCGGCAGCGCCGACAACGAAGAAGTCGCCAAGCTGACCTACTTCGGCCTCTACGCCCTGCAGCACCGGGGCCAGGAGTCGGCCGGCATCGCGGTCAGCAACGGCTCCCAGATCTTGGTCTACAAGGACATGGGTCTGGTCGCGCAAGTCTTCGACGAGAGCCACCTGCGAGCGCTGCGCGGCCACCTGGCCATCGGTCACACGCGTTACTCGACGACCGGCGCCAGCGTCTGGGAGAACGCGCAGCCCACCTTCCGCTCGACCGCCTCCGGCTCGATCGCGCTGGCCCACAACGGCAATCTCACCAACACCCGTGACCTGCTGACGCTCGTCGAGAAGCGGGAGGCCGACGCCGGGGTGCTGCCGTACGACGACGCGGCCGCCCTGGGTGATGCGCCCCGCAAGCCGGACGCCGGGATGCGGCAGCGGCAGATGTGGATGAACGCGAGCACCGACACCGAGATCATCACGGCGCTGTTCGCGTCGTACCCCGACCGCTCGCTCGAGGCAGCAGCCCTCGAGGTGCTGCCACAGCTGCGGGGGGCCTTCTCCCTGGTGTGGATGGACGAGGGCACGCTCTACGCCGCGCGCGATCCGCAGGGTGTCCGGCCGCTGGTGCTCGGCCGGCTGGAGCGCGGCTGGGTCGTGGCCAGCGAGACCGCGGCGCTGGACATCGTCGGCGCCAGCGTGGTGCGCGAGATCGAGCCCGGTGAGCTGATCGCCATCGACGAGCACGGGCTGCGGACCCGTCAGTTCGCCGAGCCGGCCCCCAAGGGCTGCCTGTTCGAGTACGTCTACCTGGCTCGCCCCGACACCAAGATCGCCGGCCGTTCGGTGCACGCCACCCGGGTCGAGGTGGGCCGCCGGCTGGCGATCGAGGCCCCCGCCGAGGCAGACCTCGTCATCCCGGTGCCCGAGTCCGGCACACCGGCCGCCGTCGGCTACTCGCAGGGCAGCGGCATCCCCTACGGCCTGGGCCTGGTGAAGAACTCCTACGTCGGGCGCACCTTCATCCAGCCGTCCCAGACCATCCGGCAGCTGGGCATCCGGCTCAAGCTGAACCCGCTGCGCGAGGTCATCGCCGGCCAGCGGCTGGTCGTCGTGGACGACTCCATCGTGCGCGGCAACACCCAGCGCGCGCTGGTGCGCATGCTGCGCGAGGCCGGCGCCGCCGAGGTGCACGTGCGCATCTCGTCGCCACCGGTGAAGTGGCCGTGCTTCTACGGCATCGACTTCGCCACCCCCGCCGAGCTGATCGCCAACGGGCTGGCTGTCGAGGAGATCCGCGCGTCGATCGATGCCGACTCGCTGGCCTACATCTCGCTCGAGGGGCTGGTCGAGGCCACCGAGCAGCCGATGGACCGGCTCTGCCGGGCGTGCTTCGACGGGGTCTACCCCATCGAGCTGCCCGAGCCGGAGCTGCTCGGCAAGCACCTGCTCGAGGTGGAGACCGTGCCGCCGGCGAGCATCGTGCACGGCTCCGGTCCGGGCGCCAGCGACGCCCTCCAGCGCCCCTGACCGCCCCCGATAGGCTGGCCGGCGTGACCGAGCAGCCCGCGACCTACGCCGCGGCAGGCGTCGACATCGAGGCCGGTGACCGCGCGGTCGAGCTGATGAAGGCCTGGGTGGCCAAGGCCTCGCGCCCCGAGGTGGTCGGCGGCATCGGCGGCTTCGCGGGACTCTTCGACGCCAGCGCACTGACGTCGTACACCCGGCCGCTGCTCGCGACCTCGACCGACGGCGTCGGCACCAAGGTCGCCATCGCCGCCGCGTTGGACCGCCACGACACGATCGGTCACGACCTGGTCGGCATGGTGGTCGATGACCTCGTGGTGTGCGGCGCCGAGCCGCTGTTCATGACCGACTACATCGCCTGCGGCCAGGTGGTGCCGGAGCGGATCGCGGCGATCGTCAAGGGCATCGCCGAGGGCTGCGTGCTCGCCGGCTGCGCCTTGATCGGAGGGGAGACCGCGGAGCATCCCGGCCTGCTCGGACCCGATGACTACGACGTCGCCGGTGCCGGTACGGGGGTGGTCGAGGCGGACCGGCTGCTGGGCGCGGAACGAGTCCGCGAGGGCGACGTGCTCGTCGCGATGGGGTCCAGCGGCCTGCACTCGAACGGCTACTCGCTCGTGCGCCACGTGCTGCTGGAGCGGGCCGGCTGGCAGCTCGACCGGGAGGTCGACGTCCTCGGCCGCAGTCTCGGTGACGAGTTGCTCGAGCCCACCCGCATCTACGCCCGCGACTGCCTGGCGCTGATCGACGAGGCCGGCGAGGTCGACGTGCACGCGTTCAGCCACGTGACCGGCGGTGGCCTGGCCAACAACCTCGCGCGGGTGCTGCCGCCGGGGCTGGGAGCGACGGTGGACCGGGCCAGCTGGGCGCCGGCGCCGATCTTCGGACTGGTTGCCGAGCTCGGCGCCGTCGCTCGGGACGACCTCGAGGCCACCCTCAACATGGGTGTCGGGATGGTCGCCGTCGTTGCGGCCAGCGACGCCGACCGAGCCGTGCGGCTGCTCGGTGATCGCGGTGTCGGGGCCTGGGTGGCCGGCACCGTCCGACGCGCGCCGGAGGGCAGCGCTGCGGTGACGCTCGTCGGCAGGCACCCCTGAGGGCGCGCAGGCACGGCGAGTCGACCCGGAGGGATCAGGTGCGTGAACCGCGCTCAGGCGCGGAGCGAAGGTGACCGATGCCGACGGTCAGCGCTTGTCGGCCGCCCAGTCGTCATGCTCGTCGGTGTCATCGGCCCGCTCCGAGGTCTGGGATCCGTTGCTCGATCCCGACAGCTCGCGCTGCAGGGCGTCGAAATCGGTCCCGTGCGAGCTGTACTTGAGCTCGCGGGCAACCTTGGTCTGCTTGGCCTTGGCCCGGCCGCGCCCCATGGCTCGACCCCCTCATACGTGAACGGGGCGACCAGCACTGTGGCGGCCCCGGAACTGTTCTTCTCCGTGCGACAACCGTACCTTGCCCTCCGGTGTTCCGGCATCCCGGATCGCCCGTGTGCCGAGGATCACGGTCGCGGAGCCGACATGCGCTGCTCGGCGAGCCGGTCGGCGGCGACGGCGGGCGGCACGCCTTCGGACGCGGCCAGCTCGAAGACACGGCGCGTCGTGTCGAAGATGCCCGCGGCCTTGCGCCGGGCCCGCTCGAAGGAGAAGCCGAGCAGCTCGTCCGCCACCTGGATGACGCCGCCGGAGTTCACGACGTAGTCCGGCGCATAGAGCACGCCATGATCGGCCAGGGCCTTCTCGATGCCGGGGTGAGCGAGCTGGTTGTTCGCCGCGCCACAGACGATGCGGGCCCGGAGCACCTCCACGACGTCGTCGCTGAGCGCACCGCCGAGGGCGCACGGGGCGTAGACGTCCAGGTCGGCGCGGACCAGCGCGTCGGCGTCCGGCACGACCGAGACGGCCGGCTGCGCGCGTCGTACCCGCTCGATCGCCTGCTCGGAGACGTCCGTGACCACGACCGTGGCGCCGTCCTGGATCAGGTGGTCGACCAGGTGCAGGCCGACCTTGCCGACCCCCGCGATGCCCACGGTGCGCCCCGCCAGCGACGGCGTACCCCACAGGTGCTCGGCGCTGGCCCGCATGCCCTCGAAGACCCCGTAGGCAGTGAGCACCGACGAGTCGCCGGCGCCGCCGTTGGCTTCGGAGCGGCCGGTGGCGAACCGGGTCTGGGTCGCCACCACGTCCATGTCGGCGATGTAGGTGCCCACGTCGCAGGCGGTCACGTAGCGGCCGCCGAGCGACTCGATGAAGCGGCCGTAGGCCTGCAGCAGCGCCTCGTTCTTGTCCACTGCGGGGTCGCCGATGATCACGGCCTTGCCGCCACCGTGGTCGAGCCCGGCCAGCGCGTTCTTGTAGGCCATCGCGCGAGAGAGGTTGAGCACGTCCTCGAGCGCTGCCTGCTCGGAGGCGTAGGGGTAGAAGCGCGTGCCGCCGAGCGCGGGGCCGAGAGCCGTCGAGTAGATGCCGATGATGGCGCGCAGGCCGGTGGCCTCGTCGGCACGGAAGACGACCTGCTCGTGCAGGTGCCGGCTCCCCGGATGCGGAGTGAACACGCCGACAGGGGCGGCGCTCTCGCCGGGGTTAGCTGCGTCGACCACGGTGCTGGGTTCCCGATCTCGTCCGGTGATGAGGTGTCGAGCGCCCAGAGTGGTGGCGGTCGGCGCCGCTCACCCTACGATGCGAGGCGTGGCCCCTCCGATGCCCAATCCCTACTCCGCCTACCTGCGCGTCTACGAGCCCTTGGTCGCCTTCGACGACGACGAGCGCGCGGCCTGGCAGTCCTACGCCGGCAGTGCCGCCCCGCGTGACCAGCGGATGACGGCGGAACACCGCAGCGCTCTCGCCGGCGTCCTGAGCATTCCGCCGCGGCCGGTGCCGACCGAGGAGCCGCGGGAGGCATTCGTGCTGGAGGCCGCCGGCACGGTGCATGTCTGCCCGGTGCAGACCAGGCTGCGGTCCTGGATGGCGCTGGGTCAGTTCCGCGACGGCCTGCCGGACACGCTGCTGCACGCGTTCGTCCCACCCGCCTCGCTCGAGCGGGCCGAGGCCGACCACGCCACCTGGGGCCGCGCCGCCACCGGCGTACCGCTGCGCATCCTCACCGCGACCTGGTCGGTGCCGATCCACTGGTTCGTCGCCTTCACGCCCGCCGAGCGCGAGGTGCGCCTCGACACCGCCGACGTGGTGCTGCGCACCCGGATGTCGTCGGCCCGCCGCCGGGTTGCCCGGGCACTGCGCACGCTGCGCCGCTCGGTCGGCGAGATCAGCTACGTCGACGACCTCGAGGACGTCGGCCGGTGGCTCGAGGACTTCCACCCCCGCTCCTGGCTGGAGCTGGACTACGGCGGCCTCGGCCGGCTGCTCGGTCCGGAACGGCTCGCCGAGGACACCTCGATCGAGGACGTGGCTACCGCCCTCGAGGCGTTGGGGGACGGCGACGAGACCAGCGCCGCGGCGGCGTACCGGCTGGTGATCGAGCGCTGGGCACGCGTGCGCGCGCTGGAGCACGCGAACTAGGCTTGTCGGCACGTGCTATGACGCGCCGTCGGCTACCGAGCACGCTCGGTGACACATTCACGCGTGGCCACTGGCGGTGGAGCGCGTGATTGGGGGGTAGACCCCCCACATCGGCGTAAACCTCTAGTCCCCCCGACTCACTCCGAAGATGGCCCTCATTGACCATTTCGGACAAGACCGGTCAACAGGCACTATTGCCACTAGGAACCGGCATAGGCCGGTTCGCCATCGAAAGGCCCCCACAATGTCTACGCGTACACCTGACGCCGAGCCCCTCCTGACCCCGGCTGAGGTTGCCACGATGTTCCGTGTCGACCCCAAGACCGTGACGCGGTGGGCCAAGGCCGGCAAGCTCACGTCCATCCGCACCCTCGGCGGCCACCGTCGCTACCGCGAGTCCGAGGTTCGGTCCCTGCTGGCGGGTATCCCCAGCCAGCGCACCGAAGGCTGACACACAACGCTCACGCCACCGCAGCACCGGCGGCGCCGATCCCACGGGGTTGGCGCCGTCGTGCTGTTTCCCGCCCGGCCAGCGACCTTCGGACACAACACGCCAGGCGTGTCTCGACCGGAAGGTCACTGGTGGGCGCGACGAGCGACCTTCGGGCACAACACGCCGGCGTGTCTGCGCCGGAAGGTCGCTGGTGGGCGGCACTGAGGTGCGGGCGCCGTTGAGCCCGCGACGCGCAGGACGGGCCACTTTGGGTCGTCAACGGCGCGTCAGGTATTCTGCTGCACAGGTCATGAGTTCCAGCGCATAGCCCCGGCTTGCTGGACGGCAACCCTCCTCCGCGGTGGGGTGCTCCGGGTGAAGACCGGGCCGCGTGTCTCTCACGTGGCAAGCGCGGGCTCGAGGTTTCTTGGGTCCCTGACCCCAGGAGAGCGATGACCGTCCAAACGCAGACCAGCGGTGGCCTCACCGACCTGATCTCCGGCACCCGGGCGCTGCGCATTCCCGGCCAGACGCGGGGCAGCTCGCAACGTCGGCCCGCTGCCGAAGCACCCATCGCTGCCGTGCGGCTGTCCGGTGCGACCTGGCCCGGCGTGATCGCCGGCCTGCACCAGGCCGGGCTGGGTGTGCTGGACATCAACGCGCACCAGGTCGGCCCCCGACCGCACCTGATCGTCCTCGAGCTGCCCGATGACGACGAGGCTGCCCGCCGGCTGGTCACAGCGAACGGGCACGGCGCCGGGCGGCTGTTCGTGACCCGCGACCCCGAGCGGTTCGCGTTGACCGAGCTGCTGTCCAGCCGCGACGAGCTCGCGCTGGTGCCGTGCCACCCGTTGCAGATCGCGGTGGCTGCCCTGCGGGTGAGCGGGTCCCCGGAGCACGTGCTGCTCGAGTGGTCGCGGCGGGTGTTCGACGGCGCCCGAGCCGACGACGTGCTCGCGCTCGCCTGCTGAGCGAAGCCGGCTGCGTCGCGGCGTCAGGTCGCCGGCGACGTCGTAGTCCTGTCCTGTGATGAGCCGATGACTTTCTTCCCGTACGACGGTCTGCAGGTGCAGGATCCGTTGTGGGAGCGCGCTCCCACGTACGAGAGGACGCAGCGCCGTGAAGCAGAAGATCATCCCGAACTTGTGGTTCGACACCGAGGCCGAGGCGGCCGCAGGCTTCTACACGTCGGTCTTCAAGGACTCGCGCATCGTCAACGTCACCCACTACACCGAGGCCGGGCCGCGAGAGGCAGGCACCGTGATGACCGTGGAGTTCGAGCTGGACGGTCAACGGTTCATCGGCATCAACGGGGGACCGGAGTTCAGGTTCAACGAGGCGGTCTCCTTCCAGATCGACTGCGCGGACCAGGACGAGGTCGACTACTACTGGGACCGGCTGTCCGAAGGCGGCGAGGAGGGGCCCTGCGGCTGGCTCAAGGACCGCTACGGGCTGTCCTGGCAGGTCGTGCCGACCGGGATGGACGCCTTGTTCGCCGACCCGGACCCGAAGCGCGCCGAGCGCGCCATGCAGGCGATGTTCGGGATGCAGAAGCTCGACATCGCTGCACTGCAACGCGCGGCCGACGGCGGGCCGGCGACCTGACCCGCGGGGCGGACACCTGCCCGGTTTGCGGGATGCGGGCGATGCCGTGGGCGTCGGACGCTGAACCTGCGATGGCCGCAGGGTAAGGGGCCACGGGTCCCTGGCGACCGCCGCGGAAGGAGGCCGGTCATGGCACTGCCTGTTCGGCAGAATCAGACCCTGGAGGCCCGGCGGGATCCGATCCATCAGTTCAGCGACCTGAGCCATCAGCTGACCCGGTTGCTGGACGAGCAATGGCCGGAGCTGACGGTCAGCGACGTGTTCACGCCCCTGGCCGACGTCGAGGAGACGGACGATGCCTACCTCGTCGACGTGGAGCTGCCGGGCGTGAAGAAGAACGACCTGAACGTCGAGGTCACCGACCGGCGCGTCGTCGTCAGCGGCGAGCGCCGGGACAAGGAGCGCGTCGGCCTGCTCCGGCGCCGCACCCGCACCTGGGGAAGGTTCCAGTTCGAGATCAACCTCCCCGAGCCGATCGACGAGGACAAGATCGAGGCCAACCTGGACGACGGCGTGTTGTCCCTGCGGATCCCGAAGGCGACCTCTACGCGGCGGCGCCAGATCGACGTGTCCTGAAAGCCACTGTCCGCACCTGGGAGGTGTCAGATGTCGGTGACCTTGAACAAGCGGGCGGCCGACCACGCCAAGAAGCTCGCCCAGGAGGGCAAGGTGGTTCTCGACGAACGAGACCAGTGGAGCGAGCACCAGCCGTCGGCCCAGCAGGAGAACGAGTACATCAAGCAGCACGGCTGGGCGCAGTACGGCCGGTGGTACCTCGGGATCGATGACGAGAAGGACGAGGACACCAAGGGCCACTACAAGTTCCCCGACGGCGACTTCGAGAACGTGCACCGGTGCGGGGTCATCTCCGCCGAGGTGCGGGCCGCTCAGCGCAAGTACGTCGACATCGAGGTCGCCGCCGCGCACCTGCACGGGATGCTGGACGAGCTGGCGGCGACCCGACGCTCGTGACATCCGTCATGGTCTCGGCGTGCCGGCGGTCCCGGATGTCGTGAATCCTGGCACTGCCTGCCGGGCCCTGTCGGCGAGACGCTGGCTGACATGGACGAGACCAGCATCATCAGCGTCGAGGATCTTCGGCGGCGGTACGGGAAAGTGGGTGCGGGCGGTTTCGACGCCGTCCGAGGTGTGAGCTTCTCGGTACGGCGCGGTGAGCTGTTCGCGGTGCTCGGGACCAACGGGGCCGGGAAGACCTCCACGTTGGAAGTGCTCGAGGGCCTCGCGCTCCCCACATCCGGCGCCGTACGCGTGCTCGGTCACGACCCGTACCACTCCCGGAGACTGGTGCGGCCCAGGGTCGGGATCATGCTGCAGGACGGCGGCCTGCCGCCCGACCTCACCGTCAACGAGACCGCGCGGATGTGGGCCGGGACACTGACCTCCGCCAGGCCGGTCGAGGAGGCCCTGGACCTGGTCGACCTCCGCCACCGGGCGAAAGTGACCGTCAACCAGCTATCGGGCGGAGAGCGACGTCGTCTTGACCTCGCCATGGCTCTCATCGGCCGTCCGGAGATCCTGTTCCTCGACGAGCCCACGGCTGGGCTCGACCCGGAGAGCCGGCAGCGCACGTGGCGGCTGGTGCGTGACCTGCTGGGCTCGGGCACGACCGTGGTCTTGACCACTCACTACCTTCAGGAAGCGGAGGAGCTGGCCGACCGTCTCGCGATCCTGCACCAGGGTCGGATCGTGCGGGCCGGGACTCCTGCCGAGGTGACGGCGTCCCAGCCCGCCCAGGTCTCCTTCACATTGACTGCCGACCCCCCGGACCCGGTTCCCGATCTCCCCGGCGCGCTGGGCGTCGACCGGGCGTTCGGGCCCGGCGGCAGCAAGATGATCGTGCGCACCCGCGACCTGCAACGAACCCTCGGCGCGCTTCTCGCCTGGGCGGGTTCCCGCGGCCTGGTGCTGGCCGACCTGAACGCTCGCTCGGCCTCGCTGGAAGAGGCTTTCCTCGCTGTGGCAGACGCCGCGGGCGACCGCGCCGACCCGGAGGTGGCCGCATGAACCTCGCCACGCTTACCAAGGACATCCATTCCGCCCCCACTGCACCGAGCGGTTTCGTACGCCGGATCGGCTCGCTCGCACGAGCCGAGGCGCTGCTGCTGCGCCGCAACCCCATGGCTCTCATCAACGCCCTCGCCATTCCGGTCGCCATGGTCGTGTTCCTCGTCACGGTTGAAGCGGGCGACAGTGCCGGGGGGAGTGGCAGAGGGCCGGCGGTCGTGACCACGCTGACGGCGGTCTCGCTGCTGGCCGTCGTCTACATGGGCCTCGTCACCGCGCTCGTGGCCCGGCGCGAGGAGCTCGTGCTCAAACGGTTGCGCACCGGGGAGCTCTACGACGCCGAGATCATTGCCGGCACCGCGGCACCTGCCGTCGCGGTGGCGTGGGGGCAGATGCTGGTCGGGGTGCTCGCCGCCTTCACCGTCTTCGGCATGGGCCTGCCGACGAACCCGGTCCTGGTGCTCGTCGCGATCGTGCTGGGAACGGCCGTGTTCGTGCTCTTCGCGGTGGTCACCACCGCGGTCACCCGCACCGTGGAGATGGCGCAGGTGACGGCCACACCCGGCTACGCCGTGCCGGTGCTCTTCAGCGGCCTGCTGTTCCCGCTCGACTTGCTGCCCGAGCCGCTGCAGCGCGTCGCCCCGCTGATGCCGATGACGCCGGTGGTGGACCTCATGCACCTCGGGCTGACCGGGCGCACCCCCGACGGCGACACGGTAGGTCTCGGGGCGTCGTTCGCGCCGGCCGCCGGGCCGGTCCTCGTCCTCGTCGCCTGGGTCGTCGTGGCCGGGTGGGCGGCGCGCCGCTGGTTCCGCTGGGAGCCACGGCGCTGAACGCGCCGTGCCGGACCGTTGATCGTGCCAGGGTGAGGAGGTGGTCGTGATGTGGCGGTGGCGCAAAGCGCGCACCAGTGCGGAGACGATCGACCTCTTCACGCGGCTGCCCCTCTACCTCATCTCCGTCTCCGAGCCCCTGGTCCTGCTGCTCATCATCGGCGGACAGCAGCAGGATTGGTCGTGGGCGCTGGCGGTCCTGCTCGTGCTGGCTGCGGCCCACACGGTTGCGTGCGTGGCCCTGATGCACGCGGGCATCGCCCACTTTCTCGGAGGGCCCCGTCCCTCGGCCCGACTGGTCGGTGCGGCGGTTGCGCTCACCGCCGCCGGGGTCGTCGCCGCCGTGGCGACCGTGCCGAGGCACGGGGGCGCGGTCGACGACCCATTCCGCTTCGGGCTTCCCGCCGGTGCGGCGGCTCTGCTGTTCTGCGCCGCACTGATGGCTGCCGTCACGCCGCTGCTGCCCACGCGCCGTCTGCTCGTCGTCGTGGCGCTGCCCGCGGCCGTCGCCGGCGTACTGCAGGTCGCCATCGGCGACCCGAGCCCGCCGTTGTGGGCGACGAACTACCTGACGTGCGTCGGCGGGGCCGCCTTTACCTATCGCTCCTCGGTGTGGGCCCTCGGTGTGCTCTGGGAGCTCGACCAGGCTCGTGACATGCAAGCGCGCCTAGCCGTCGCCGAGGAGCGGCTGCGCTTCGCCCGCGACCTGCACGACGTGCTCGGACGCAACCTGACGCTGATGGCGGTCAACAGCGAGCTCGCCGCCCAGCTTGTCGGCACCAGCCAGGACCGCGCGGGCGAGCACATGCTCGAGGTCCGCCGGCTCGCCCAGGACTCGATGCGCGAGATGCGCGAGGTCGTCGCGGGTCAGCGGGCGACCGACCTCGACTCGGAGCTCGCCGGTGCCCGGTCCGTGCTGCGCTCGGCCGGCATCAACGCCCGCGTCATCGGTGACGCGCCGGACCTGCCTCGGGAAGCCCAGGCCGGCCTGGGCTGGGCGGTGCGCGAGGCCACGACAAACATCATCCGGCACAGCGACGCCACGACCGCGACGATCGAGCTCGCCGTCGTGCAGGAAGCGGTCGGTACGACGGCGGTGCTGCGGATCGAGAACGACGGCGCACGCGCGCGTGAGTCCGACCCCGGCAGCGGCACCGGGCTGGTCGGGCTGCAGGAGCGACTGGCCGTGCACGGCGGGGACCTCGAGACCGAGGCGCTCCCTGGCGGCCGGTTCCTCGTGCAGGTGCGGCTGCCGCTGACCCGCGTGTCACCTGAGGCCGAGTCGAAGACGGAGCCCGTGTCGTGATCCGGCTGCTCCTCGCCGACGACGAGAACCTCATCCGCGGAGCGGTCGCGGCGCTGCTGGCCATGCAGGACGACCTGGACGTGGTCGCGCAGGCCGCGTCCGGCGACGAGGCGCTGGCCATGGCGCGCATGCACCGCCCGGACGTCGCGGTACTCGACCTGCAGATGCCCGGCCTGGACGGCATCGCCGTGGCCCAGGCCCTGCTGCGCGAGCTGCCGGACTGCGCGAGCGTCATTGTCACCAGCCACGGCCGGCCGGGTCACCTCAAACGGGCACTCGCCGCCGGCGTACGCGGGTTCCTCCCCAAGACGGTGTCCGGGCAGGTGCTCGCCGACATCGTGCGCATCGTGCACGGCGGCGGACGGTACGTCGACCCCGAGCTGGCCGCCGAGGCGATCAGCGCCGGGGACAGCCCACTGACACCACGCGAGGCCGACGTCCTGGAGCTCGCTGCGGACGGCGTACCCATCGAGGACATCGCCCACCGCGCGTCGCTCTCGCCCGGAACGGTGCGCAACTACCTGTCCTCGGCGGTCACCAAGCTCGGTGCGGCGAACCGGCATGAGGCCGTCCATCTGGCGCGCGCCCACGGCTGGATCTGACGTGCCCGACCGATGGCTCAACGGGGCTCCGGGCCGGTCCGGCGCCGGCGCAGTTCTGCTGGTGCTGCTGGTCTCGGGCTCACTCCTCTTGTTCGCCTATGGGGACGGCGACGGCGACGGGTCCGGCGACCGTGCCGGATCGGTACTCAAGGCGGCACCGGCCGGCGTCAGCGCGAGCCTGGTTCAGCTGCGTCGTGACGAGGCGTTGCGTCGCGTGGAGGTGAACGTGCTGAACGAGGGCTCGGAGCCGGTGCACGTGTCGCGGTTGTCCTTGTTGATGCCGGGTTTTGCGGCCGTGCCTGCGGTGGACAAGGACTCGCCGGTGGCGCCCGGCATCTCCGTCAACCTGCCGATCGCGTACGGCAAGGCCCGGTGCGCCGCGAGCAGCAAGCCACCCGGACGCGCGGTCGCCACCGTGCGGATGGTGGTCGGGCAGGAACCGGCTCGTCGGGTGCGGCTGACCCTGCGCGACCCCGAGAAGGTGCAGGCTCGCGTGTTCTCCCGTGAATGCCTCGCGCAGCGGCTGGCCGCCGAGGTGTCACTAGCGTTCGGCGACACCTGGCGCCGCGGGCCGGCCGACGCAGCCGGGGGTCCCGTCCTGCACGGCACGCTCGAGGCTCGGCTCAAGGACGCCGGTGCGGTGCGCGAGATCACCCAGCTCGCCGGCAACGTCCTCTATGGCCTGCGCGGGACGCGACGTGACAGACCCCTCGCCCGGCTCGACGCTTCGCATCCGACAGCCTCGATCCCCGTTGTGGTCTCGTTGTCCCGGTGCGACGGGCACGCCCGGGGCGAGATAAAGCAGCCCTACGCATTCGTGGCGTGGCTGCGCGAGCCGGGTGGGGAGGAGCTGCCGATGAGTCCGCAGGTCGGTGCACGGACCAAGACCGAGCTCAGGTACGTGTGCGCGTTCTGACCGTGACGTCACGCGGCTGACGACACGCGTCCGGTCAGGCGACGACCTGCACCGTGGCCATCGACGGGTCGGCGGCGTAGGCGATGCGCGTGCCGCCGTCGGCCGCCGCCCGCAGCAGCGACAGCGTCTCCTCGCTGATGACCTCGCCGGGCACGAGCACCGGGACGCCCGGTGGGTACGGCGCCACCAGCTCGGCACTGACCCGCCCGATGGCACGGCCTGCGTCGACCGTCTCGTGCCGGGCGAAGAACGCCTCGCGCGGCGTCAGCGCGGCCTCGGGGATGCCCTGCGCCCACGACGCGAAGACCGTGCGCGGCCTCGGTGTCCGGCTGAGGTGCGCGGCGGCGTCGACGACACGATCGACGAGGGCGGACACCGTCACGTCGTCGTCGAGCATCGTCACGATCGGTACGACGGTGTCGCGGTCGGCGAGCTCGACCGGCATCCCAGCGTCGATGAGGGCACGTTCGAGCTCGTTGCCGTCGATGCCGCAGCCGTCGAGCTGCAGGACGAGCTTGGCGGGGTCGTAGCGGCCGGGCGCGAAGTCCTCCGGCGTGGGTGTCCGCAGTCCCGGGACCTCAACCTGCAGTCGCTGCCGCGCCTGCCCGGTCACGTGCGCGAGCCGGTCGAGCAGCTCGTGCGCCAGCGGGCTGGCAAGCAGCGCGCGAGCCGCGTCGGTGCTGGCATGTACGACGCCTGCCGGGCTGGTCGTCGCCGATGCCTCGAAGGCGCGATCGAGCCGGTCGACGTCTAGCCGTCGCGTGGAAGCGGCGATGACCGACGCCTGGCTATAGGCCGGCAGTGTCTTGTGTGCGCTGAGCACCATGGCGTCGGCGCCCAGGGCCAGCGCGTGCGGCGGGTAGGCCGGGTGGAAGCCGAAGTGCGCCCCCCAGGCCTGGTCGACCACCACGGGAACGTCGCGTTGCTGCGCGAGCGCGATGATGGCCGGCAGGTCGGACAGCGTGCCGAGGTAACCGGGCTCGACGCAGAACAGTGCGACGGCGCCGGGGTTCTCGGTGAGCGCCTGCTCGACCGTTGCCACCGAGACCCCCGTCGGTATGCCGAAGCGTTCATCGAGCTCTGCGGGCAGCCACACCGGCCGCAGGCCCGCGAGCACCAGGCCGGACAGCGTGCTGCGGTGCGCCGCACGCGACACCAGAACCGTGTCACCAGGTCGCCCGACCGCGAGGGCGACGACCTGGTTGGCATGGGTCGAGCCGCCGGTGGAGTAGCGGCACCAGTCGGCGCCCCACAGCCGCGCGCCCAACCGTTCAGCGGCAGCCAGCGCGCCGTCGGCTCGCTTGATGTCGGCCAGGCCGCCGAACAACGGGACATCACCCTGCAGCAGCCGGCCGAGCTCGTCGGACAGCTGGCCGGCGCGACGGTGGTGACCGGGGATCGTGAACGGTGTCGAGCTCTCGGCCTGGAACCGCGCCCACGCCTGCAGCAGTGGCGCGTCGTTCGCGAAGTCGCTCGGCTCCTCGGTCATCGGGCCCAGCGTGTCAGGTCGGGCTCGACCGAGGCCGCTGCCGTCGTCAGCCGATCGCTCCGGGCCCGGCCACCGCGGCGACGTACCCCGCAAGGAGAGCATCGGCGACGCGGTCGACGGCGTCCTCCGGCGGCAGGAACCGCGGGTCGTGCAGGCCAGCTCCACCGTCCACGCCGACGAACATCATCAGGGTCGGCAGCCGCTCGCTGTAGTGCGCGAAGTCGTCTGCTCCGAACGACCGGAAGTCCTCGACGACGTCGTAGCCCTCGGCGCGCAGCGCGGCGGCGG
>JAVEDJ010000195.1 GCA_030841025.1 Actinomycetota bacterium
GAGCTGGCCTGGAAGGACCTGTGCCGCGGACCGCACGTACCCACCACTCGGCTCATCCCGGCGTTCAAGCTGCAGCGCTCGGCGGCGGCGTACTGGCGGGGGAGCGAGAAGAACAAGCAGCTGCAGCGCATCTACGGCACGGCATGGGAGTCGCGCGACGCGCTCAAGGACTATCAGCAGCGGCTGGCGGAGGCCGAGAAGCGCGACCACCGCAAGCTCGGCGCCGAGCTGGACCTGTACTCGTTCCCCGACGAGATCGGCTCGGGGCTGGCCGTCTTCCACCCCAAGGGCGGGGTGATCAAGCGCGTGATGGAGGACTACGTGCGGGCCCGTCACCTCGAGGAGGGCTTCGAGTACGTCGGCACGCCGCACATCTCCAAGCAGGGCCTGTTCGAGACCTCCGGTCACCTGCCCTACTACGCCGAGACGATGTTCCCGCCCATGGAGATGGAGGGCAGCAACTACTACCTCAAGGCGATGAACTGCCCGATGCACAACCTGATCTTCAGGTCGCGCGGGCGGTCCTACCGCGAGCTGCCGATGCGGCTGTTCGAGTTCGGGTCGGTCTACCGGTTCGAGAAGTCGGGTGTCGTGCACGGCCTGACCAGGGTCCGCGGGCTGACGATGGACGACTCGCACTCCTACGTGACCGCGGACCAGGCGCCGGGCGAGATCCAGCACCTGCTGAGCTTCATCCTCGGGCTGCTCAAGGTCTTCGGTCTCGACGACTTCTACCTCGAGCTGTCGACCCGCGACCCGGGGTCGGACAAGTTCATCGGCAGCGACGAGCAGTGGGAGGAGGCCACCAAGATCCTCTCCGACGCGGCCACCGACACCGGGCTCGAGCTGGTGCCCGACCCGGGCGGCGCCGCCTACTACGGCCCGAAGATCTCGGTGCAGGCAAGGGATGCGATCGGGCGCACCTGGCAGATGTCGACCATCCAGTACGACTTCAACCAGCCGGCGCGCTTCGGCCTGGAGTACCAGGCCGCCGATGGCTCGCGGCAGCAGCCGGTGATGATCCACTCGGCGAAGTTCGGCTCGATCGAGCGGTTCATGGGCGTGCTGGTCGAGCACTACGCGGGCGCCTTCCCGCCCTGGCTCGCGCCGGTGCAGGTGGTCGGCATCCCGATCACCGACGAGCACGTGCCCTACCTGCAGGACGTAGCGGCCCGGCTCCGGGAGCGTGGCATCCGGGTGGAGGTCGACACGTCCGACGACCGCATGCAGAAGAAGATCCGCAACGCCCAGAAGCAGAAAGTCCCCTACATGTTGCTCGCCGGTGATGAGGACGTGGCCAAGGACGCGGTCTCGTTCCGCTACCGCAGCGGCGAGCAGAAGAACGCGGTACCGGTCGACGAGGCGGTCGAGGAGATCGTCCGGGCGGTCGCGGATCGGGTGCAGGTGTGAGCGAGCCGTCTACGCCGGGACAGCCGGAGCCGTACGACGTCGCGGGTACTGCTGGCACGGACGCTGCCGGGCCGGAGCTGGTCGCGCAGGAGGGCGTCGCCGTGCCCGATCGGCTGCGGCGCCTCTGGGCCCCGCACCGGCTGGCCTACATCAAGGGCGAGCCAGGGAACGGCCGCGACGACCAGGACGGCTGCCCGTTCTGCCGCATCCCGACGCTGGAGGACCGGGAAGGCCTGATCGTGGCGCGCGGCGAGGCGGTCTACGCCGTGCTGAACCTGCACCCGTACAACCCCGGCCATCTCATGGTGGTGCCCTACCGGCACGTCGCCGCGCTCGAGGACCTGACGCCCGAGGAGACGGCCGAGCTGGCCGACTTCACCAGGCGAGCCGTGGTCGCGCTCAAGTCCGCATCGGAGCCGCACGGGTTCAACGTCGGGCTCAACCTCGGGCACGTCGCGGGCGGCTCGCTCGCCGATCACCTGCACCAGCACGTCGTACCGCGCTGGGGTGGCGATGCCAACTTCATCACCGTGCTCGGGCAGACCAAGGTGATCCCGCAGCTGCTGGCCGAGACACGTGAGCTGATCGCCAAGGCCTGGCCCAGTGAGTGACCATCAGCCCGGTGAACGCGGGCCGGACGGCCGGCGCCCGCGCCCGGTGCTGCTCTATGACGGCACCTGCGGTTTCTGCACCCGCACGGTCGAGACGGCTGTTGCGCGGCTGGGCGCCGACGTCGACTACGAGCCCTTCCAGACGGCGGACCTTGCTGCCCTCGGTGTGAGCGAGGCCGAGGCGGAGCGATCGGTGACCTGGGTCAGTCCCGACGGCCGCATCGGGCAGGGCAGCGTCGCCATGGCCCGGCTGCTGCGGGCCAGCGGCGGGCTGTGGGCGGTCCTCGGGCTGCTGCTGCTGGTGCCGCCGGTGTCCTGGGTCGCGGAGGCCGCCTACCGGCTGGTGTCCCGGTTCCGGCACCTCCTGCCGGGCGCCGAGCCGGCCCTGCACCGCCCGCTCGAGCGCCGCCCGCATCGTCGTACCTGACGCGCTCAGGTGTCGACGTTCTCGTCCTGGATCTTGGCGGCCAGGTGGGAGGGCATCGGCTCGTGCCGCCGATAGGTGCGGGAGAAGGTGCCCGTGCCGTGCGAGAGGGAGCGCAGGTCGACGGCGTAGCGGGTGATCTCGACCTGCGGCACCTCGGCCTTGATCATCGAGCGTCCGACGCCCACCGGCTCGGTGCCCGTGAGCCGACCGCGTCGCGTGGACATGTCGCTCATGATCGCGCCGACGTACTCGTCCGAGACCAGCACCGACACCTCGTCGACCGGCTCCAGCAGATGCATCTGGGTCGCCTTGGCCGCCTCCTTGAGGGCCAGCGCGCCGGCCATCTGGAAGGCCATGTCCGACGAGTCGACGGAGTGTGCCTTGCCGTCGGTGAGCCGCACCCGGATGTCGACGACGGGGTAGCCCGCCGCGACCCCGCGTTCCATCTGCGCGCGCACGCCCTTCTCGACCGAGGGGATGAACTGGCGCGGCACCGAGCCGCCGACCACCTTGTCGATGAACTCGAAGCCGGCGCCGGACTCCAGCGGCTCGACCTCGATGTCGCACACGGCGTACTGGCCGTGCCCGCCGGACTGCTTCACGTGCCGGCCATGGCCTTTCGACGGCCCACCGAACGTCTCCCGCAGCTGCACGCGCAACGGCACCGACTCGACGTCGACGCCGTAGCGGTTCTTCAGGCGGTCAAGGAGCACGTCGAGGTGGGCCTCGCCCATGCACCACAGCACCAGCTGGTGGGTGTCGACGTTGTGCTCCAGGCGCAGCGTGGGGTCCTCGGCCAGCAGCCGGTTCAGGCCCTGCGAGAGCTTGTCCTCATCCGCCTTCGACCGGGCCACCACTGCCACTGGCAGCAACG
>JAVEDJ010000200.1 GCA_030841025.1 Actinomycetota bacterium
CGACTACCCGCGGTCGCGCCGCCAGACGCCGCTCCCCTACGGTGACGTGTCCGCGTCCGCATGCCGGTGGCGGCGGCAAAAGTTCGATGACTGGGAGAGCCATGGCCGCGCTTGTAAACTTCATGACAGCCCTGAGCGACGGGGCGATCCACGTCATTGACTTGACGGCACCCCTGTCCCACGAGACGCCGATCCTCGAGCTGCCGCCGGAGTTCGGGCAGACCCAGCGCTTCGAGCTAGAGGAGATCAGCCGGTACGACGCGCGCGGCCCGGCGTGGTACTGGAACAACTTCCACACCGGTGAGCACACGGGAACGCATTTCGACGCGCCCAACCACTGGGCGACCGGCAAGGACAAGGACGACATCGCCTCGGTGCCCGTGGCCCGGCTGATCGGCCCCGCCGCCGTTCTCGACTTCTCCGCGCAGGTCGCCGCGGATCCCGATTTCCTGATCGAGGTCGACGATGTCCGGGCCTGGGAGGCCGAGCACGGACCGCTGCCGGCGGGCGGGTGGCTGCTCGTGCGCACCGGCTGGGACGCTCGGAGCTCGCAACAGGATGCGATCAACGCCGACGACACCGGCCCGCACAGTCCCGGCCTCTCGGCCGAGTGCGCCCGCTGGGTGGCCCAGGAGTCCCCGGTGGTCGGCATGGGCGTCGAGACGGTAGGCACCGATGCCGGTGCTGCGCACTCGTTCGATCCGCCGTTCCCGTGTCACTCCCACCTCATGGGCAGTGACAAGTACGGCCTCACCCAGCTGCGCAACCTTGACCTGCTGCCCCCGACCGGCGCTGTCGTCGTTGCGAGCCCGTTGCCCATCGTCACGGGTTCCGGATCACCCGCCCGGGTCCTCGCTCTGGTCGAACGCGCATGATCGTCGCGCGAGCCGTCGGACACGCACTCGCCGGTGCCGGCGTCGACCATGTCTTCGGCGTCGTGGGATCCGGCAACTTCCACGTCACCGACGCCCTGACGCAGAGCGGGGCACGCTTCGTCGCCGCCCGGCACGAGTGCGGCGCTGCGACCATGGCGGATGCCTATGCGCGGATGACCGGTCGGGTCACGGCGCTCACGGTGCATCAGGGCTGCGGTTTGACAAACGCGATGACCGGCATCGCGGAGGCTGCCAAGAGCCGCTCGCCCCTGCTCGTGCTGGCGGCCGAGGCGATGCACCCGTCGTCCAACTTCTACGTCGACCAGGACGCACTCGCCCGCGCCGTCGGCGCCGTACCGGCCCGTATCACCTCGGCGGAGACGGCCGTCGACGAGGCGCTTGCGGCGGCGGCCACGGCGTTGTACGAGCGCCGGACGGTGCTGCTCAACCTGCCGCTCGCGATCCAGGCCCTTGACGCGCCCGATCGCAGCGACCCCCCGCAGCTGCCCGCGGCGCCGGCGCCCAGCCCACCGTCCGAGGCCGACCTGGACCGTCTCGTGCAGGCGTTGACGCAGGCACAGCGCCCGGTCTTCGTGGCCGGGCGTGGTGCCCGCGAGCCGCGAGCCGCCGCGGCTGTCGCCGACCTCGCGGAGAGGTGCGGCGCGCTGCTCGCGACATCGGCCGTGGCCAAGGGCCTGTTCCACGACCATCCCTGGTCGCTCGGCGTCTCTGGCGGCTTCTCCTCACCCACCACTGCCGATCTGATCCGCGACGCGGACCTCATCATCGGCTGGGGCTGCAGTCTGAACATGTGGACGATGCGACATGGGCATCTCATTGCCGAGGGTGCCACGGTCGTGCAGGTCGACGACACTGGAGCAGCACTCGGTGCACAGCGCGAGCTCGCCTTCGGGGTGCTCGGCGACGTCGCCGAGACGGCGCTGGCGGCCAGGACCGCCTTGGGCGGCACGGCCGCAGGCGGCGCCGGTGCCGGCGAGGAGGCGTCCGGGCGTGGCTATCGGACCGAGAAGGTCCGCCAACAGATCGCGACGAGCGGGTGGCGCGACGTGCCCTACACCGACAACAGTGGCGAGGGCCTCATCGACCCCCGCACGCTGAGCCGTCGCCTGGACGAGATCCTGCCCGCCGACCGGGTGATGGGTGTCGACTCCGGCAACTTCATGGGCTATCCGAGCGTGTACCTGTCCGTGCCGGACGAACACGGCTTCTGCTTCACGCAGGCCTACCAGTCGGTCGGGCTGGGACTGGCGACGGCCATCGGCGCTGCCCTCGCCCGTCCCGACCGGCTGCCGGTCGCGGCCCTCGGCGACGGTGGCTGCCTGATGGCGGCCGCCGAGCTCGACACGGTCGTGCGGCTAGGGCTGCCGATGGTGGTCATCGTCTACAACGACGACGCGTACGGCGCGGAGGTCCATCACTTCGGGCCCGGCGGGTTCGCACTCGACATCGTCCAGTTCCCACCGACAGACATTGCCGCCATCGCGCGAGGGCATGGGTTCACTGCGGTCACCGTCACCCGGGAGGCGGACCTCGCGCCGGTCGAGGAGTGGGTGGCGGGCGGGCGGCATACTCCCCTGCTCATCGATGCCAAGGTGACCAGGTCCGAGCCGGCCTGGTGGTTGGAAGAGGCGTTCCGCGGTCACTAGCGACGTGGCGCCGCGTGCTAGGGGCGAGTCTCGCTGACTGCACCGAGGTCGGCCGCGATGCGGGCGCTGACTTGCTCCAGGAGCGCTGGCGCGATCTCGATGCACCGCTGCACGTCGGGCTCGAGATCGGTAAGGGCGTGTACGGCGAGGAAACCCGCGGTGCGCAGTTCATCGGCGTCGAGCAGGTTGCGGCCGGCGACGGCGATGACGGGCACCCCTTGGCGAGCAGCTGCGGCGGCGACGCCCGCGGGCGCCTTGCCGCGTAACGTCTGGGTGTCGAGAGAGCCCTCCCCCGTGATGACGAGTCTGGCGCGTTCCAGTCGACGGTCGAATTGCGCAAGCTCGAGGACCAGCTCGATGCCCGGACGGGTCCGTGCGCCGAGACACATCGCCGCGAAGGCGACACCGCCCGCAGCTCCGGCCCCGGGTTCCGACGCCACCTGCGTCCCGGTCGCGGTACCAAGGACGTCTGCCCACCGGGAAAGGGCCCGCTCGAGCAGCTCGATGTCGGCGTCGTTCGCTCCCTTCTGCGGTCCGTAGACGGCAGCTGCGCCCGACGGTCCCAGAAGTGGGTTGTCGACGTCGCAGGCCACCACCAGCGCCACTTCAGCCAACCGCGGATGCAACTGCGTGAGATCCACGCGGTGGACGTCCAGCAGTGCCGCACCACCGGCCGGCAATTCTTGCCCGGACTCGTCGAGCAGCCGGGCACCCAGTCCCGCAAGCATGCCGGCGCCACCGTCGGTGCTGGCGCTGCCCCCGACCCCGACGACCAACGTGTCGCACCCGGCGTCGAGGGCCGCCCGCATCACCTGACCTGTGCCAGCCGATGAGGCCGTCAGCGGAGCGGGACGTCCGCCGGGAAGGCGTTGCAGACCAGCGACATCGGCCAGCTCGACCACGGCGACGCCGTCCTTCTCGACGAACGCTGACTCAACCGGCTGCCCGGTCGGTCCCGTGGCCGACACCGGCACGGAGCGGAAGCCTGCGCCGATCAACGCGTCCAACAAGCCGTCGCCGCCGTCGGCGACCGGACACACGTCCACGGGCGTGGCAGGCGCAACATGGTCGAGGCCTCTCGCCAGCGCGTGCGCAACCTCGGTCGCTGACATGCACCCCTTGAACTTGTCGGGCGCCACGAGCACGGCGTCGCGGCTGTGACCCAATGCCACAGGAGGCGAGTCGCGGCGGTTCACGGGCCTGGCTCCTCGGCGAGCGCCTCCGCCTCGCGCTTCCAGTAGTTCCAGGCGTCGGGTGCCTCGGAGGCGGCCCGATGCGCCAGAACGTCGTCGCGCCGGCGGGTCAGCACCTTGTGCACCACGTCACCTGTTCGCCCTACCCCAGCGGTGACCCCGTCGAGTCGCTCGTGGACGAGCTCCGTGTCGGTCATCGGCTCCGTCCTCCTGCGTCCATGGCGCGATTGCCGCGCGCTGGCCGCGCACGCACCGACGCAGCGGCGTCGTACAGCTGACAATAAGTGGCCGCGTCAGGACGCAAGACCGCTCCGGTAGGCCAGCACCACCGCCTGCAGCCGATCGCGGACGCCGAGCTTGGTCAGCAGCCGGGCCACGTGGGTCTTGACGGTGCCCTCGCCGATGAACAGCTCGGCAGCGATCTCTGCGTTGGACAGACCCCGAGCCAGCAGCCGGAGCACGTCGAGCTCGCGAGCCGTGAGCGACTCAACAGGCGCGTCCACTCGCGGCGCTTTGCGGGCGAAGTCAGACAAGAGGCGCCGCGTCACCGAGGGCGCGAGCACCGCATCGCCTGCTGCCGCGGCACGCACGGCGGTCACCAGTTGGTGCGCCGGGGCGTCCTTGAGCAGGAACCCGCTCGCTCCGGCCTGCAGCGCGTCGTACACGTACTGGTCCAGGTCGAAGGTCGTGAGGATGACGACGCGGGTCGCGCAGCCGTTGCCGAGCAGGAGCCGGGTGGCCTCGATGCCGTCCAGCTCGGGCATCCGGATATCGAGGAGCGCCACGTCCGGCTGCAGTGCGCGTGCGGCTTCGACCGCCTGCCGTCCGTCGGCGGCCTCGCCGACCACCTCGATGTCCAGCTCGGACGTGAGGATGAGGCGCAGCCCGGTGCGCACCAGCTCCTCGTCGTCGGCAACCAGCACCCTGATCGACGTCATGTCGGGTGCGCCGGTCTGCTGTCGACCGGGAGCCGCGCGCGCACCCGGAACCCGCCGGCGTCCGTGCGCCGGCCGGCCTGCAGGGTGCCGCCGTACAGCGAGACCCGCTCCCGCATGCCGACCAGCCCGTGTCCACCCACGGTCTCGGTGACAGCGGAGGAGCCGTCGTCGGTCACCTCCACCTCGACCCGGTCCGGGGTCCAGCGCAGACGGACACACGCACGGGTCGCCTGTGCGTGGCGGAGGGTGTTGGTGAGCGCCTCCTGCACGATGCGGTACGCCGACAGGTCGATCCCCGGCGGGAGCGAACCGGCTTCGCCCTCGACGGACAGCTCCACGTCGAGGCCTGCACCGCGGACCCGTTCGAGCAGTGCGTCGAGGTCGCGCAGACCAGGCTGCGGCGCACGCGGTGCGTCCTCCTCGCTGCCGATGAGAACGTCGAGCAGCCGGCGCATCTCGACCATGCCCTGGCGGCCGGTCGTCTCGATCGAGGACAAGGCGTCCTGGGCGGCGTCGACGTCCGTCCGCAGCACCCGCTGGGCCGCCTGCGACTGGATCACGATGACCCCCATGCTGTGGGCCACCAGGTCGTGCAGCTCGCGGGCGATCCGTGACCGTTCGTCGGCGACGGCCGCTCGGGTCGCCTCCTCGCGCTCGTGCTCGAGCAAGGCGCGCTGCTCGTGCATCTGCTGCATCTCGCGCCGACGGCGGCGCATCCAGCGGCCGAACGCCCAGAGGGCGGCGAGGAAGAACCAGGCGGGTATGACGTCCTCCCACGGTTCGCCGTCGCGCAGCTTGGTCAGCCCGTCGGGGATGCTCACCGCGGCAGCGACACCCGCCCCCAGCAGGGCGTCCCGCCGACCGGCGTGAGCCGCGACGGCGTACAGGGCGAGGAGGAAGGCGAGCCAGACCTGCCCGAGGCCACCGCCCAGCTCGTACTGCAACCAGCTGGCGAACGCGACCACGCACAGCACCGGCAACGGGTGCCGGCGACGGACGAACAACGGGAGCGTGATGAGAGCGGCGAGCGCGGCGTGCACGGCCCGCCCGTCGTCCCAGCGGTCGGGGTCGGCGGTCCAGACCTGCAGCTGCGCGGACGCCGCGAGCAGCACGACGAGCAGTACGTCGCCCGCTCGCAGCGCCCGTGCCCACCGCATGGGCCGACGCTAGCGCGGGTGAACGTGCACGGTCATCTGCCTCGTGGCAGTAGGCGGGGCGCAGTCGGTCTGCCTTCCGGGATACCGCCCCCGCCTGTCCTGTTGCAGACGACGAGACCGGCGCGGCTGCCTAGCGTCGGAAGCCGGTCCTCGATAACTCGACGTGGAGGCAAGCATGGACGGGCAACGCGATTGGAACGGCACTCTCGGGACAGGTTGGACGGCGGTCGCCGCCGGTGTGCTGCTCATGGTCTCGACGGGTGTCGAGCTGGTGCACGAGGTGCAGGCCCCGAGCGGCCGGGTGGTCGAGCCGGTGACCTACGCGGCGCTGGTGGCGATGTGGGGGTTGGCGATGGTCGGGGTAGCCCGCACGTTCTTGTTCTTTCGTGCCCTGCACACCGGGGCGGATGTCGGCCTGACTCGGGCCGGCCGGGTGGGCGTCCGGTCCGGGGTGCTGGGGGCGGTGCTGCAGGTCGCCTTCGCGCTCGTCTCCCTCATCACCGCGGCGGCGACCGGCAGCCCCTGGGAAGGAGCGTTCCTCTTCTTCGGGCTCGGTTTCCTGGCCCTCATCGTCGGCGGTATCGCGCTGGGGTTCGGGTTGCGGCGGTCAGGCGTGCTCCGGACCGCGGCGGTTCCGCTGTGGAGCGGGTCGGCGGCTGCGGTGCTGGCCATCGTGATCGGCGTCGACCCGTGGCACGACATTGCGCTCTTCGGCTACTACGCCAGCTGGATCGCCGTCGGGCTCCTGTTCATGCGCGGATCTCGTGCGCTGGCGGCAGTGAGCGAGAACACTGGCGCGGCTGCCTCCCCCAGTTCGCTCTGACGTCGGCAGGTGGATACGTGGGGCCGGCGGGACTCGAACACGCGGCCCAGGGGTCGCGGAGTTTGCAGCGGCTGATCTATCCGCGTCGGTTCGCTTGGTAGATCGGATGGTCGGGGAGGGAGACTGGCGACGTGGATCTGACGTCGCTCGTACTGAAGGACGGGGCGTTGACACGCGCGGCGGGGCGCGTGGTCGGCTACGACGGTCAGGTCTGGTTTGAACCACCCATGCCAGTTCCGCCGTTGGCCAATCAGCCGGTCCGCCCCTCCGGGTGGGGAGTCCTCACACGCGGAGTGGATCTGCTCGCGCTGACCAACCGCCACGAGCGAGACGGCGGAGTTGAGGGCCGGGCCGTCTTCGCCGGTGAGTGGCGGCAGGAACGCCTGCACGTGTTAGAACAACAAGCCCAACGACTGCCTGACCCCAGCCCGAACCCACGCTGGGGTCGGCCACCCTGCAGTCCCCCCACACATGGTTGGCCACACAGCGAGCCCGGTCCCGAGTATGAGCCTGGGGTCAACCTCTCGCCCCGTCCACCGCACCCCATTCCCGGCGCGACGGCGGTCACCGTCTTCCGTCCGGCACCCACTCAAGTCGTCCTCGTGGTCGCGACCACCGAACCCGCCCAGGCCGAGGCGCTGCTTCGGCCGCTCTACGGAGATGCCGTGTGCATCGTGCCCAGCCGCTGGACTGCCGGCGAGATCGAGGTGGTTCGTGCGGCCATCAACCGCCACCTGACCGAGTGGCTCATCTTCGGCGCCGGCCAAACGTCCGCCGAAGACGGCCAGGCGCTCCCGTACGCCAACGTCACCCGCCTGATTCCCAAGATGGCGGACTGGGCGAGGTCTATACCCACCGGACTGCTCGACGTTCGCGTCTGGCTGACGCCCCAGACACCACCAACGCCCGCCTGATTTTAAGCGACCACGATCCTGGCTTCGAGCTCGGTCAGCGCAGCCTGCACGTGCTCGAGTCCGGACAGCATCGCCCCGACGAGAGCGCGTGGTGCTCGTCGAAGTGCCCGGTCAATCCCCCCATCAAGGCCGGGAGGCTTACGGCGCATCTTCGAATGGCTTGGGCGACCTGAGGCATGACGCTGAGGTAGATACCTCGGGTGATCCGCGTCGTCGAGTGGCCGAGCTGCTCGGAGACAACCCTAATGTCGACGCGGGCAGTCAGGGCCAGCGTCGCGGCCACGTGCCGGAGGTCGTGCAGCCGCCTTGTATCAGGGGCGGCTAGACGCTGATAGCGCTGGCGAGCACCTTGGCGCGTCGGTGTACCAGAAGCTGAATGTTGAGTGGTGGACGGCTCGCGCGCCGACGAATCGCGATCCAACTGCTGCCGCGGACAGACCCGCGTTTCATGTGAAATCGCACTCGTAGCCGCCGCTACGGGCGGTTACGACGCCGCGGCCGGCTGAAGGCGGTCAACCGACTGGCACGGCGAAACGACCACGTTCAACCGAGCGACTGCCTGATCGCCAGCACAGTTTCGCTGTCCTGAACGAACCGGTCACGACAAGGGCAGGATCATGCGCTTGGCTCCTGGCTCACAACGGGCGCCGACGACCCGGTTGATTCGTCAAGCCACGCATCCAGACAGTCCGCGCGCTGATGCCGTCCCAGGAGGCGGTACGCCGTCAACCAAACAGTTGGATCAGCCATGGGAAGGCCGCGCCAACGTGAGGTGATGCGGGTGGGCAGGGGAATGACATGTCCTCCGTCGCGGATGGCGAAGCCGACCAGCACATCGACCTCGTGATCCTCGGCAACGACGGCAAACCGCGCCCGCGTGGCGTGTTGGCCGTCGCCCGCAACGGCACGGGTGTACCTGAGGCCGGTGGAGTGCAGTGCGGCTTCGACGGTCTCGGTAGGCGCGTCGCAGGAGACATCCCAGTCCCGCACCTGATTGATCAGGCCGAGTGCAGCCAGCAGACCAGAGCCACCCACTGCCGCCACCACTCCGTGGGCTTGCAACGCCGCGATCACAGCGGTGACGACCGTCAGGGGCGGGGTTCGATTCGACTCCGCTTGTGGCTGGACAACTTCAACCGACGGAGTCGCCCCTTCCGACGCCTGGTTGATAAGTCGGGAAAGGCGCGAGTCCTCGCTCGGCTCTTTGGTCACGTTAGGGACGTTACGCGATAGACCAGGACAGTTCCCGTCGACGAATCAGCTCGGACGCGCCGGTGGCGCTGCCGAGCTGGCCGACTGGCCGACCGGCAAGCGGGGCGTCTCCGAGGGCGCGGAGGCCGCGCTGGACGGCGATATCCCGGACTGGCTCGACCAAGGGAAGCCTTGATGTCTGTTCGTAACGCTGGGGGCCTCCGCGGCGCGGCGAACCCCCCGGCATCGGCGAGAGACGGCGGCGCCGGCCAAGCCCATGCTCAGCTTCGGGTCCCCGCCACGAAGCCACAGCGTCAGCCCGGACAATTGGGTCGATTCAGGACGCGCAGCGACGCGGGCCGCCGTGCCACTCCGACTCGGATGGGTGGTCAAGTGCTTTCGGCTAGATGGCAAGCGCAGTAGCGGTCGTGGCAAGGGCGTGACCGGCGCGCGAGCGGTCGTGGCAAAACGCACGAGAGCCGCACGCCGTACAGAATGATCGTCGTGACCGAGCACCCCTGGGAAGAGGACCTTTCCCGCCGGACCCGCGCAGCTCTCGGTGCACTGATCCACGGCGACAAGGACATGTACAGCGAAACTGTCGACGAGCTAGTGAGGCCCATGGCCTTGACGCCGTTGAAGTTCTGCGGAACTACGCGCGGTTGGCTCTATTCATGATCTACAAGACGTCCGGGTGGGAACCAGTTCCGCGGCTGACGTGGTTAGACCGTCAGTGGGATCAAAAGCTGTCTGCGAGTCTGATTCTCGAACGGAGGCGTCGAGCCGCGCTCAACGTCTTGCGCGTCTACCTGGTGCCGGAGCCATCGAAGACCGCGTGGATGCAAAGGATCGGGTCCTACCAGATCGCCAGGCCGCGGTCTGAGTAGCCGATCCAGAGCGGGCACTTATGCGCGGCGTTGCTCGACAACGTTGTGCTGCATCCATGTGTCACCGGGCCAAGGGCCGACCACGATTTCGTCTCCGAGATTGGCAACACCGACTGAGCCGCCCTGGAAGTGCAACACCATCCCGACTTCCATCCCGGGT
>JAVEDJ010000296.1 GCA_030841025.1 Actinomycetota bacterium
TCGGCGTGACCGGGGCGGGGTCGGGTCAGCGGTGCGTTGCGGGCAAGGCTCTCGAGCTCAGCCGGGTCGACGGGGTCGGCGGCCATGACCCGCGACCACTTGGGCCACTCGGTGTTGCCGACCCGCACGGCGACGGGGCCGCCCTGTGTGCGGCCGTGCCGGACGCCGCCGAGGAACTCGACCTCGTCGCGCTCGAACGCCATCCGCGCGCCCCGACCGTGACCCAGCCGGCGGCGGGCCAGCGCGTCCGCGACGACGCCGGTGGTGATCTCCACTCCGGCCGGAAGTCCTTCCAACGTCGCGACCAGGGCAGGCCCGTGCGACTCCCCAGCGGTCAGCCAGCGCAACATGCCGCGATCTTCCCACGCGGCCCGCACATGACGGACGGGCCGCCCGATTGCCGGGACGGCCCGTCCGTGACGGTTCTGCTTGGTGAGTCAGCTGGCGAGGGTGACGGCCTTCGTGCCAGAGATGTTGAACTTCTCGTCACCGAACTGGATCACGTTCACCTGGCCACCGATGCCGATCACCTTGAAAAACTTGGCGAACACCTCGCCCGCCTTCAGGTTCTTGTAGGTCTTGCCGTCGACCTTGACGGTGATCGCGGTGTTGTTGCTCGCCACCGAGACGACCTTCAGGGTGTGCGCGGTCGATCCGGTCGGGGTCGTAGTGCCAGAGGTCGCGCCACCCGCAGCGCTGGAGCTCGTGCCGGTAGCCGTGCCTGTGGTCGTGGACGCCGTGCCCGTCGTGGTGGTGGCCCCCGCCGGAGCCGCGCCAGCAACAGTCGGGACAACGGCTTCCGCCTGGACGATCAGCGGCTTGAACGGGTCACGAAAACCATGCCTGGTCCGCGGGCTGGACGGCTTCGCGACCGCGGGACTCGGTGCGGTGGTGGGGGCGGCGGGCTGTGCGGCCGGGGCTGGGGCGGCCGCCGTCTGCGGTGCCACCTCGTCGCCGCCGGAGAAGAACAGCAACCATGCGGCAACCGCAGCTACTGCCAGGACTGCGGCGCCACCCAGCAGAAGCAGGGTGCGCTGTCCGTTGCCCCCGGCGTCCTCGACAGGGTCGCCCGGCTCGGCCGCCCGCATCTGACTAGGGACGAAAGCTGTCTCGCTCATGATCTCTATCCGTCCCTGTCTAGTTCGCGGGCGGCTGGCTGGCCGCCGGCGTCGCCGTTCCGGAGCCGGGCGTGGTCGCGCCTGGCGTGGTCGTCGCTGCGGTGCCCGCCTGAGGAGCGGTGGCGGGAGCAGCGGACTGGATCATGTAGACACGGCCCATGAGATCGAGCTTGATCGAGCCACTCGACGCCTGCGCGTCTGAGGACTCGGTGCCCAGGGTGAACGAAGTGACGAGCATGACCCGCCGCAGCTTCTCGAGCCGCTCCACGAAGTCCTCGAGCTGGCTGTAACTGCCTTCCAGCTGCACCTTCAAGGGCACCTGGTACAGCTGCTCGCCCGCAGGAGCTGTGGTCCCGGCAGCAACGGGCGCGCTGGCCGGGGTGAGCACCTTCGGTGTCTCAGGTGCGAGGGCGACCAGATCTGCGCCCGATTTCTCCGCGGCAGCCGTCAGCTGGCGGATGAGCTCCGGGAGGGCCGGGTTGTCCGGGATCTGCCGACGGATGGCCGCGAACTCGGCCTCCCGCTTGGGCAGCTCGGGAGCGAGCGCCTTCAGCTGCTCGAGCTTGCTGCGCAGCTGCAGGTTGGCCTGCTCCGAGGCCGCCGTCTGGGTGCGCAGCTCCGCGGCCTCGCCCCGCTTCGGTGACAGCAACAGGAACCATCCTGCGGCCAGCACCGCGACCGCGGTCACGGCCGCGAGCAGCGACCACCTTCGTGCCTGTGTCATGTCAGCTGCCCGCCTTCTGGTCGAAACGCCCAGACAGGGCATCCTTCGTCACAGTGACCTGTGAGGTGAACTTCACCGCAGGGTCGCCCCCCGGCGAAGTCAAGCTGTCGTCTTCTGCGGAGTTGGTGAAGTAGGCCTGCGTCCAGCCCTCTTGGCCGGCGAGCATCTGCAGCCATGACGCGACATCGTTGTGGCCGTAAGCGGTGCCTTCGAAGGCGACATTGCCGATACCCAGGTCCGGATAGGTGGCGCCGCCGACCGGCGCAACGGTCGGTACGTCGACCTGCTGCGTGGCTGTGATCTTGGTGAGCCAGACCTTGGAGGGGATGCGCAGGCTGAGGTCATTGAGGTAGAAGGACCAGCGAATCTCCTGAGACATCGCCTCGGAACGCTGCAGTTTGGCGGCGTCCACCTTGGCGATGACGGCAGGGACGTTTGCGTACTTCGCAGTCTCCACCTGGAGCTCTGCTCCTTGGGCCTGGGTCGCGGCGAGATCGTCCTGAGCCCTTGACACATCGGCCGCTGCCACGACGTACAAAGCGACGACGATGCCGACCGTGGCCACTACTGCCGCGCCGAGACCGGCCTGCAGCTTGCGTAGCCGCCGCTGCTCACCCACCTCCGGCGGCAGCAGGTTGACGATCGGTATCGTCGACGTTCGGTTGAGGGTCTTGGTGCTCATGATGCTGCTCCCAGTGCGAGCCCGACGGGGACGGCCGCAAGCGGCTGGACGAAGGCAAGCTGCTCCGGTGAGAGCCCGGTGCGGCCGACCGCAAGCGAATGCATCGGGTTGCCAGCATCGACCGGCACTCGGGTAGCCAGCTGCAGTCGCTCGGCGAGACCGGCGAGGCGGGCGCCGCCGCCGGTCAACGACAGTCGAGCGATCGGCGCGGAGCCCGACGATGCGAGGTAGTAGTCGAGAGATCCGCGGATCTCATCGATGAACGCTGCCAGGCTCGCTTCCACGACCCGGCCGGCCGCCTGGGCACCGAACCCATCCGTCTCCGCTAGGCCGAGCTGCTGCTTGATCGCCTCGGCCTCTTCCTGCGGGACGCCCATGCGTTCGGCGACAGCGTCGGTGATGTGCTGGCCACCCATCAGGAGGATGCGCACGAACTGCGGCACACCTCCCTGGTGCACCACGATGTTGGTGACCCGGGCGCCCACATCGACCAAGGCCTCGACTGGCGCACCGACACCGAGATCATCGATCGCCGCGACGGACCTGATGACTGCGAACGGGGTCAGGTCGACCATGACGGGCGTGAGACCTGCTCTTTGGACCGCATCAAGGCTCGTGTTCACCATCTCGCGCGAGGCGGCTACAAGAAGCCCGCGAACGAGCCTGGCACCCGTGTCCCCAGTGCGCTCCTCGAGCGGGTGGAAGTCCAGGACCGCAGCCTCTAGGGGCATGGGGATCAGGTCCGCGACCTGGAATGCGAGCGACTTCTTGAGCTCGTCCGCCGGTAGCCAGGGCAGGTCCACCTGCCGCACGATGACCTTCTGGTTCGCGACGCCGATGACGACCTTCTTGCCGCTGAACTTCGTGTGGGACCAGAGCTGCTTGATCACCTCGGCCACTGCCGCCGCGTTGACGACCTCGCCGTCGCGCACCGCGCCTTCAGGCAACGCGACCTGGCCGAACTTCTCCAGTGTGATGCGGCCCTTACCGAACGAGAGCTCGGCGGCGCGTACGCCCGAGGTCCCGATGTCCAGACCGATCGCGCTTCGTCCTGCCACGACTATTCCCTCCACTCGCGGCCGGGGCCGCGCGGTGGCTCGCTGTCGAGCCATGTCAAGAGAGAGGATCGGCGCGTTCAGGGGCGGTCTTGAGACAAGAAACCTAGAAGTGGGTCAACGTCCAAGCGCGTTGAGGTAAAGGTCTCCCAATGCGCCGCCGCACAGGATGGCCACGAGGGCTCCCAGGAGCATGAAAGGGCCGAACGGGATCTTGGTCTTGCGGCTGGCTCGGCCGAGCGCCATCAGCGTCCCCCCGATCACGCCGCCGAAGAGGAAGCCCAGGAACCCGCCGACGACCAGCTCCGAGTAGCCCAGCCAGCCCAGGTACATGCCGAGGACACCAGCCAGCTTGACGTCGCCGAAGCCCATGCCCGCTGGGTGGACCAATGCCAGGACGAAGTAGAAGGCGAAGAGCGCGACTGCCCCGATCAGCATGCGGATGGCGTTGTCCCACTCGCCGGTAACCGCTGCGGCAGTACCGAGTAACAGCGCACCGACAAGGTAGGAGGGAAGCACGATGACGTTCGGGAGGCGGTGCGTGTCATAGTCGATCAGCGCCAGGGTGACGCCAATGGCGCTCAGGTAGAGGAACGCCGGGAGCTCGGCGTGGAGTCCGATGCGCAGCGCCATGGCCACGAACACGGCCGCCGACGCGAGCTCGACCAGCGGGTAACGAGCGCTGATCGGGTCCGCACAGTCGCGACACCGTCCCCGCAGCAGAAGCCAGCTGACGACCGGCACGTTGTCGCGCGTACGTACCGGCGCGTCACACGCTGGGCAGTGGGACGGCGGACTGACGACGGACTCTCCACGGGGCACACGCCAGACGACGACGTTCAGGAACGACCCGATGAGCAGCCCGAGCGCACCTGCAATAACGGCGATCAGCATCAGAGCACCCTACTGCGCGCCCTCACGGTGCGTTGTACTTGAATGCCGGGCTTGGCTCCGACCAGACGGTGACCCCGAAGGCGGACTTCACCGGGTCGAGGAACTTCGGCGGGGAGCCGTACTTCAGCTTGGTGTCGTAGACGTAGTTCTTCAGATAGCCGGTGCTGCCGGTCAGGCCGACGATCCCCCGGTACCGTTGTGCGATCGCCCCGGTGACGTTCAGGTCTCCCAGCCGCGCCCCGCTGGCGTAGTTCTGCACCCGGAACGAGTGGTTGACCGAGAGGATCGCCGCACTGATCTGCGGGTCGCCGAACGTCGATGCCTTACCCGTGGGGTTGAGGTTGGTCTGGCTGCTGTTGCACGTGCCGTTTGCCTTGTAGGCCGGGCAACCGAACGGGTGGTAGACCTCGACGAAGTTGTTGGCGATCAGACCCAGGATGTCCGTCCCGCCGGCCCCGCCCTGGTAGGTGATGTTCCAGGTGATCACGACATTGTTTTCCGCCGCCACCGTCAGCTTGCCCTTGAGTGAGCCCTCGATGAAGACGTCGCCGGTGTCGCAGCCATAGGCGGTCACATCGCCCTTGACGGGGTAGCCGATCGGGTTGCTGAGCGGCGATCCTGTCGGGTTGCTTGCCACACACTTCTTGGACGGGATCGCCGCATCCGCCGGGTTCCAATAGTTCGGGTCAGTGGTCGGTGTCTTGGGGACGTTCTGCACGTAGACCACGCCATTCGCTGGCAGGGGCACGCCAGGACCCGTTCCGCAGACGCTCTTGTCCTTGGTCCACGGGCTGTCGACGTCCATCGTGCCGTTGGAGTTCAGCTTGATCGAGGTCGGTCCGGAGTACAGGCAACCAGGGGTCGTCGTGTATCGCTTGTCCACCTCGCGCCGGATAGCGCTGTTGCTCGGTGGGACATCGAGGGTCGGCGCGAGCTTCGGGTCACCAACGCGCGCGAACTTGGGCGATGCCGCGCCGCAGCTCGTGTTGACCCGATACCGCTTCTTGGCCGGGTCGTCCCACGACGTCGAGGTGTTGCCGTCGAACTGCGGGCTTCCGCAGACGAGGAACGCGTCGTTGGTGTGCAGGGGCCCCTGGATGACGTCTCCGGATACGAAGTTGATCGGAACACAGTTGCCACCGAAGCCGATGTCCTGCCGGCCGTCATACACGTGCTTGGAACATTGAGCCTGGGCATTCGCAGCTGACAGCTCACCACTTCCCGTGTAGGCCAGCGGGTCCTTCGTCTCGAAGTCCGTGAAGTAGAGGAAGTCAATGAAGCTCTGCCGCCGAACGGCTACGTCGATCGTCCGGGTCCGCTTACCGACACGTCCGGTCGAGCGAAGGTGCAGGATCCCGTCAGACTTGTACTGCCAGGTGTTGACCTCGTAGCGAAATTGAGCCCGTGACGAAGAGCCGGGGAGGTCAGTCCAACCGAAGAAGGCGGAGTTTGGGGCGCTCGCTGGTGGCGCGACGACAGCCGTGGGGCTCGCCGGCGTCTTCGTGTAATTAGAGGTGGAGTTGCCGTACTGCCAGTATGTTCCATCCGCGTTCAGCCGGGAGATGTACTCATCGACGCCGCCCTGCGCCGCTGCGAGGGCAGCATTCCAGTCCTGGTCACGCCTGGCGGTCTTCTGCGCACCGAGGGCATACGTCGTGGACGCAAGCACGAGTAGCGAGAGAACCATGGTGACGCCGATGACGGTGATGAGGGCGCTGCCGCGGTCGTCGCGACGAAGTGGGGTTCGCACGGGTTCTCCTGGTTCTCAGCGCTTCGCGATGCCGAGGTTGGGCAGGGCAATACGGTTGACGAGGGTCACGGGTGCGGCCTTCGTGGTGCTCAGGGCCTGCACAGTAAGGGTGATCTTGACGGTTTCGACGGTGCTCAGCACGGCGGCACTTGTGCTGGGCACAGGAACCGTGGCGTCCGCGCCGTCGTAGTACGTGAAGATCGGCGTTGCCAAACCGGCAGGGATCTTGCGTGCGACAAGCCGGTTCGATGTCGCCCCCGCAAATGTCCAGTATGGATTTCCGGCCGCAGGCGTAGCGACGTACACGCCCAGCGTGCGACTCTCGACCAGTTCACGGTTGGCGTTGATCGAGTAGGCCACCCGGACCGGGCCGGCGCCCAGGTTCGAGTAGAACGTCACGGCTTCCGAGCCGATGGAGACGAACGCTGGCAGGTTGGCGCCGTTGTTCACCTGGATCTCGCTCGCCGCGCGGACCGCCTTGGAGATGTTGTTCATCCCGACGCTCGCGATGTTGGTGCTGTCGACCCGGGTGTTCGTGTTGAGGATCTGCTTATTGAGACTGCGCACCGCCAGAAGAGACATGGACATGACGAGGCTGAGCAGCACCATCGTGACCATCAGCTCAGTGAGCGTGAAGCCTGCGTCTCTGCCCGCAGTCAGCCGCCGCAGCCGCCGCAGGACGTTCACAACGCGTCCACGGATACGTCGGTCTGCGGCGACGTCGGGTGCAGCGTGACCGTCGGCCATCCCGCGGCAGGCTGGGTGCTACCTACCAGCTCCAGCTGCCAGGTTCCCCATGGCAACGCGAAGGCGGCTCGCCCAGTCGCGTCCGTGACACCCGCGTCATAGGTCTCGCCGGACGTGCAGGAGGCTGGGTCAGGTGCATGAACTGCCCGCACCGTCTTGGACTCGATCTGCCCGACCGCGCCCAGAGCCGTCACAGTGACCTGCGCCATGTTGACGTTCCCAGTCGTGCGGGCGCCGGCCACAACGGGCACCGCTGCGTCACGAATGGCCCCGGGGTGGTAGATCAAGGTCGGTGAGCCCGCATGGTCATAGCCGGCGCCTTCGGGATCCGCATCGGTGCAGCTGCCCGCCCACGCCGTGTATCCCGACGCAAAGGGGAACAAGCCGTTGACATCCCGAAGGAGTCCTGAACCGGCAAAGGTCTGCACGCGCAGCGGCAGGCTCGGGTTGCCAACGGTGATGGGGACTGCGAGCGGGGCCGGGTGCGTCGTCGCAGGAAGCTGCAGTCCTAGCTGCGCCGCCTGGTCGTAGTCGAACTGTGCCGAGGTGGTCCTACCGCCTTGGACGTCGATCGGTCGACTGGGTGTCGGTTTGCCAACGGGGTCGACGTATCCACTGGCGGTGACCGAGACCGTCCAGCTGCCCGCCGGGATCTGGTCCAGGAACACGCAGCCCTGCGGGTCCGTGAGCTCAGACCGATTGGTCGCACCGGTCGTGAGTATGACCTTCGCGCCCTCGACCGGCCCGGCCCCGGCGTTCAAGACCTTGACCGCCACGTTCCCCTTGTCGGGGTCGAAGTTGCCGACGCCTGCGGTTACCGCTGTGTCGGCGCGCACGGGCGCCGTCTTTCCCATGTTGGGCCAGGTCACCCGGATGTTGACCTGCTTGTAGGAGATGACGAACGGGCTGACCGTTCCGTCGCACGGTGACCCTGAGCCCCCGACCCGCCCAGGAGTCACAGTGCGCAGAATCGTGAAGGTGTCGTTGTTGACGACCTGAGTCGTCGTGCCGCTGGTCAGGTTGGCGAAGTCCTTGACGTCCTGCGAGGCATCGACCTCCTGGGAGGCAAGGTTGGCGGCGACTTCTCGCGCACGCCCATCACGGGAGAGCTTCTGAGACTGGATCATCCCGGCGATGACGCCGCTCATGACGACGAAGAAGACGACCATCGCGACGAGGGTCTCCGTCAGTGTCACACCGATATCGCTTCGTACGGCTGGGCGTCCAAAGACCGTCATGGTCACCTCCCACTTTCTCTGTGCCGCGCGGCGAAGAGCCGCCTATGCCAAGACAGATCGACGTGTGGAGCCGTGCACTTGAGCCCGGATGCCGACGTCCGGGTCGGTCCACCCGAATGGGCGGACCGAACCGGACGTCCGGCATTCACGCGCAGGAAACTGCGCCCGTCGCCCCGACGTCGACGACGCCGACACTGTTGCGCCAGACCAGGGTGCGTCCTGGGAGCAACGTGTGGGTGCCATCGATGCAGTAGCCGGGCCCCTCCGTGTGGATAGTGAGCTGAGTCCACGGAGCAGTGACCAGGCCTTCGCCTCTGAGCACTGCGCTCGCCTCAGTTGCACCGTCCAGGTCGGCGTAGGAGCGGCCGATCGGATCAGTGGCGACGTACGTCTCCACGGCCTCCGCCGCGTTGCGCATGTCGCTGACCGCCTGCGTCCTGTGTGCTGATTCGCGCTGCTTGAGGTACACCGGGATCGCGATCCCGGCAAGAATGCCAATGATGATCATCACGACAAGCAGCTCGATCAACGTGAATCCCGACTCCCGTGGCTCGTTGTGCACGGGGTCCTCCTCACCGTTGAAGAAGCGTCGGGGGCGGGCCAAAGTTCGGACTGCCCCCGACGTGGGTCAACCTGCAAACTCTTCGCCTACGCGGACTACGTGCCAGTGCAAGTGGCAGGCTTAGTGCTCGTC
>JAVEDJ010000354.1 GCA_030841025.1 Actinomycetota bacterium
CGCGCACCGCCGTCCCGCCCCGCAACAGGTCGCGCAGGAACCGCGCCGACTCCGGCCCGAAGCACTCCACCGGCGCGTCGGGTTTGACCGACTCGGGCGCATCGATGCCGATCAGCCGCACGCGCCAGAGCCGTCCGTCACGCCGGGCGACGATGGTGTCGCCGTCGACGACCCGGTCGACGGTCGCGCGGAAGGCGTCACCGGGCACTGCGGCATGGTCGCTGGCGCGGCCACCGGCACCGTCGTACGACGCCGAGGGCGCGCCGCACGCGGCCACCGTCAGCAGCAACCCGGCCGCTACCACCCCGTCTCGACGCACCGCCACATCGTGCCCGATCGCGCCGTGTCCCTTGCTGCATGATCAACAGCAAGGGACGGGGCGCTGACCAGGTACGACGGCGCGCCTGTCCCTTGCTGCATGATCAACTGCAAAAGGGCAGGGGTCAGGTGACGGTGACCTCGAGCTCGGCCACCTCGCCGATCGCGGCCACGACGGACCGGTCGACCGGCTGCGCCTTCGGGGCGAGTGTCCGGACGGTCCACGTGCCCGGCCCGGCGAAGAACCGGAAGTGCCCGGTGGCCGAGGTGGGTACCTCGGCCGTGAACTCACCGCCGCTGTCGAGCAGCCGCACGTAGGCACCGCCGACCGGCTCACCCTCGCGGGTGACCACGCCCTGGACGACGGCCTGCTTCGACATGTCGATGCCGTCGGTGGGAAGCCCCCCCTTGGTGGCGCCGCACATCAGGCGGGGTCCCCGAGCTCGATCGGCACGCCGACCAGCGAGCCCCACTCGGTCCAGGAGCCGTCGTAGTTCTTGACGTGCGGCTGGCCGAGGATCTCGTGCAGCACGAACCACGTGTGCGCCGAGCGCTCGCCGATGCGGCAGTAGGCGATGGTGTCCTTCGCGCCGCTGAGGTCGACGCCCTCGTCGCCATAGAGCTTGGTGAGCTCCTCGTCGGACTTGAAGGTGCCGTCGTCGTTGGCCGACTTCGACCACGGGATGTTCGCGGCCGTGGGGATGTGGCCGGGGCGCTGCGCGCCCTCCTGCGGCAGGTGCGCCGGCGCCGTCAGCCGACCGGCGAACTCGTCTGGCGAGCGCACGTCGACGAGGTTCTTCTGGCCGATCGCCGCCTCGACCTCGTCGCGGAACGCGCGGATCGAACGGTCCTGCTCGCTTGCCGTGTACGACGTCGCGGCCCGCTGGGGCGCGTCCGGCACCAGCTCGCGCGAGTCCAGCTCCCACTTCTTGCGCCCGCCGTCGAGCAGCCGGACGTCCTGGTGGCCGTAGAGCTTGAAGTACCAGTAGGCATAGGCGGCGAACCAGTTGTTGTTGCCGCCGTAGAGCACGACGGTGTCGTCGCCGGCGACGCCGCGCTCGGACAGCAGCGCCTCGAACTGCTCCTTGTTGACGAAGTCGCGCCGCACCTGGTCCTGCAGGTCCTTCTTCCAGTCGAGGCGGATTGCGTTCTTGATGTGGTTCTTGTCGTACGCGCTGGTGTCCTCGTCGACCTCGACAAGGACAACCTTGTCGTCGTCGAGATGGGACTCGACCCAGTCGGCGTCGACCAATACGTCTGAGCGGCTCATAGAGAGACCTCCTGATTGGAGTGCGGATGTGTGTTCGTCTGGGGTGTTGCTGTGCGTTCGTGGCCCGCGTCCCGGTGGAACGCGCGGCGGATCACCAGATAGAGCTCGCAGCCCAAGCAGACACCGAAGGCGGCGTTGAGGAAGGCCGCCGCGAGGGCCGCGGCGGTGGCGGTGAGCGCAAGGACCTCACTGCCGAGCAGAAAGCCGACGACACCGGCCAGCGCGAACGCGAGGCCGACGCCCTGCGCGAAGCGCGGCGGGCGGGCGTCCTCGAGCTCGGCCGGCGGGCCGAGGCGGGGGCGGACGAGACGGCGGAACAACCAGCCGTACGGCGACCGGTCGACCACGCCGAGCGCGAACACAACGGCCTGGGCGCCCAGCAGCCACCCGCTGCCGGTGAGCAGCACGACGGCCAGCACGAGCGCGGTCAGCGCCGCCGCGAGCCGCAGCCCACGCGGATCGACGGCATCACGCAGCTCGGGAGCAGCGGGAACAGCGTCGGCAGACGTGGGGGTCCTGGAACGGACGGACATGATGAGCTCCTGACGAGAGCGGGGGAAAGGCCTGGACGGCTGAGTCAGGAGGTCGGACAGAGCGCGGTAGCAACGCGCAGCAGATCGACTGCGCGGCGACGGGTCAGGTCCGGGCTCACGCCAGCGATCCTAGACGCCGGCCGTTGCGGGCTCACGTGGTCCCACCGGCTGAGACAAAGGTCCTCATCATGAGACGGCCGCGTCCAGCGCCTGGAGCACGTCCACCTTGCGTGGCTGGCCGCTGGCCCGGCGGACCACCCGGCCGGCCTCGTCGAGCACCAGGACGGTCGGGGTGCGCCGGATGTCCAGCCGGCGAACCAGCTCGAGGTGCGACTCGGCGTCGACCTCGATGTGCGCCACGCCGGGCACGGCCCGCGCGACATCGTCGAGGATCCGCCGGGTGGCGCGGCACGGCTGGCAGAAGGCGGTGGAGAACTGCACGAGGGTCGCCCGCTCGCCGAGCTCCGCACCCAGCTCCGAGGTCCCCAGCAGCTCCACGTCGCTCGCCCGCGGTGACGGGGACGGGGCGGACTGAAGGCGCCGCGGGGCGCGGCGCAGCCAGAGCGCGACCAGGCAGGCCGCGGCCAGGGCACCGACCAGCGCCACCAGACCGGGGACAGGCATGCCCCCACAACCTGGAAGAGCGGGCGTGCATTCCGGTTGGGCTGGCGGAAGCCCACCCGGAATCAGCCAACGAGCAGCCGACCGAGCGCGAGCCCGACAGGACCGGCCAGCAGCAGCGGCAGCACCGCGCAGACGATCGGGTCGGGGTTCGCCATCCGGCCCGCGAAGAGGACGCCTACGGCCGCTGCGACCGCGCAGCCCAGAGCCACCAGTGCGCCCGTGCCGGCGCCCAGGTCGCTCAGCAGCCCGGTCACGACCCCGAGCCCGACCCCCAGCGCGACCCCGGCGGCCGGTCGAGCGCCCCTCGGTCCGGGCAGCGGCACCGCCGCTAGGACGCTGACGGCACCGCCCGCCAGCACGGCGGCCACCACCAGCGCCGAGCCGCCGTGGCCCAGCCGCGCGCCGAGGTGCCCGGCGCCCAGCACGGCGAGGACCGCCAGGGTCGTGGT
>JAVEDJ010000369.1 GCA_030841025.1 Actinomycetota bacterium
CGGCGGGCGCGGCGCCGTACGACGACGGCGGGCCGAGGCGAGCGGTCTCCCGCCGCCGCCGCTCCGCGAGCACCGCGGCGAGGAAGGCCTCCGCCGGGACACCCGACGGGGGCGGTGGACTGGTGCACCGGGCGAGCGCGTCGGCGAGCGACGCGCCCATCGTCGTACGCACCGCGGGGGAGAGGCCGGCGACGCGGGCAAGGAACTGGCGGGCCTCGAGGGCCAGGTCGTCCGGGACCCGCGACAGGTCCAGCCTGCTGGCCCAGCCGGCCAGTGGCGCCGGCATGGCGAGCAGGGGAGCGGACTGGGCCGGGATGCGCTCGCGGATCACTACGGTGCCGGCGAGGAAGTCGCCCAGGCGCTTGCCCCGGTGGGAGGCCAGCGACACGATCAGCGCGATCGAGCCGAAGGTCAGCCAGACCTCGACCACGGCGAGCAGACCGCGCACGAACGCGTGCCGGAAGCGGATCGGACCGCCGTCCTCGCGCACGACCCGTAACCCCAGCGCGAGCTTGCCAAGGGTGCGGCCCCGGCTGAACGTCTCGAAGACGACCGGGTAGCCGATGAGGACCAGCACGACGAAGACCAGCCCGATGGCGCTCGCCAGGGCGTCATCGACGCCGTCGGTCACGCCGGCCAGGATCAGGGTCCCGATCAGGAGCAGGGCGAGCTGCCCGGTGATGTCGATCGCCAGCGCCAGGGCGCGGCTCGCAAGCTTGGCCAGGCGCAGCTCGAGGACGACAGCCTCGCCGGTGACCAGGTCCGTCACGCGCGTCTCCTCCCCCTCTGCACCGGCGTTCCGGCGGTTGCCCTGCGCGGACCACGTCGGGGCCGGTCGACAGACGGACCAGACCGGCGCAGGCAGAGGGCCGAGGGTAGCCGCTGAGGTCAGCGGCGGCGCGGGGCTTGCGCACCGGTACCCGGCCGGCAGACGCTAGGGTTCCGCGCGTGGACGTGGACGCCTACGTCGCGGCGCACCGGGGCGAGTGGCAGCGGCTCGAGCAGCTGCTCGGTCGGCGACGGCTCTCCGGCGACGAGGTCGACGAGCTGATCTGGCTCTACCAGCGGGTGACCACCCATCTGTCCGTCGTCCGCTCGGCCTCTCCGGACCCCGCGTTGGTCGGGCGGCTCACCACGCTGGTCGCGCGCGCCCGCGCCGCGGTGACGGGCAGCTCGTCCGCGGCCTGGCGCGACGTGGGCCGGTTCTTCACGGTCATCTATCCCGCCGCGCTCTACCGGTCGGCCCGCTGGTGGGTCGCGGTCGGCGTGGCGTTCACGCTGATCGGCTTCGTGGTCGGCACCTGGGTCGCGAACAGCCCCGAGGTCCAGGCGACGATCGCCGCTCCGGACGAGATCCGCCAGCTGGTCGAGCACGACTTCGAGGACTACTACTCGTCCTCGCCGGCCGGCTCGTTCGCCGCGAAGGTGGCCACCAACAACGCCTGGGTGTCGGCGCTCGCCCTGGCCCTCGGGGTGCTGATCCTGCCCGTTCTGTGGATCCTGTGGCAGAACGCGCTCAACGTCGGCATCGCGGGCGGGCTGATGGCCGGCGCGGGACGGCTGGACCTGTTTTTCGGGCTGATCCTGCCGCACGGCCTGCTGGAGCTGACGTGCGTCTTCGTGGCCGCCGGTGCCGGGCTCCGGCTGGGCTGGTCGTGGATCGACCCCGGTCCCCGCACCCGGTCGCAGGCGTTGATGCAGGAGGGCCAGGCCGCCGGCGCGCTGGCCGTCGGGCTGGCGGTGACTCTGCTGCTGTCCGGGTTCGTCGAGGCGTTCGTGACGCCGTCGCCCCTGCCGACCTGGGCGCGCGTCGGCATCGGCGCCTCCCTGTGGCTGGGCTTCCTCACCTATGTGTTCGTCCTGGGCCGGCGCGCGGTGCGCGCGGGATCGTTGGGCGATGTCGAGGGCGCCGGGGCGATGGAGGTCGCGCCCACCGCCGCCTGACCGCCTGAGCGCGGGGACCGCCCGAGTCGAGCGCCTACAGATGCCCCGCGGCCTTGAGCGCGAGGTAGCGATCGGCCAGCGCGGGGGCCAGCTCGTCCGGCGGCGCATCGACCACCTCGACACCCCGGCGGGCCAGCAGCTCGCCGACGCGGCGGCGGTCCAGGCCGGCCCGGGCCGCGGCGGCGGCGGCGTACACCGTGGCGGCGTCGCCCCGGCCCGCCGCCAGCGCGCTCACCCGCGGGTCGCCCACCGACGCCAACAGCACCGTGTGCCGGTGCACGAGCGGGCCGAGGACCGGCAGCAGGCCCTCCTCGACAGGCGCGGCGTCCAGGGCGGTGAGCAGCACGACGAGTGAGCGTCGCGAGGAGCGGGACAGGATCGCCCCCACCATGGCGGCGTAGTCGGTCTCGACCAGGACCGGCTCGATCGGCGCCATCGCCTGCACGAGTCCGGGCAGCAGCGTCGTGGCCGACTCACCCTGGACCCGGGCCCGGACCCGGCGGTCGAAGGCCAGCAGGTCGACGCGGTCACCGGCCCGGGAGGCGAGCGCTGCCAGCAGCAGGCCCGCGTCCATCGCGGCGTCCAGCCGTGGTGCGTCGCCCACCCGGCCGGCCGAGGTGCGCCCGGTGTCGAGGACCAGCAGGATGCGGCGGTCGCGTTCGGGCCGCCAGGTGCGCACCATGACGTCCGAGGCCCGCGCCGAGGCACGCCAGTCGATCGACCGCACGTCGTCCCCCTCGACGTACTCGCGCAGCGCGTCGAACTCCGTGCCCTGGCCGCGCACCATGACCGCCGAGCGGCCGTCCAGCTGGCGCAGCCTGGCCAGCTTGGCCGGCAGGTGCCGGCGCGAGGTGAACGGTGGCAGCACCCGCACCCGCCACGGCACCGCATGCGAGCCCTGCCTCGCCGCGCAGCCGAGTGGACCCACGGAGCGGACCGTCACCCGATGGGCCGGACGGTCGCCCCGGCGCGTGGGTCGCAGCACGGTGGCCACGCGGCGCCGTTCGCCCGGCGGTACGTCGACGCGGTGGCGCGTCTCGACGGCCCCGGCGCTCGGAGGCCAGGCGTCGCGCAGGATGCCCCGCACGCGCCGACCCGACGGGTTGGTCAGGGTCAGGGTCACCGTCGCGGTCTGCCCGAGACGCACCGCGTGGTCCCCCTCGCGGCTGAGCCCGAGGCGCCGTACCGGTCCGGCCAGCGCGAGGTCGACGCCGATGAGCACGAGCAGGACGACGCCGACGCCCAGCACCCCCCACCCGGACGGGACGAGCAGGCCGACGACCAGGACGCCGCCCAGTGCGAGCAGCCCGGCCCGACCGGTCAGCGCCACGGCCGGCCAGCCGGGCTCGCGCCGGTCATCGCGGTGTGGGGACGCTGCCGAGGACGCCGTCGAGGACCGCCTCGGCGGTCACGCCCTCCAGCTCGGCCTCGGCGCGCAGCTCCACCCGGTGGCGCAACGCCGGCCGGGCCAGTGCCTTCACGTCGTCCGGGGTGACGTAGTCGCGGCCGGACAGCCAGGCCCAGGCGCGCGCCGCGGACATCAGCGCCGTCGCGCCGCGCGGCGAGACACCCAGCTGCAGCGAGGGCGACTGGCGGGTGGCTCGGGCGAGGTCGACGACGTAGCCGATCACCTCCGGCGCGAGCGTCACACGGCGTACGGCGGCGCGCCCGGCCTCGAGGTCGGCCGCGCCGGCCACCGGTCGGACACCCGCCGCGGCGAGGTCGCGCGGGTCGAAGCCCTCGCTGTGCCGGGTCAGCACGCCGACCTCGTCGTCCCGGGACGGCAGGGGCATCGTGAGCTTGAGCAGGAATCGGTCCAGCTGGGCCTCGGGCAGCGGGTAGGTGCCTTCGTACTCCACGGGGTTCTGCGTCGCGACGACGATGAACGGGTCCGGGAGCGGGCGGGGGAGACCCTCGACGGTGACCTGCCGCTCCTCCATGGCCTCGAGCAGGGCCGCCTGCGTCTTGGGCGGCGTGCGGTTGATCTCGTCGGCGAGCAGCAGGTTGGTGAAGACCGGCCCCTCGCGGAAGGAGAACTGTCCGGAGCGGGCCTCATAGACGAGCGACCCGGTCACGTCGCCGGGCATCAGGTCGGGAGTGAACTGCACCCGCCTGGTGTCCAGTGACAGCGCCGCGGACACGGTCCGCGCCAGCAGTGTCTTGGCGACGCCGGGGACTCCCTCGAGGAGCACGTGCCCGCGGCACAGCAGCGCGATGACCAGCCCGGTGACCGCGGCGTCCTGGCCGACGACAGCCTTCGCCACCTCGGTGCGCAGCGCCCGCAGCGCCCCGCGCGCGTCCGAGCCGGGGACGGTGGTTGTGTCCTGCGGCGTGGACGACCAGGGTTCACTCACGGTCGGCGTACCTCTCTTTCCAGTGCATCGAGGTCGTCCGCCAGGCGGACCAGAGCGGCGTCGTCGGTCGGTGCGGCACCGTACAGCAGCGCCCTGATCTCGACGCCGCTTCGGCTGTTGCGCGACGCCACCGCGTCGACCACGGTCTGCGCTGCGCTCCTGCGGGCCAGACCCAGCCCCGGGAGCAGACGCGCGAGAGCCGCCGACCGCAGCGTGGCCGCGGCCGTGTCCCGCGCGCCGCTGCGGCGATAGAGCCGCCCACGTCCCTCGACGGTCTCGGCGGCGCGCACCACGACCGGCAGCGGCTCGGGCACGACCGCCCCGAGCCGCCGGGCCCGCCAGAACGCCAGGAGCAGCACCGCCACCACCAGCTGGCCGAGCCCCCACCAGACGCCGTGCGGCACCAGAGAGTAGAAGGAGCGCTGCTCGTCGGCCGGGACGTCGCCGGGCGTCGGGAGGTACCAGACGAGCTGCTCGTGCTGACCGAGCAGCCCCAGGAACAAGGCCGCGTTGCCCGCGTCGTCGAGCCGCTCGTTGGTCAGGCCCCCTGGGTCGCCGATCGCCGTGACGGTGGGCCCGGCGGTGGTGCGGACCTGCACCAGCGAGGGGCGCCCGTCGGCGGAGTAGCACAGCTGTGCGCCGGCGATGCCCTGCCGCTCGCCGCCCCCGGCCGGGTCGGTGTCGACGGAGTAGGCGGCGCCACCGGCGTCGGCGGTGCCGGCCCGTTGCGCCGCCGGCAGGGCACAACCGGGCGCGCGCGTCTCGGTGTCGGTGGTGCCCGTGCGCGTCAGCCCGGTGAGCCACCGCTCGGGCGCGGCCGGTGC
>JAVEDJ010000119.1 GCA_030841025.1 Actinomycetota bacterium
CCCGGCAGACCGGCACGAACGTCGTGATGATCGGCATCCTGCCGACGCTGCGCCCCGAGCACCTCACCGAGCACACGCTGTCGGACAACCCGCGCTACCGGCTCATCAACGAGCAAGTGTTCGCGGCCCGGGGTGAGGACCTGCAGATCGCTATCGACGGCGTGGAGCGGCTGTCGACGTACGCAGACACCATCGCGCCCGAGGCTGCCTGCACGTCGGTGCAGCTGCACCTGCAGGTCAACCCGGAGACCTTCGCCGCGCACTGGAACGCCTCGCAGGCGATCGCCGGCATCCAGCTCGCCCTCGGCGCCAACTCGCCGTTCTTCTTCGGCAAGCAGCTCTGGCAGGAGACCCGGATAGCGCTGTTCGAGCAGGCCACGGACACCCGGTCGGACGAGCTCAAGGCGCAGGGCGTCCGACCACGGGTGTGGTTCGGTGAGCGCTGGATCACCTCGATCTTCGACCTCTTCGAGGAGAACGTGCGCTACTTCCCGTCGCTGCTGCCGATCAGCGACGATGAGGACCCCCTCGAGGTCCTGGAGCGCGGCGACGTGCCGCAGCTCGGCGAGCTTCGGTTGCACAACGGCACGATCTACCGGTGGAACCGGCCGATCTACGACGTCTACCGGGGCAAGCCGCACCTTCGGGTCGAGAACCGCTGCCTGCCGGCGGGCCCGACCGTCGTCGACGTACTGGCCAACGCGGCTTTCTACTACGGGCTGGTCAAGGTTCTCGCCGAGGCGGACCGGCCGGTCTGGTCACAGATGTCGTTCTCCGCGGCGGAGGAGAACTTCCACAACGGTGCCAGGTACGGCATCGACGCCAAGATCTACTGGCCTGGTGTGGGGGAGGTGCCGGCGACGGAGCTGGTGCTCCGCCGGCTGCTCCCGATGGCGCACGAAGGGCTGCGCGAGTGGGCCGTCGACGACGCCGACCGGGAGCGGCTGCTCGGCATCATCGAGGGGCGCTGCCTGTCCGGACGCAACGGCGCGCAGTGGCAGACGGCGATGTTCCGCCGGTGCTACGACGACCACGACCGACCCGAGGCGCTGCGCGAGATGATGCGGGCGTACGTCGACCACATGCACAGGAACGAGCCGGTGCACACCTGGCCGACGTGACCGACCGGCTGCACCGGCACGGTCAGCGGGAGATGCGGTTGCGCTCGTCCTTGGCCCACAGCCCCAGCAGCCCGCGGTAGTGCGCCACGAACTGCTCGTGCTCGTGCTGCGGAAAGGTCGAGGTCACAGCCTCGACCAGGAGGCGGTCGAACTCGTCGCTCTCGATGTACTCGAGCACGACAGCGTCGACGTCGGCGAGCCGTGATGCGCAGAAGTCCTGGTAGCGCTCGGTGTCGAAGTAGGCGTCGGCCATGGTGCGGTAGGCGACCAGCTTCTCCTCGTAGGACAGGTCGTCACGGTCGGCCAGGGCGAACCACGGCGCGGGGTCCACGTGCGGAGTGGCCGGGCGGCCGGTCGCCGTCGAGAAGACGGCCCACTTGACCAACGCCTTCATCGCCCAGGGGAAGTAGTAGTGCAGCGACGTGATGGCGACGTCAGGACAGGCGTTGGCGTAGTCGATCGGGTAGACGTCGGTGCCCTTGACCAGCGTCTCGCAGGAGTTGAACTCCCAGCGGAAGAAGGCGTTGACGATGCGGCCGATCGCGGTCACCTCAGCGCCGGTCTCCGGCGACAGGAAGTCATGCGACACCGAGTAGCGGGCATGCATGGGCTGGTCCGGGTCGAAGTTCATCACCATGGTCTCGGCGCCGATCGACAGCGACCGCGCGAACACGTCGTACCCCTCGATGGATGCCTGCAGGTGCATGAGCATCTCGCCGGACTCGTCGTAGGCACGGTTGAGCTCGTCGGCGTCGCGGATGCGGGACACGCCGCGCCAGGCGCCGCCGTCGTACGGCTTCATGAACAGGGGATAGCCCACGCGGGCCGCGACACCTTCGAGGTCGAACGGTCGGTTGTACTGCTCGGCGGTGAAGGCGTACTTCGCGTGGTCGACCGGGTTCTTGTACGGCACCAGCACGGTGTTGGGCACCTTGAGCCCGAGCCGGATCATGGCGCAGTAGGCGGCGTGCTTCTCCATGGCCTGGAACGTGAAGGGCGAGTTGAGCAGGTAGGTGCCGTCCATCAGCGCCACCTTCTTGAGCCACTCGCGCGGGTGGTAGTACCAGTACGCGAGGCGGTCGATCACCAGGTCGTACGACGGTGCGTCGCGCAGGTCGAACGGCTCGATGGTGATGCGCTCCACGTCGTATCGGTGACTGGTGCCGCCACCGTCGGTCACCGGACCGACCCGCCGGATCAGTGCCTCGAAGACGCTCGGCCAGTCGTTCTCGGTGCCGAGCAGCAGTCCCAGCATGTGTCTGGCCTCATCCATGACCGGTTCCTACCACGCGACGCACGGAAACAGTCATCCGCCCGCCTCAGCAGAACCGGGGGAGGTGGTGCGCGAGCTGCCGCTGCCACGAGGGCCAGTCATGGGGTACGTCGTCGCCCCAGACGTCGAGCTCGTGCGGGATCCCCTTGGACGCGAGCACCTCGGCGAAGCGTCGCGTGCTCGGCAGCGCCCTCGTCGGGTTCACCTCCCAAGCGCCCTGACCGACGACCAGCACCAGCCGGACCCGTGACCGCAACCAGTCGAGGTGCTCGCCCTCGAGGTTGGACACGTAGTCGATCGGGTTGTGGAAGTACACGGCGGTGCCGCGCTCGCCCCAGGCGTTCCACTCGGACGGGTCGTAGGAACCCGAGAAGCACAGCGCCAGGGGAAACAGGTCGGCGTGGCGCAACGCGATGTTCGCGGCGTGGTAGGCACCGAGGCTGCAGCCCATCGTGATCAGGTCCGAGACTCCGCCGCCCAGGTCGTCGTCGATGAACGGGAGCACCTGGTTGAGGATCCAGCTCTCGTAGACGTCGTGCCGGCGGGCTCGTTCCTCGAGCGACACCGACTGGTCCGACCAGGTCATCGCGTCGGCCGCGTCGACGCAGTAGAACTTCACGCGGCCGCCGTCGACCAGCCACCGGACGGCGTCCAGCATCCCGTTGTTCTCGAAGTCCCAGGCACTGCCCGCCTCCGACGGGAACACCAGCACCGGTCGGCCGAAGTGGCCGTGGACGACGACCTGACCGGTCCATCCGGTCGACGGCTCGGTCAGGGCCGCGTGGCGCACGGTCACTCCTCTCGCAGCAGCTGCGTCAGGTGCGGGTCGAACGCGTCCCGCCACGCGACGTAGTTGTGCACGTCGCGGACCTCGTGCAGCGCGACGTCGTACCCCTGAGCGGCGAGCGCCCGAGCCATGATGCGGTTGTTCTCGACGTTCTCCTCGATGGCTCCGCAGGTGAGGACCGTGGGCACCGGGTCATGGTGCCCCGTGGCGCGCAGGACCGAGCGGACGGCCCGCACCACTCGGTCGTACTGGCTGAACCGCCGCTCGTGCTCGTCGTGGCGCGGGTGGAAGAAGCTGCCCGACTGCAGGAAGAGCGCATCGAACAGGCCGGCGTACCGGCGCTGGGCGTGCAGCATTGCCAGCGCCCCCAGGCTGGCGCCCATGCCGATGACCCGGGTCGTCGCGACCTGCACGCGCAGCGCCGGGAGCACGGCGAGACCGAGCGCACGGGTGTAGGCGCCGTTGGCGGAGTACCAGTCGTCACGTGGTCCGGGGGCCAGGAGAGCCGCGCGCAGCGGTGGGATGGTGCCCTCGCCGATCAGAACAGAGAGGTAGGACGTCAACCCTGCCAGCTCGTCGTACTCCGGCCCGTCGTGAGCGACCAGCAGTGGAAGCGGCACGTCGTCGTCGATGCCGTGGGGTGCCCACAGCCGACCGACGACGTCGACGCGCAGGCTGCGCGCGGGGACGGCGAGGGGAGTGGTACGACCTTCCGGCCGGTCGCGGCCCACCCACCAGGGCGCGCGGTAACCGGGCAGCTCCACGACGGACTTGTCGCCGAAGGCGCCCGGGACCCGGCGCGGGTTGGCCGGGTCGACGACAGTCTCGCGGCTGCCGTCGGGGTGCTCGAGCTCCAGCAGGTACTCCATGCGATCAACGGCGGGCCGGTCCACCCGCAGCGTCCAGCTGCCGTCCGCCCAGGCGAAGTCGAGGAGGTCACCGGGGAGGCGCACCTCCTGCCAGAGCCGGACAGCGGCCAGGCGTCGGTCCGCATCGGCGACGGTGAAGGTCATGGAACGCTCATCGACCGTCGGGACGGCCACCCGGGTGGTCTGGTCGGGCGCCCAGACCGGTGGGACCGGGGGAGCGTTGTCGGCGGCGGCGGTTGTCATCTGGCGTCGCACCCTAGCCGGGAGCTGCGGCGGCGGGCCCACGGGCGGCTAGAGCAGGGACAGCTGGGCGGACTCTGCCGCTCGGCGGGCGTCCACTGTCGGAGCCTGGGCCGAGCCGCGGGCCCTCTCGTGGCCGGCGCGGCGTCGCAGCACGTTGGTGCGCCCGATCCCGTGCTTGTCGGCCAGCCGGCGAACGGTCTCCGTGACACCGGCCTGGTACGAGCGCGGTGCGTCGGAGCGGTCGCCGTACAGCTCGCGGTAGCGCGGGACGAGGTCGGGGTGCTCGCGGCGCAGCCAGGCCTGCCACCACTCGCGTGCACCCGGCCGCAGGTGCAGCACGATGGGGGAGACGTACTGCGCTCCGGCGGCTGCGGCCGCCGCCACGGTCCGCTCCAGCTGTGCGGGGGAGTCGGTGAGGTACGGCAGGATCGGCGCGAGCAGCACGCCGGTGGGGACACGCGCCGCGTTGAGGGCCGCGCACATCTCGAGCCGGCGCATCGGCGGGGGCGTGCCGGGCTCGACGGTGCGCCACACGTCATCGTCGAGGAAGCCGACGGACACCGCGGCTGAAACCTCGGTGACGTCGGCGGCCGCTTCGAGCAGTGGGAGGTCGCGCAGCAGCAGCGCGCCCTTGGTGAGGATGGAGAACGGGTTGGCGGTCTCGGTCAGCGCCCGGAGGATGTCCGGCATCAAGGCGTAGCGGCCTTCGGCGCGCTGGTAGCAGTCGACGTTCGTGCCCATGGCGATGTGCTCGCCGCGCCAGGACGGCCGGGCCAGCTCGCGCCGCAGCACCTCCCCGACGTTGGTCTTGACCACGATCTGCGAGTCGAAGTCGTGACCGGCGTCCAGGTCGAGGTACTCGTGCGTCTTGCGGGCGAAGCAGTTGTGGCTCACCACACCGTTGGCGATGAAGTCACCGGTGCCCGTGGTGATGTCGTACATGGGTATCTCGAGTCCGAGTTCCTCCACCGAGACCACGCCGAGCCGGGCCCGGGCCTTGATGGCAAAGCCAGCCAGGTCACGCTTTCGGCAGACGGCAGGATCGGTCATCTCCCCGAATCCGAACAGAGAGTCGTTGACGGTGAGGTGGGGGCGCACACCAGCGCCACAGTTCCCTCCTGCCACGTGCTTCCAGCCCCACTCGGTGAGCAACCGGTGGTCACCACTTGCCACCAGGGTGGTGCCGTCCTCGAGCGTCACCCGGAACGCGGGCTTGGACGTCTGCCAGTGCGCGAGGACGCTGGTGCGGACGCATCGGCGGTAGCTGCCCCTCGCCTCGGTCCCGTAGACGACGTCGCCGACGCGAATGTCCACCAGCTGCTTGCTGCGGCCGTCACCCATGAGGATCGGGGTGTCGGCGCCCAGGCAGTAGACGCACGCATGACTGCAGCCGCGGTAGGGGTTGATCGTCCAGCGGAACGGCATCCGGGAGGCCTCGGGCACCTTGTTGAGCGCCGAGCGGGCCGTCACCTCGTGGAACGTGATGCCGCGGAACTCCGGAGTGTCGAACGTGCGGGTCACCGCGCCGCGAGGGAGCAGCGGCACGTTCGAGCCCGGCGACTCGTCCCCGTCCATCAGCCGCAGCGAGTCCCAACGCATGACCCGATTAGAACACCTGTTCGAACCCGAAGTCCAGGACCTCCGAGTCCACCTCCGGCCGCCCGTGTCGCCGATTCGACCACGTTAGGTAGGTGAGATGGTGCGACAACAGGCGTAGAG
>JAVEDJ010000038.1 GCA_030841025.1 Actinomycetota bacterium
AGGTGCGTGCAGGTCGTGAGCGTTCCGTCCTTGACCAGCGTGACGCCGCTGTCGTTCGTCGCGGTCGTGCCGCTGCTGCTGTCGCTGCTGCCGCCGCACGCCGTCAGCGACAGGGCGGCGAGGGCTATTGCCGCGGCGAACCGCGCCCTACGGCCGGAGAGGTGCAAGGACACGTTTTCCTCCTGAGTGCTGGCTTTCGCCATGCATCCTGCCAGGTTGCCCGGTCCGCACCGTTTCGGGACGCCCCGCTGGCCGAGGAATGTCCACCTGGAGTGTCGGCTTGCAGGAGGTACGGGGGCCCAAAACGGCTCATTCAGGGAAGTGGGACTGATGACTCTGCTCGATGTACCTGTGACCACGATCGACGGCGAGGACACGACACTCAACGAGTACAAGGGCAGGGCCCTGCTCGTGGTGAACGTGGCCTCGCGCTGCGGCTTCACCAAGCAGTACGCCGGGCTGGAGAAGATCTACGAGCAGTACGCCGACCGCGGCTTCGCGGTGCTCGGGTTCCCCTGCAACCAGTTCGGCGGTCAGGAACCCGGCACCGAGCAGGAGATCCAGGAGCTCTGCTCGACAACCTGGAACGTGACTTTCCCGCTCTTCAGCAAGGTCGAGGTCAACGGGCGCGACCGGCACCCCCTCTACGCCGAGCTGACCAAGGTGGCGAAGCAGGGCGGGGAGCCAGGTGATGTGGAGTGGAACTTCGAGAAGTTCCTCGTCTCACCCGATGGCGAGGTCGTGGCCCGTTTCGACTCGGCCACCACTCCCGAGGACCCCGCGCTGATCGCGGCGATCGAGGCTCAGCTGCCGGACTGAACCAGCGGGGCACCGGCACAAATCCACTCCTTTCGGGCAATGATCCCCTGATCGAGTCATGGCCACGTCCGCTGCGCGGATGCACGATGAGCCGACAGCAGGCAGGCGTGCAACCGGAGGTGAACGGCATGGGGCGACGTGCGGTGAGCGTGTCGGCGCTGGCACTGGTACTGGTGGTTCCACTGGTCGGCGCCGGCGGCGCTGACGCGGCGGCCCCGAAGGTCAGGGTCAAGGTCCTCGCCCGAGGTCTGGACAGCCCACGCGGCCTGGCGGTGGCCAGCAACGGTGACCTCTATCTCGCGCAGGCAGGCAAGGGTGGGGCGGGGCCCTGCTTCATCGGTGCCGAAGGCCCCACCTGCCTCGGTGCGACGGGGAAGATCTCCAAGATCCAGGGCACCACGCTGTCGGACGTCGTCACCGGTCTGCCGTCGCTGGGACTGCAGGGCTCGGGGGACAACGCCATCGGCCCGTCTGACGTGTCGTTCAACCGTGGCCGGCTCTACGCAACGTTCGGCCTGGCCGCCGACCCTGACGTGCGGACCCGAGCCACGACCCCGATCCCTCCGGGCGGCCTCGGTGGCAGCGCCCTCGCCCGCCGGCTGGCCACCCTCAACCGGATCACGACCAAACCAGGCAAGGCCCGCCAGCTGGCCGACATCGGAGCGTTCGAGAAGGCCAGGAACCCTGACCGCGCAGCCATCGACACCAATCCCAACTCCGTGGTCGCCAACAAGAACAGCCGAGTTGTCGTCGACGCCGGAGGCAACTCGTTGCTGCGCGTGCGAAGGAACGGGACCGTGCGGACGATGGCGGTCTTCCCCGATGAGGCAGCGGTCCCCAACCCTGGCGGCACACCGCCGACCATCGCGCCGCAGGCGGTCCCCGACTCCGTGGTCCGTGGCCCGGACGGCGCCTACTACGTGGGTCAGCTCACCGGTTTCCCGTTCGTCAAGGGCACCGCGACGGTGTTCCGCGTCGTCCCGGGCAAGGCACCCCGGGTCTACGCCGACGGCTTCACCAACATCATCGATCTTGCCTTCGACCGCAACGGTGACCTGCTGGTGCTCGAGATCGCCCGGAACGGACTCTTCGGTCCGCTGATCACGCAGAACAATGCCTGGGAGGGGGCGCTGATCCGGGTCCGCAAGAGCGGCGGCACGGTGAGGACGAAGACGCTGCTCACCAAGCCGCTCTTCGCGCCGGGCGGTATCACGGTCGACGGGCGGAACATCTACGTCTCCAACCGGAGCGTCTTCGCCGGCAGGGGCCAGATCCTTCGGTTGCGCGTCGGCTGATCTGACACTTCCCGCCGGTCCCGACGTCTTCGTGGTCTCAGACGTCGGGCTCGGCGGGAAAGAGGTGCCGGACGACGGGTGGACCCTCAGCGAACGCGCCCGCGGCCTCTTCGCGGAACTGGTCCGAGCCGGTCAGCCGACCGGTGTGCTGGCGCAGGTGCTCGGCCCACGAGGTGACCAGGTAGACCTCGACCAGCTTGTCCGGCTCTTCGCCGGGTCGAAAGAGCCCCCACCGCGTGGCGCCGGTGCGCAGCCGCGACCGACGTACCCACCGCATCGCCTCGATGAACTGCTCCTGGCGTTCGGCCGGCACCGTGTAGGTGGAGTGCACGAGGATCGGTCCGATGTCGGGGTCGGGCTCACCCTCGATGATCGGCTCCGGCCAGAACACCGCTGGTGTGCGGTCGAGATTGCGGGTGTCGATCAGCGGCCACAGGCGAACGCTCGCCGCACTGAACCCCATCACCACGGTTGCCGCCAGAAAGGTCTTCACCAGGCCCAGCTGGGAGGCGACCGCGCCCCACACCAGTGCAGCAGCAGCCTGACAACCCTGAAAGACGATCTGGTAGACCGACAGCCCGCGGGCCCGCACCCAGCTGGGCAGGAAGAGCTGCATCGAAGCGTTCAGGCTCGTGAGCACGGCGAGCCACGCAGCGCCCGCCGGCACCAGCAGCAGCCCGACGACCGCCGGCTGCTTCACGAGGGCCAGCGCCAGCAGCGCGATGCAGTAGACCAGGCTCGCCAAGGCGGTCATGCGGTTGGTGCGCATCCGCGACCGCACGCGCGGTAGGCCGAAGGCGCCCGCCACAGCGCCGACGCCGAGCGCCCCGAGCAGCAGGCCGTAACCTCCCGGTCCCAACCCCAGGCGCCGGCTGGCGACCAGGGGAAGCAATGCCCAGAGGGCACTTCCGGGCACCACGAACAGCGCGGAACGAAGCAGGATGCGCCGTACGACGGGGGAGTGCCGGACGTACCGGCTGCCGACCCGCAGAGCTGCCCCGAACCGCTCCGGCAGCTCGCTGGGGTCGGTCGTGGGGATCGGCGAGAAGGCCAGCACCACGCCGTACGCCAGGAAGGACGCCGCGTTGATGGCGAACACGGCGGCCGGGCCCACTCCCGCGACCAGCAGGCCGGCGATCGCCGGTCCGACCGCGCGGGCAAGGTTCATGCTGACGCCGCTCAGCGCCGACGCGGACGGGACCAACGGGCGCGGCACGAGCTCCGGCACGAGGGCCTGGTAGGCGGGGATGCCCAGCGTCGCCCCGATGCCCAGCAGGAACGTGAACGTCAGCAGCAGTGCCGGCGGCATGTGGTTGGTAGCGGTGAGCACGGCCAGCACCGTGGCGACCGCGACCTGGAAGGCCTGTACCGCCATCAGCATCCGGCGTCGGTCGAAGGCGTCGGCCAGCACTCCGGCCGGCAACGCGAACAGCAGGGTCGGGGCGAGCGTGGCGGTCTGCACCAGGGCCACCAGGGTTGCCGCGCCGGGCTGGTCGATGAGCAGCCACTGCGCCCCGACGGTCTGCATCCAGGTGCCGATGTTGCTGATCAGGGTGGCGATCCACAGCGCCCGGAAGACCCGCAGCCGCAGCGGCGCCCATGTCGACGGGATGGGTCCCGCGGTGTCGGCGGTCATCGCTGGATCGGCTCCCCGCTCAGAGGTTGATCGCCGCGTCCACGACCACCGGGGCGTGGTCGCTCGGTCCCTTGCCCTTGCGTGCCTCCCGGTCGATGTAGGCGTCGGTCACCGCTGCGGCCAGCGCCGGACTGGCATAGACGAGATCGATGCGCATCCCCATGTTCTTGTGGAACATCCCCGCCCGGTAGTCCCAGTAGGTGAACGGCTGGTCGTACTTCAACGGCCGCGGCACGACGTCCTGCAGCCCGGTGTCGCGCAGTGCCTGGAGCGCCGCGCGCTCCGGCGGTGTCACGTGGGTCGAGCCGACGAACGCTGAGGGGTCCCACACGTCGTCGTCCGTGGGGGCGACGTTGTAGTCGCCGAGGACCCCGAGCGGACGGTCGGGAGCCAGCTCGTCGGCGACCGTCGTACGCAGCGCGCCGAGCCAGCGCAGCTTGTAGTCGTAGTGGTCGTGCCCCGGTTCGCGTCCGTTGGGCACATAGACCGACCACAGTCGTAGGCCGCCGACGGTGGCCGCGATCGCGCGCGCCTGCGCGTCCGGGTAGCCCGGCTCATCGCTCAGGCCTCGCACGACGTCGGCGAGCCCGACCCGCGACAGGATCGCCACCCCGTTCCATCGCCCCTCACCGTGTGCGGCGACCTCGTAGCCAAGCCGGCCGACCTCGTCGCTCGGGAAGGCGTCGGCGGACACCTTGGTCTCCTGGAGGCAGACGGCGTCGGGAGCGGTCTGCTCGAGCCAGTCGAGCAGCCGAGGCAAACGTGCCATGACGGAGTTCACGTTCCACGTGGCAATGCGCACGGCACCACCCTCTCAGGTGTCCACCAGGGTGCCCCGTCGCGCCGGTGCCTAGGCTTGCCCGGGTGACGAACCCTGCAGCGGCCGTCGAGGTGCTCGCCGTCACGGGCGCTCTCGCCGACGAGCTGCTGTTCCGCAGGGCACTCGAGGTCGACGCGGCCGAGCTGGTGCCGCGGGAGCACCTCGACGCCCTCGCGGACGTCGGGCTCTACGGGCTCAGCGGCCCGACCGACGCCGGTGGGCTCGGCGTCGAGGGCCCGGCGGCCGCCCGCGTCGTGGAGACCCTGGCCGGTGGCTGCCTGACGACGACGTTCGTCTGGCTGCAGCACCAGGGAGTCGTGCGCCGCATCGGTGAGGCAGCGCCCGGGGTGCGTGATCGCTGGCTCGCCCCGATGTGCCGCGGCGAGGTCCGCTCCGGTGTTGCCATCGCGGGCATCCGTCCCGGCGCCGACCCGCTACGGGCGCGACAGGCCAAGGACCGGTGGCTGCTGGACGGCGCCGTCCCGTGGGTGACGGGATGGGGCTGCATCGACGTCGTTCATGTCGCTGCCCGCGACGACGACGGCGACGTCGTATGGCTGCTGGTCGACGCCGCACCCGCCCCCTCGCTCCAGGCCGAGCGGCAGCGCCTCGTCGCCTTGGACGCCAGTGGGACGGTGACTGTGCGGTTCACCGGGCACGAGGTCGCGGGGGAGCGGCTCACGTCCCGCACGACGTACGACGAGTGGCAGGCCGCCGACCTCGCGTCGCTGCGGGGCAACGGTTCGTTGGCGCTCGGCGTCGCCGGCCGCTGTGCCGGGCTGCTCGAGCCTGTCGACCTCGCAACGGAGGTCGACGCTGTCCGCGACCGGTTGGCCGAGGCTGCAGACGAGGACGTGCCGGCCGTGCGCGCCGCGGCCAGCGAGCTGGCCTGGCGTGCAGCCGGTCTGCTCCTCGTGGCGACCGGCGGCCGCGCCGTACTGCGCGACCAGCACGCGCAGCGACTCGGTCGCGAAGCCATGTTCCTGCTGGTGTTCGGCAGCCGGGCGCCGATCAAGACCGAGCTGCTGCGGCTGCTCGCGCGCGGGAGCTAGCCCGCGGTCAGCCCGGTGGGCCTCGTCACCCCGCGGAGACCGTGGTAGCCGTCGCCACCTCGGGGCGTCGCTGCCCGGGCAGATGTACCTCGGGCCGGCCCTCGACGTGCAGGTGGGGGACGAGTCGGCCCAACCGCGCGGGCATCCACCAGTTGGCGCGGCCGAGCAGGTGCATCACCGCAGGGACGAGCAGCATGCGGACAACGGTGGCGTCGATCAGGATGGCCGACGCCATGCCGACGCCGATGACCTTGAGCACGATGTCCGGGCTGGGCACGAAGGCCGCGAACACGGCCACCATGATCGCTGCGGCGGCGGTGATGACCCGGCCGGTGCTGGCCAGGCCTTCCACGATCGCGCGGCCGTTGTCACCGGAGCGCAGCCAGGCCTCGCGCATCCGGCTGACGAGGAACACCTCGTAGTCCATGGAAAGCCCGAACAGCACGGCAAACATCAGGACAGGGACGAACGCCGGCAGCGGAGTCTCGGTGTCGATCCCGATCAGCTGGCCGACCCAGCCGCCCTGCAGCACCAACGCAACCACACCATAGGCGGCCGCGACCGACAGCAGGTTCATGGCGGCCGCCTTGACCGCCACCGCGACGCTGCGGAACGACACCAGCAGCAGCAGCATCGAAAGGATCACCACGCCGCCGATGAGCAGCGGGATGCGGCGGGAGATGTTGTGCGTGCTGTCGATCGAGGTCGCGGTCACACCACCGACGTGCACCGTGGTGCCGGTTCCTTCGGTGGACGCGGGGATGACGGTGTCGCGCAGTTGATGCACAAGGTCCTCGGTGCGCGGCGACTGCGGACCCGTGGTCGGTACGACGGAGAACACTGCGGTGTCGCCGGCCGAGTTGAGGACGGCCGGACTGACAGCCGCCACACCGGGCGTGCCCGTGAGGACCGTGGCGAGCGAATCGACCGTGGTCGAGTCGCCCGTTCCGGGCAGCTCGGCCGTCAGCAGCAAGGGGCCGTTGGCACCAGGACCGAACCCGGTGGACAGCATGTCGTAGGCCTGGCGCGTCGAGGTGTCGGCCTGGTTGTTGCCGGCGTCGGGGAACCCGAAGCGGACCCCCAGGAACGGCGCGGCGAGCGCCAGCAGGATGACCACGCCGACGGCGGCGGCGGCGACCCGCTGCCGTTCGATGAGCCGGCTCCACCGCAGCCAGGCGCGGCTCGGCTCGACGTGACCACCGACGGCCACCCGAGCTGTCTGACGACGCGCGAAGGGCAGCCGCAGCCGCTCGACGTAGCGTCCGAGGTAGCCGAGCAGCGCCGGGAAGAGCGTGACGCTGGCGGCCATGACCACGAGGACCGAGAGGATCGTCACCACCGCGGCACCGCGCATGAACGACAGGCCCATGGCGAACAGACCGAGCATGCTGATGACGACGGTGGACCCGGCGACCATCACCGAGCGCCCCGCGGTGTCCAGGGTGGCCACCGTCGCGGCCTCGGAGTCCAGGCCAGCGGCGCGCCACTCGCGGAAGCGGGTGACCATCAGCAGCACATAGTCGATGCCGATGCCGATGCCCATCATCGTGGCCAGCGAGGTCGACCAGTCGGGTGCATCGACGACGGTGATGACCAGGCCCGTCAGCAGGCTCGAGACGGCGAGCCCGGCCACGGCCACGAGGATCGGGAGGCCGGCCGCGACGACCGAGCCGAAGGTCAGCAGCAGGATGATGGCGGCCGCGCTGACGCCGATGATCTCGGACCCGATGGCAGGCGCCTCGGCCTGCTGCACCGCCTGGCCGCCGAGGGCGACCTGGAGCCCATCACCCGACGCGCTGGTCGCAAGGGCGAGCAGGCGCGTGCCGTCCTCCAGCGGCATGTCGACCGGGTTGACCACGTCGAGCCGGGCACGTGCGAGGAGCGTCCGGCCGTCCGGCGAGATCGAGCCTGCGGTGGTGAACGGGTCGTCCACGCTCTCGACGTGCGGGACAGCGGCCACCTTCGCGAGCAGCGCCGTGACGTCGGAGCGGACCGACTCCACGCCGTTGTCCGCGTGCACGACCACGTCGACGCTGTCACCGGCCCGCGCGGGGAAGCGCTGCTCGAGCAGGTCCTGGGCGGCCTTGGAGTCCGACCCCGGAGCCGAGTAGTCGGCCTTGAACTCGCCGCCGAAGGCCCCGGACAGGACGGCAGCGAGCGCCAGCACAGCGAGCCAGGCCAGCACGGTCGTGCCGCGACGGCGATAGGTGAGCCGAGCCAGCCGGCCGAGCGGGCCGACGCGCGGCGCGGCGTCGAGAGCGGCGGTGGCCCGGTCGCGGGACGGGGGAGCGACGGTCATCGTTCATCCTCGGATCAGGTAGAGGTGAGGGCGCGTTAGATGCGTTACGAGTCTTAACGAACACGATGGATCTTCACTTGTCAAGCCGCTTCACGTATGTAACGATGATTAACGCAAGGGTGGCCGGCCGTGAGCCACGGTTGCCAGGTCTGCAGAGGAGGATCATGACGCCCACCGGCACCGCCGTACCCCGCCGTGAGCGCGCACGAGCCGCCACCATCGAGGAGATCAAGTCGATCGCCCTCGACCTCATCCGCGAGCAGGGCACGACCGACGTGAAGTTCGCCGACATCGCCCGCGCGATGGAGATGACCCCTCCCGCGCTCTACCGCTACTTCGCCGACCGTGACGAGCTGTTCACCGCGCTGATCACCGATGCCTACGACGACCTCGGCCGCGTGGTCGGCCACGCGCGCGAGGCGGTTGCCGACACCGACTTCGCCGGCCGCTGGGTCGCGGTCGCGTCGGCGTACCGCGAGTGGGCCCGCCGTGAGCCGCAGCAGTTCTCCCTCATCTTCGGCGCCCCGGTGCCCGGCTATGCCGCACCGGACGAGGGCCCGACCACTGAGGCCGCTCGTCGGGCCATGTCCCAGCTGTCCGAGCTGTTCGTCGCCGCGGCCGTCCGCGGCAAGCTGCGCAAGCCGCTGATCCGCGACGTCGACCCGTCGCTGCTGGCCTGCGCCGACGACAAGCACGGCGAGCTCAACGGCGTGCTCGCGCCCGAGAGCTTCCAGGCGATGCTCGGTGCGTGGTCGTCGCTGCACGGCTTCACCTGTCTCGAGGCCTACGGGCACCTCGACTGGATGGGCGCGGATGCGCGCGATGCGTTGTTCGCCTCGCAGGTGCGTCTGATCGCCAAGACGACGGGCCTACCCGTTCCCGACTGACAACTCGTACGCATGGCCCCTCTAGGGTGAATGCCATGCCCGACGCACGCCTGATGGATGGATCCCGGCTCGCCAAGGAGATCCTGGCGCGCACCGCGCGGCGTGCTGCGGACTTCGAGTCGAGGACCGGCGGCAAGCCCTGCCTGGCCGCGGTGCTGGTGGGCGATGACCCGGCGTCGGCGACCTATGTGCAGATGAAGCGCAACCGCAGCGAGAGGGCCGGCATCGAGTCGAGGTTCATCAAGCTACCGGCCCAGGCGACCACGGACGGGGTCGTGTCGGTCGTCGGCAGCCTCTCGCGGGACCCGGACATCCACGGCATCCTGCTGCAGCACCCGGTGCCGGCGCAGGTCGACGAGCGCGCGGCGTTCGAGGCCATCGCGCCGGAGAAGGACGTCGACGGCGTCACGATGCACTCCTTCGCGGCCATGGCCTTCGGGGATGCCGGGTTCGCATCCTGCACACCGGCCGGCATCATGCGGCTGCTGGACGCCTACGGCGT
>JAVEDJ010000044.1 GCA_030841025.1 Actinomycetota bacterium
CATGGGGCGCCCGGGCCGTCCGGGCCGCCCCGGCGAGCCGACGGAACGGGCAGCGACGAGCGCGGTGACCGGCAGCAGCACCGCCACGACGATGGTGGAGAGCCGCCCGGCGGCCACGGCCCCCACCGTCGGCGGCAGCAGGGCGTAGGTCGCGGCGGCCCACACCCGAAGGGGCACGGACGACACGACACGTCGTACGGCGAGGTAGGCACTCAGGCCGGCGAGCGGCACGGCGCCCAGCACCAGCACCGTGACCAGCAGGGACGCCCTGCCGGACAGCAGGGTGGCGAGCGCAGCCAGCACCGCGAGATCGGGCGGGCTGTCGGTGGTGCTGCCGACCCCCACCGGGTGCCAGACCTCGGTGTAGGTGCGCCACAGGTCGCCGGCCGAATCCGGCGCCGGGAGCAGCGCGCCGCCCATGAGGCGACCGTCGCCGAGCAGGTTCCGGCAGGCCAGCAGCGCGAGGACCGCCAAGGCCACCGGCAGGAGCACCCCCGGGCGTGCGATCCGGCGCCGGAGGGCGCCGGCCGAGCGCGGCAGCTCGTCCGTGTCCGCGGATGTCGGGCCGGTCTCGACGGCACGGTGCGCGCCGCCCGCCGCGGCGGCCGGCCCCGGTCCGACGAGCAGGTTGAAGGTCTCCATCAGGTGCCGCCACCCGGAGCCACGGGGCGCCAGCAGCCGGTGGGCGGTCCGCGCGCGGACGTGGCGGGTGTGGCGTCGCGCCCTGCGGGCGCGCGCGACGCGGTCCGGCCGGCCGATGACCGCCAGCCACGCCAGGACCTCGTCGAGAGCGTAGGTGGGCAGCTTGCCCAGCAGCAGCCCGAGCGCGCGGACCAGCGTGCCGAGGGTGAGCCGGAGCACCGCGGCCGGCAGCTCGATCAGCGGCAGGTTGGTCACCAGCACCCACATGGCGTGCTGCCGGTCGAGCCGGTGCAGGCGTCCCAGTGAGCGCGTGTCGCGTCCGGTGCGCACGGCCACCGGCCGGCGGGTGCGGGTGGCGGCCTCCGCATGGTGGATCACGGCCTCGGTGACGCAGGCGACGCGGTGCCCGGCCAGGGTCGCGCGCCAGCCGAAGTCGACGTCGTCGCGCAGCAGCGGCAGCTCGGGGTCCAGCCCGTCGAGCTCGTCCCACACGTCGCGGCGCACCAGCATGCCCGCGGTGTTGACCGCCAGGACCTGCCCGGTGCCGTCGTGCTGACCCTGGTCCTGCTCGCGCCGTTCGAGCAGGGTCTCTCGGCGACCGCTGCGGGCGATGGTCACGCCGACCTCGAGCAGCAGCCGACGGTCGTACCAACCGCGGATCTTGGGCCCGGCCACGGCGGTCGAGGGGTCACGCACGACCTCGGCGAGCAGCCGCTCCAGGGCGTCGGGCTGCGGCTCCGCGTCGTCGTGCAGCAACCAGATCCAGGCGCCGCCGTGGTCGACGCCGGTGCCATCGGTCTCGGCCGCCACCTCGGCGGCGTGCGCCAGACCGCGTCGTACGGCGGATCCGAAGCCCGCGGTGCGCTCGACCTCGAGCACCCGGCGGCTGCCGAGGACGGCGGTCAACAGGTCGCGGGAGCTGTCCTCGCTGCCGGTGTCGACCGCGACGACCGCGTCCGGCGGCCGGGTCTGCGCCGCGAGCGCCGCAAGGGTGCGGGGCAGCCAGGCGGCACCGTCGTGGGACACCAGCACCACCGTGACCGACAGCGCACCCGAGCCGCCAGGGCGCACCGTCGCGGTGTCGCTCTGCGGCTGCGCGAACAGGGGCGCATCAGTGGGCATCAAAGGTGGCGGCCGACCGGTGCGGGGGCGGTCCCCGTCGAGGTCGCGTGCCACCCTACCCGCGCGCCGCGCTGGTCAGACCGCGCTCTTCTTGAGCCGGCGACGCTCGCGCTCGGACAGCCCACCCCAGATGCCGAAGCGCTCGTCGTTGGCCAGCGCGTAGTCCAGGCACTCGTTGCGCACCTCGCAGGTGAGGCACACCTTCTTCGCCTCCCGGGTGGAGCCCCCCTTCTCAGGGAAGAACGCCTCCGGATCCGTCTGCGCGCACAAGGCGCGCTCGGTCCAGTCGAGCTCCTCGTCGGTCCCCTCGATGAGCGGATACACCTCGCCCATAGCTGCCTCCCTCGACCCGTGCCCGCTGCCCTGCCGACGCCCCGCGGAGAACGCCGTCGTCGCTGCGCCGGCGCGACCGGTGGGTCGCCGGGGGCTCAGCGGCAAGGACTACGAACTACATGGTTGGAATTACACGCGTGTCCCTCCCCTCTAGTCAAGCCGAGCGGTGATATTTAGCCGAACGGTGGAGTGCGCTCTCGGCGCCGCGACCCATCGTGCCGGTCCAGTCCGCGGCCGGCGGCGGGCGGCGCCCAGGGCGGTGACAGACTTCGCCGGTGCACATCGTGGTCCCCGCCGGCGGCATCGGAGCGGCGCGTTTCCTGCGGGGCCTGCGGGCCGCCGCGCCTGATGCGCAGGTCACCGTGATCGGCAACACGGGCGACGACATCACGCTGTTCGGGCTGCGGATCTGCCCCGACCTGGACACCGTGATGTACACGCTGGGCGGAGGCATCAACGACGAGCAGGGCTGGGGCCGGGCGGACGAGGCGTTCGTCGTGCGGGAGGAGCTGGCGGCGTACGGCGTGGGGCCGGCGTGGTTCGGCCTCGGGGACCGAGACTTCGCCACCCACATCGTGCGGACCCAGATGCTCTCCGCCGGCTACCCGCTCAGCGCCGTCACCGCCGCGCTGTGCGACCGGTGGCAGCCGGGCGTGACGTTGCTGCCCATGAGCGACGACCGCGTCGAGACACATGTCGTGATCGGCGACGAGGAGACCGGCGGCCGGCGCGCGGTGCACTTCCAGGAGTACTGGGTCCGGCTGCACGCCGAGCCGCTCGCCCACGACATCGTGGTGGTCGGCGCCGAGGACGCGAAGCCCGGCCCCGGGGTGCTGGAGGCGATCGCGCGGGCTGACGTCGTGCTGGTGCCGCCGAGCAACCCGGTGGTGAGCATCGGCCCCGTGCTGGCCGTCCCCGGCATCCGCGAGGCGCTGGAGGCGACCGCCGCGCCGGTCGTCGGCCTGTCCCCCATCGTCGCCGGCGCGCCGGTGCGCGGCATGGCCGACAAGGTGCTGGCCGCGATCGGGGTGCAGGCCTCGGCCGCCGCGGTGGCCGTGCACTACGGATCGGGGCTGGTCGACGGCTGGCTGGTCGACACGTCGGACTCCGACGCGGTGCCCGAGGTGACGGCCGCTGGCATCGCCAGCCGCGCGGTCCCGCTGCTGATGACCGACCTCGACGCGGCCGCGGCGATGGTCCGGGAAGCGCTCCAGCTCGCCGCGGAGCTGGCCGGATGACCGCCCGGTGCGTGCCGTATCGGGACGGGGCGTGAGCCCGGTGCCCCAGCACGCCGGACTCGAGATCTGGGCCCTGGACGGGGTGCCCGAGGTCGCCGCGGGCGACGACCTCGCCGAGCTGATCGCTCGCGCGCTCATCGCGTCCGGACGCGAGCTGCACGACGGCGACGTCGTCGTGGTGACCTCCAAGGCGGTGTCCAAGGCCGAGGGCCGGGTCGTGCGGATGGACCGCGAGGAGGCGGTGACGGCCGAGACCGTCCGGGTCGTCGCGCGCCGCGGGCCGATGCGCATCGTCGAGACCCGGCACGGGCTGGTGCTGGCTGCCGCCGGGGTCGACGCGAGCAACACCGAGCCCGGCACCGTGGTGCTCCTGCCGCTCGACCCCGACGCATCCGCCCGGGCGCTGCGGTCGGCCCTGCTCTCCCGGCTCGGGGTCGATGTGGCGGTCATCGTGAGCGACACCCTGGGTCGGCCCTGGCGCAACGGCCTGGTCGACCAGGCGATCGGCGTCGCCGGCCTCGACCCGCTCGACGACCTGCGCGGCCGCACCGACGAGTTCGGCAACGTGCTGGACGCCACCGTGACCGCGGTCGCCGACGAGGTCGCCGCCGCGGCAGAGCTGGTCAAGGGAAAGCTGGCCGGCCGGCCCATCGCCGTCGTACGTGGCCTGGGCCACCGCGTCAGCACCGACCACGGACCGGGTGCCGCCGCGCTGGTGCGGCCCCCGGCCGACGACATGTTCCGGCTCGGCACCCGCGACGTCGTCGGCGCCCGCCGCACCGTGCGCGCGTTCACCGACGAAGCGGTCGACCCCGAGGCGGTACGCCGCGCCGTGGCCGCTGCTGTGACCGCGCCTGCTCCGCACCACACGACCCCCTGGCGCTTCGTCGTCGTGTCGTCGGCCGCGATCCGCACCCGGCTGCTGGACGCGATGCTCGAGGCCTGGGTCGCCGACCTGCGCGGTGACGGGTTCACCGAGGAGCAGATCGCGCGCCGGACGCGGCGCGGCGACGTGCTGCGCGGCGCGCCGCTGCTCGTCGTGCCGTGCCTGGTCGGCGACGGCATGCACGACTACCCGGACGAGCGCCGCTCGGCCGCGGAACGCGAGATGTTCCTGGTCGCGATGGGCGCCGGCGTCGAGAACTTGTTGGTGGGCCTCGCGGTCGAGGGTCTCGGCTCGGCGTGGGTGAGCAGCACGATGTTCTGCCGCGACGTCGTGCGTGACTCGCTGGGGCTGCCGGCGTCGTTCGAGCCGATGGGTGCGGTCGCCGTCGGTCACGCGGCGACGCCACCACCGGACCGGCCGGACCGCGACCCCGACGACTTCGTCGTCGAGCGCTGACGCGGGATCGTCGACCGCTCCCGGCGCCGTGGTCACATGGCGCGGTAGTCGCGGCCGGCGTACCGCGGGCCGTGTCGCTCGTAGCGCACGCCGGCCAGCTCGATCATGCGCACCGCGCGGTAGCGGTGCCCGGCGTACGGCTCGAGCAGCTCGAGCATCGCGTCCTCATCGACCCGCTCGCCGACCAGCGCCCAGCCGACCATCGAGGCCAGGTGGAAGTCGCCGACCGACACTGCATCCGCGTCCCCGAGCGCCCGCTGGCCCACCTCCGCCGCCGTCCACACACCGATGCCCGGCAGCGTCCGCATCTTCCGGGCGGCCTCGGCGGGTCCGGCCGCGTGCAGCGCCTCGAGCCGGCCGGCCGACCCCGCTGCGGTGACGACGGTCCGGGACCGCGACAGGTCGACGCCCGCGCGGTGCCAGTCCCAGGACGGCACCCGCCGCCAGGACTCGGGCGTGGGCGCCACGAACATCCCCCGCGGCAGCAGGTCGACCGGGCCGGGCGCCGGCTCGCCGTACCTGCACACCAGTGTGCGCCAGGCCCGCCACGCCTCCCGGCCGGTGACCTTCTGCTCCAGCACGGCAGGCACCAGTGCCTCCATCACCTGTCGCGACCGCGGCACCCGCCAGCCGGGGTTCCGGCGCCAGGTGTCGCGCAGCAGCGGGTGCCGGGGGTCGAAGCCCGCCGGGTCGTCGCCCTCGCCGAGCAGCGCCGGGACCCCGTCGAGCGCCCACGCCGCACCGGGTCCCCAGGCGGTGGCGGCGACGTCGTACCCCGGCATGGCTTCCAGCCGCAGCGTCGCCGGGCCCTCGGGCGTCCGGGTCGCCCGCCACAGGGCTGTGCCCGTGCGCAGCCGCATGGTCGGATCGCCGGGGCCGCGGCTCATCGGTGCGAGCGTGGCCACGAGGTCGACCGGCCGGCCGGGCCGCCAGGTTCGCCGGAGCCCCGGTGCCGGTGTGCCCGCTGCGGGACGCACGGGCAGCGGCGGGGACGTCACCGGCACAGTGTCGTACGACGCGGGTGGCGCGTGTCCAGGGTGGTCGCAGGCTTACCTCGTACACTCGTTCGGGGACAGCGCCGACCGGCACCCGCTGGGTGGCGCAGGGGTTTGCCGGAGCGAAGGCACACCGTGATGAGTCGCGCTCCGCGTCCCGTCATCCCCGTCGAGACCGACTCAGCGAGAGAGAGCCGTGGCCAACAAGGCGAAGAGCAGCAAGGTGACAGAGAAGGACCGCCGCGCCCGCGTCGAGAGCATGCGCCGGGAGCAGCAGGCCAAGGAGCGGCGCAAGAGCATGATCTTCGTCGCGATCGCGGTCGTCGTCGGTCTGGGCCTCGTGGCCGCCGCCGCCGTGCCGGCGTACCTCAACAAGCGCAACGACCCGGCCAACAAGGCGCTCTCGAGCTTCGGCGTGACCGCTGCCGCGGCCTCGTGCAGCCCCGTCACCACGGACCCCGTCACGGGGCAGCAGGACCACGTCGGGCCCGGCACCTCCACGCCAGACGTGACCAAGGTCGACTACTCCGAGGTGCCCCCGTCGTCGGGCAAGCACTTCGCGATCCCGGCGTCGATCGGGTCCCGGGGCTTCTACACCGCGAAGGACCGCCCCCGGGTCGAAGAGCTCGTGCACAACCTCGAGCACGGCTACACCATCCTTTGGTACGACAGCACCATCAAGGGCGCCGACCTCGACACCCTCAAGGACATCGCGCTCAGTGCCCGGGCACAGGACGCCGTGGGGCCGCAGAAGTTCATCGTCTCGGCCTGGGACGACAGCTACGGCAAGTTCCCGTCGGGCAAGCACATCGCGCTCTCGCACTGGGGCGCCAAGGCGGGCCACCGACAGCTGTGCGGTGACGTCAGCGGCGCTGCGGTGCAGAGCTTCGTCAAGAAGTTCCCCTTCAGCGACTCCCCCGAGCCCGGCGCCGCCTAGCCCGACCCCGCCCAGGTCCGCCGCGTCAGTTGACCACGTTTGGCAGGTGAACCGTCGCGACAACAGGTGTGCACGCCTGCTGACGCGACGCTCAGGGTGCCAAACGTGGTCAACTGCGTCGGGGCAGCGGGGGTCAGGTGGAGGGCTGGTCGCTGGAGAAGCGGACGGAGGCGGGGGGCAGCACGGCGTCGCACCAGACGCGGCAGCCGGCGTGCAGCTCGTTGTCGGCACCGACGACGGCCCGGTCACCGATGACGACGCCGTCGAGCACCGTCCGGGCCCCGACGCGCGCCCCCTGGCCGACCACGCTGGCGCGCACGACAGCCCCCTCCTCGACGACGGCACCGTCGAGCAGCACGCTCCCCTCGACGGTCGCTCCTGACCCGACCACGGCGCCGGCGCCCACCGTCGTACCCCCGCTCAGCACGGCACCGTCCGCGACCCGGGCGCCGGGCAGCACCAGCGACTGGCCCGTCGGACCGGGTAGCACCGAGGACGCGAGGCGACCCAGGACGAGGTCGCACGAGCCGCGGACGAACGCGGCCGGCGTGCCGACGTCCAGCCAGTAGCCGCCGGCGACGTGTCCGAGCACGTTGGCGCCGTCGCGCAGCAGCTCGGGGAAGGTCTCGCGCTCGACCGACACCTTGCGCCCGGTCGGGATGCCGTCGATGACCCGCCGGGCGAAGACGTAGCAACCGGCGTTGATCAGGTTGGTGACCGGGTTGGGCGTCTTCTCGAGAAAGGCCGTGACCCGTCCCCCCTCGGTCGGCACGCACCCGAAGGCCCGCGGGTCCTCGACCTCGGTCAGGTGCAGGCTGACGTCGGCGTCCGCGGCCACGTGGGCGGTCACCTGCGCGGCCACGTCGTGGTCGGACAGGATGTCGCCGTTGAAGATGACCACTGGCTCGTCCGGCTTGCTCTCGAGCAACGGGCCGACGTTGCTGATGGCGCCGCCGGTGCCCAGCGGCTCCACCTCGGTGACGTAGTCGACGCGCAGCCCGAGCGACGACCCGTCGCCGATGCCCGCCTCGAAGGCCTCCGGCCGGTAGGAGGTCGCGAGCACCACGTGCTCGATGCCCGCGCCCCGCGCCCGGGCCA
>JAVEDJ010000125.1 GCA_030841025.1 Actinomycetota bacterium
CGATGTCCCCGATCTCCACGAGCTGCGCCTGGCATGCCGAGGCGATCAGGTCGGCGGCGTCCGGCGGGATCAGGCCGACCGCCGCGCCGGCGCGCGCGAGCGCACTCTCGACGTCGAGCATCGCCTGTAGCCATGCCGTGTCAGAGGTCGCCGCGTCCATCGCCGGACTGCTGAACACACCGGCGAACTGGCCCGACGAGTCCGGGAACGACCCGGTGTCGTCAGAGATCGAAGAAGACAGTCTCGTCCTTCCCCTGCAGTCGGATGTCGAGGCGGTAGCCGTCCTCGACACGCGTGGCGGTCAGGGTCCCACGTCGATGCTCGGGAACGGTCGAGAGCACTGGGTCGGAAGCATTCGCCTCCGCCTCGTCGTCGAAGTACAGCCGCGTCACCACCCGGTCGAGCAGGCCACGGGCGAAGACCGAGACGTCGACGTGCGGGGCCTGAGTCGCCCCGTTGCTGGCCGGCACGCTGCCCGGCTTGAGGGTATGGATGGCCCACTCGCCGTCGGGTCCGGTGGCACAGCGGCCGAAGGCACGGAACGGGTGTGACCGAGCAGTGCTCCGAGGGTCGTCGGGATGGTCGAACGCACCCTCGGGATCGGCCTGCCAGGTCTCCACCATCGCATCGGAGATCGGCGCGCCCGCACCGTCGTACAGGTGCCCGCGCAGCCAGATGGCGCCCGTCGTGTCGTTGGGCACGACGTCGGGGGCGTCGTCCCACATCAGCCCGATGTGCAGGAAGGGGCCGATCGTCTGTGACGGGGTGAGGCCGAGACGCTCGGCGGACTGACTGGTCATGCGTCCTCCTGCGGATCCTCGAACGGCGTGGCGGCCGACCCGCGCAGCACCAGGTCGAACACGAAGGTGAGCGCCCACTCCGGCCGCGTCGTGGCGAGGTCGAAGCGGCTCACCAGACGTGGACGGGCCGGTTCGGGCACCGAGTTGAAGATGGGGTCGTGGGCGAAGAGCGGGTCGTCGGGGAAGTACATCTGCGTCACCAGCCGCTGGGTGAAGGCGCGGCCGAACAACGAGAAGTGGATGTGCGCGGGCCGCCACGCGTTGTCGTGGTTCTTCCAGGGATAGGCACCCGGCTTTATGGTGGTGAACTCGTAACGTCCCTCGCTGTCGGTCATCGCCCGACCGACCCCGGTGAAGTTGGGGTCCAGCGGCGAGGGCCACTGGTCGATCGCGTGCCGATAGCGACCGCCCGCGTTCGCCTGCCAGATCTCGACCAACGTGTCGGGCACGGCGCGCCCATCGCTGTCGAGGACGCGACCGCGCACGATGATGCGCTGGCCTATCGCCTCGCCCTCGTGCTGTCGGGTCAGGTCGCTGTCCGCGGCGGTGACCCGTTCGGCACCGAGCAGCGGCCCCGTCACCTCGGTGAGGTTCTGCGGCAGCAGCACGAGCGGCTGCTGCGGGGCCCTCAGCGCGGTGGATCCGTAGGCGGGCGACGCGAGCGGTGGGTGCACGCCGGCGGCACGTTCGTACGACGGAAGGCGCAGCGCCTGGCTGTCGTTCTGCTCGTTCACGTCAGTCCTTCCATCGCCACGGTGTGGGGAACGGTAGCCCGACGTAGTTCTCGGCCAGGGAGGTGGCGGCTGCCCGGGACGAGGTGACGTAGTCGAGCTGGGAGAGCTGCAGCTTGCGTTCGAACGGATCGTCGGCATTGAGGCGGTGCAGCATCGAGGTCATGAACCACGAGAAGTGCTCGGCCCGCCAGACGCGGCGCAGACAGGTCTGGGTGTACGACGCAAGCTGCTCGCGGCTGCCCTCGGCGTAGAAGGCGCCGAGCCCATGGCTCAACACGCAGGCGTCCGCGATCGCGAGGTTCATCCCCTTGGCCCCTGTCGGCGGCACGATGTGTGCCGCGTCGCCGACCAGGAAGAGCCGGCCGGACTGCATCGGCTCAGCCACGAAGCTGCGCATGGGCGTGATGCTCTTCTCAAAGATCTCGCCCTCCTCGAGGTCGAAGCCGTCCTCGTCGAACAGCCGCGTGCGCAGCTCCGACCAGATGCGCTCGTCGGGCCACTGCGCGAGGTCCTCGTCCGGCTCGACCTGGAGGTACTGCCGGGTCACCTCGGGCGACCGCATGCTGTGCAGGGCAAAGCCGTTCTCGTGACTGGCGTAGACCAGCTCCTGCGACGAAGGACGGGTGCCGGCGAGGATGCCCAGCCAGGCGAAGGGATAGAACCGCTCGAACGTCGTCAGCTCTTCGGCGATGGTGGGCCGGCTGACGCCGTGGAACCCGTCGCAGCCCGCGATGAAGTCGCAGTCGATCTGCAGCGGCTCTCCCTGGTGCACGAGGTGGACTTGCGGCCGTTCCCCGTCGATGCCCTCGAGGCGCACGTCGTCGACCTCGAACAGCAGCGGCCGGTCCGCCTCCTGGCGCGCCGTGATGAGGTCCCTGACCACCTCCTGCTGCCCGTAGACGGTGATGGCCGAGCCGGTGAGGCCGGTGAAGTCGATGCGGTGCGAGCGGTTGCGGAACCGCAGAGTGGTGCCGTGATGGGTCAGCCCCTCGCGGGCCAACCGGTCACCGACGTCGACCTCACGCAGCAGGTCGACGGTTGGCTGCTCCAGAACGCCGGCCCGCACGCGCTTCTCGACGTACTCCCGGCGCCTGGTCTCGATGACGACGGTGTCGATGCCCTGCAGGTGCAGCAGGTGCGCGAGCGCAAGGCCGGCCGGTCCTGCGCCGACGATGGCGACCTGGGTCCTCACCGGCCCATCGTGGTGGATCGGGCGGCGGGCTACGCTACCCATGTTCTGCTGAACGGAAGTTCGCGAGAGGAGCTGGCCCGTGCCTGCCGCCCCGACGGTGACCGGCCGGGTGCTGTCCTTGCTCGGGGCCTTCACCGCGGACGAGCCCGAGCTGACGCTGACTCAGCTGAGTCGGCTCACCGGCATGCCGATGTCGACGGTGCACCGGCTGACGGGGGAGCTGGTGGCCTGGGGCGCGCTGGAGCGGGCCAAGCGCGGGCCGTTCCGGATCGGCTTGCGACTGTGGGAGGTCGCGGCGCTGGCGCCGCGGAGCCTGGGGCTGCGCGAACGCGCGATGCCCTTCCTCGAGGACCTCGTCGACGCGACCCGGCAGAACGTCCAGCTCGCGGTGCTCGACGGGTACGAGGCGGTCTACGTCGAGCGGCTGTCCGCCCGCGGCGCCGTCGGTGTGGTCTCGCGCGTCGGCGGACGGCTGCCGCTGCATGCCACGGGTGTCGGCCAGGTGCTGCTGGCTCACGCACCACCGGAGGTGCAGGAGCAGGTGTTGTCGATGCCGCTGCCTGCCCTGACCGCACGGACCATCGTCGAGCCGCGCGCCTTGCGCCGGGTGCTCGCCGACGTACGGCGCAGCGGCGTGGCGGTCTGCGACGGACAGGTCGAGCTCCGATCGCTGTCGGTCGCGGCGCCGGTCCGCGGCTCCCGGGGTGACGTCGTGGCGGCACTGTCCATCGTGGTGCCGAGTGACGAGCACGCCGCGGCGTCGTACGTGCCCGTCGTCCGGGCGGCCGCGCGCGGCATCTCCCGTGCGCTGGGTGCGGCCCCGGCGCGACCTGCGGATCACGGTGGTCGATGACGGCTGGCCGCGAGCCTCGCAGAGAACGTTGACTGGTGAACTACGTTGTCGGCGACGGATGTCGGCGGCTCGGAGGTGCTGTGATGTCGTTACTCGACGGAACCGCGTGGCAGGGCAAGATCTGGTGCAGCGGCTGGGCGGACGGCTCGGGTGAGCCCTATCCGGTGGTCTCGCCGTCGACCGGTCAGCAGCTCGCCACGATGGGGCAGGCGACGGCAGCGGACGTGTCACGGGCCGCGGCCGTCGCTGGTGAGGCACAGCGCGAGTGGGCCGCGTTGCCCTACAACGAGCGCGCCGCGGTGCTGCGCCGGGCCGGTGACCTGTGGCATGCCAACGCCGAGGAGATCACCGGTTGGCTGGTGAACGAGTCGGGGTCGATCGGCCCGTTCGCCGGTTTCCAGATCATGACGTCGGCGCAGGAGTGCTACGAGGCGTCGGCGCTGGCCTCCGCGCCGTACGGCGAGCTGTTGCGCTCGTCCATGCCGCGGTTGAGCATGTCGCGCCGCGTGCCCGTCGGAGTCGTCGGCGTGATCGCGCCGTTCAACGTGCCCACGATCCTGTCCATCCGCGCGGTCGCTCCCGCACTGGCGCTCGGCAACGCGGTGCTCCTCAAGCCCGACCCGCGCACGGCGGTCAGCGGCGGGGCGGTCCTGGCCGAGATCTTCGCGCAGGCGGGCCTGCCCGACGGGCTGCTGCACGTGCTGCCGGGCGGCGCAGACGTGGGGGAGGCGCTGGTCATCGAGCCGGCTGTGCGGGTCGTGTCCTTCACCGGTTCCACCCGCGCCGGCCGGGCGGTCGCGTCGCTGGCCGCGCAGCACCTCAAGCGGGTACACCTCGAGCTGGGCGGCAACTCCGCGCTGTTGGTGCTCGACGACGTCGACGTCGAGGCCGCCTCGTCCGTCGGCGCCTGGGGCTCGTTCGCACACCAGGGCCAGGTCTGCATGGCGGCCGGGCGGCACCTGGTGCAGTCGGGCGTCGCCGACGACTACGTCGCCGCCCTCTCGGCCCGGGCCGACAAGCTGCCGGTCGGCGACCCGGCGTCGGGGCACGTCGCGCTCGGTCCGGTCATCGACGTCGGGCAACGTGACCGCATCCACGGGATGGTCACGCAGAGCGTCGAGGCCGGCGCGCGGCTGGCGGCGGGCGGCACCTACGAGGACCTGTTCTACCGGCCCACCGTGCTGGCCGACGTGCCGGTGACGGCGCCCGCCTACACGGACGAGGTCTTCGGGCCGGTGGCACCCGTCGTGCGGTTCGACTCGATCGACGACGTGGTCAAGCTGGCCACCGACACCCCGTACGGGCTCTCGCTCGGCATCTTGACTCGTGACGTGATGCGCGGCCTGGAGATCGCCGAGCGCATCCCGAGCGGACTGGTGCACATCAACGACCAGACGATCAACGACGAGGCCAACATCCCGTTCGGCGGTGTCAAGGACTCGGGCACCGGCGCCCGCCATGGTGGCGCCCAGGCGAACCTCGAGGCCTTCACCGACACGCAGTGGGTCACGGTGCGCGCAAGCCTGCCGCAGTACCCGATGTGACCGGGGATCTCTGAGGGCGTAACGCAGCGGGGAGGCTCGAGCCCCGCCCTGGTGTTGACCATCGCAAATGGCGACATGCATCACCTGCGGGGCCGAGCTGCACCCGGAACGAGCCGAGAAGTACAGCTACTGCCTTGCCGCGCAGTGCCAGGAGAAGAACGCCACGGGCCTTACCATCGTCGCGGTCGGCGTGAACAAGTCAGCCGAGCAGTACGAGGTCCTGGATGACCGGACCCGTGAGGCCATGGCACAGGGGCGCTTCCACGACCAGCGTCGCGCGTCGTTCGGAAAGCCGGCACCGAGCGGGACCCGGGTGGACGCGAGTCCGCTGCCAGAACCGCGCAGTCCGGGTCGGCGCCAGCCAGTGCGGCCCGCCGTTGTCCGGCCGCCGCGCAGGGCGTGGACGCAGAGGCAGGAGAACCTCGCGCTGATCTACCACGAGCAAGGCATGCGCCCGGACCAGATCGCCGAGAAGATCGGGTTGAGCCGCTACACCGTGACGCAGATCCTGCTCGGGGCGGAACCTCGCCCGCGCCGGTAGTGCACGGCAGTCAGCGTCGGCCGCCCCGTTTCTGACGCATCGGACAGGTAATCGGCCAGCTCAAGCCGGACACCTATCCACTGCGTCCAGATCGGCCGCTCCAGTGCGGTCATGTCGGCGGGGTCGCTACTCGACGGCCAGCCGTAAGCCAAAACCGATCAGTACGGTGCCTGTCGCCGCGTCCAGCCAGCGTCGGATCGTGGTGTCGCGCATCCAGCGGGTGATCCGGCCGGCGAGGAACAGCAGCACGGTGAAGTAGACGGCGGTTTCGACGACGAAGATCGCGCCGAAGGCGAGGGACGCGCTGCCGACCGAGACCCCGGAGGGCACGAAGCCGGGCAGGAACGTCACGAAGAACACGCCCACCTTGGGGTTGAGCAGGTCGGTGGCCAGGCCGGCCCCGAAGCCGCGGCCCAGCCACCGACGGCCAGGCTTGAGTGCATCGGCCGTCAGCGCCTCCGGCGTGGACCGCGAACGCCACGTCTGGATCCCCAGCCACAGCAGGTAGCAGGCGCCCACCACGCGCAGGACGGCGTAGGCATCCTCGCTGGCGTGCAGCAACGCGGCCAGGCCGAACGCTGCGGCCGCCACCCACACCGTCAGGCCGGACAGCACGCCGGCCACGGTCAGGGCCGCCGTACGCCGGCCGCCGCGGATCAGGTTGCGGAGGACCACGAGGGTGTCGGGGCCGGGCAGCAGCACGATCAGGCTCGCCGCAACGGCGAACGTCACCGAGGCCGTCAGCATGCGGACGATGATGACACCGGAGGCGTCGCGCGGCAGTCGAAAATCACATCCCGGGACAGGCCCCGGCCGACAGCCTCAGCTAGCCCCAGACCTCCGCGGCGGTCTCGACGACGAGGCGCAGCTTCGCCACCTGCTCGTCGTAGGTCAGCGCGTTGCCCTCCACCGTCGAGGAGAACCCGCACTGCGGTGAGAGGCACAGCTGCTCGAGCGGCACGTACTTGCTCGCGTCGTCAATCCGGCGCTTGAGCTGGTCCTTGTCCTCCAGGGCGCCCTTCTTGGTGGTCACCAAACCCAGCACGACGTTCTTGCCGCTTGGCACGAAGCGCAATGGCTCGAAGCCACCCGAGCGCGCGTCGTCGTACTCCAGGAAGAACCCGTCCACGTCGAGCTCGGAGAACAGCGCCTCGGCGACGAAGTCATAGCCACCTTCGGCTGCCCATGACGACCGGAAGTTGCCGCGGCACATGTGGGTAGTGACGTTCATGCCCTCGGGCCGGCCGCTCAGAGCGGCGTTGATGTTGCGGATGTAGAGCTCGTGCTGATGCTCGGCGTCGCCGCCTTGCTCGGAGACCATCGCGCGCTGCTGTGGGTCGTTGAGGTAGGCCAGGCTGGTGTCGTCGAGCTGGAGGTAGGTGCAGCCGAGCTCGCCCAGGCGGCGTACCTGCTCGGCGTAGGCGCCGCTCAGATCGGTCCAGAAGGCGTCGAGGTCGGGGTAGACGCCCTCGTCGATGGCAGCGCGGCCGCCGCGGTAGTGGACCATCGACGGCGAGGGGATCGTCAGCTTCGGCGTGGCGGTGGAGACCTGGTCGCGCAGGAAGGTGAACGCGTCGGCGAAGATCGTGTCGGCCAGCGTCACCCGGTCGTCCACCCGCAGTGCCGCGGACTGGAAGTCCAGCTCGCCTTGCTCGTTGCGGAAGTGCACATTCAACTTCTCATCGGTGCGATCGATGCCGCCGAGCTGGTAGATGAAGTCCATGTGCCACGACGTACGGCGGAACTCGCCGTCGGTCGCGGACTGCAGCCCCACCTCCTCCTGCATGCGCACGACGTCGCGAATGCTCGCGTCCTCGACCTCGCGCAGCGCCTCGCCATCCAGCTCACCTGCGGACTGCTTCGCACGCGCGTCGAGGAGTCGCTGGGGGCGTAGCAGGCTGCCGACGTGGTCAGCCCGGAACGGCGGTGTCGTGCGAGAGGCCATGGCTGTCTCGTCCTCCTTGTAGAGGGGCCGTTGTCGTCTGCGTCTTGATGCGGTCAGGCGCGCTGTTGGACGCGGGCCGCCGTACGGTCGAGGTGATCGGTCATGACCTTACGAGCCGTGTCGACATCGCGGTCACGGATCGTCTCGACGTACTTGCGGTGTTCACGCACGCCCTTGCGGCCCATCAGTGGCGCCACGGTCTGTGCCTCGCGCAATGACATGAGCAACGGCCCGTGGAAGGACTGCACGATCATCTCGATGGCTGCGTTGTGGGTGCAGGCGGCGACTCGCGTGTGGAACGCTGCGGAGTGGGCCATCGTGTAGCTCTCATGACGTTGCGCGATGTCGGCCCGATCGACCAGATCGAACAGCTCCGCGACGTCGTCGTCCGTGGCGCGCTCGATCACCAACGGCAGGATGCCCAGCTCGAAGACCTTGCGGGCCTCGGTGACCTCGAACGCCGTCACCGGCGACAGGCTCAGTAGATCGGCAAAGTTGCTGCCGAGCTTGTCGCTGTTGGGCGACGTCACGAAGGCGCCGCCGCGAGCCCCGACCCGGATCTCCACAAGACCGCCGGCCTCGAGCACCCGGAGCGCCTCCCGCACGGTCACCCGGCTGACGCCGAAGCGCTCGCACAGGTCGCGCTCGCTGGGCAGCCGGTCGCCGGGCTTGAGCCGACCGTCGCGCACCAGGACCCTGATCTGCTCGACGATGACCTGCGACACCCGGCCCACCGACACAGGAGAGAACATGCCTTCCTGCAGTGGGCGCTCGGCCGACGGCGTCCCAATGCGGTCCGAAACCATGGCTGGATCCTCTCACGTACGTGCCGGCATTGGTGCAACCAATGGCCCAATTCGCGATCCTGCGTTGTGCCACCGTCCCGCTCCGCGTACTCGGCCGGGTCAGGCCCGCAGCCGGCGCCGGCCGCGCAGTCGGGGCAGCACGACGAGCGCCGCGGTTGCTGACGTCGTCGCGGCGAGCAGGAAGCCCGCCCGCGGTCCCCAGGTCTCGCACACCCAGCCCACGATGGGGGCCCCGATGGGCGTGCTGCCGAGGAAGACGAGCGAGTGCAAGGCGATCACCCGCCCTTGCATCTGCGGTTCGGTGCCGATCTGCAGCAGCGTGCGGGCCAAGGTGTTGAAGCAGATGTTGGCGACGCCGAGCGCCACCATCGCCACCAGCGCAACTCCTAGCAGGGGCGAGACGAGCGCGAGCACGTTGGCGACGGCGAAGGCGAAGGTCCAGATCATCAGTGACCAGGCGGTCGCGGAGGCGCGAGCTGCGCTGGCGAGCGCGCCCAGGACGGCGCCGGCGCCGAGTGCGGACGTGAGCCACCCATAGACCTGCGCGTCGCCGTGGAACGTCTCGCGAGCGAGCACCGGCAGGACGACCCGGAAGTTCTGGCCGAACACTGCGACGACCGCGACCAGCAGCATGCACGCCCGCAGATCTGGGTGCGACCAGACGTAGCGCAGACCCTCGCGCGCTTGCCCCTTGGCCCGGACCAACGCGGTGACGGGACGTAGCTGTGAGCTGTCGATGCGCAGCAGTCCCACGAGGACGGCCACGAATGACGCGGCGTTGATGGTGAAGGCCGCTCCGGCGCCGACGCTTGCGATCAGGATGCCGGCGATGGCCGGCCCGATCAGCCGGCCGGCGTTGTGGATGGTGGAGTTGAGCGCCTGTGCGTTGACGTAGTCGTCGGGCCCGACCATCTCTGTGACGAAAGCCTGGCGGGCCGGAACGTCGATCACGGTCACCAGTCCGAGCAGGAAGGCGAGCACATAGACCATGGGCAGGGTCACGACGTCGGCGATCGTGACGATCGCGAGAGTCGTTGCGAGCAGGGCGGCCACCGCTTGCGTCGTGATGATGGCCCGCCGCCGGTCGATGCGATCGACGATCACGCCGCCGTACAGACCGAACAGCAGCGTGGGCAGGAACTGCAAGGAGGTCGCGATGCCGACCGCGACCGGGGAGTCGGTTATCTCCAGGACCAACCAGTCCTGGGCGACGCGCTGCATCCACGTCCCGGCCACGCTGATCGCCTGGCCGGCAAAGTAATAGCGGTAGTTGCGCACCGCCAGCGAGCGGAAGGTACGCGATCGCCACGGTCGGCTGGGGGCATCGTCGCCCACCGCACCTCCCTCGACTGAACGATCAAATGGTATTACCTTTGCGCCCGGAAAGGGATTCCCTGCGACCGGGAGACGTGCATGGCAGACGGTGCGAGCACTGCTCAGGCTGATGCGCAGCCCCCCGGTGCGGCCGTTGTCGCGGTTGTCGGTCTGGGCGCGATGGGCGGCCCCATCGCGGGCCATCTGGCCGCGGTCGGGTTGCGGCCCCTGCTGCTCGATCTGGACCAGGAGCGCGTCCAGACATCCGCCCAGCGCGGTGGCGTCCCGGCCGATCAGGCGGCTGTGGCCGGCGCGGACGTCGTGATCGTGACCGTGCCGGATGAGCAAGCTGTCCGAGCCTGCTGCCTGGACACGGGTCTCGTGGCCGCTCTCAAGCCGGCAGCCGTGCTGTGCATCGCGAGCTCGGTCCGACCCGAGATCTGCCTGGAGATCGCGGCGGCCACGGGGGTTGCTGACGTCCTGGACACGGCACTCACGGGTGGAGTCCGTGGCGCTGAGGCAGGCACGGTCAACCTGCTCGTCGGTGGCGACGGCGACGCGCTGGCGCGAGCGAGGTGGGCGTTGGAGCCGTGGACCGCCACCATCCACCGTCTCGGCCCGCTCGGTGCCGGGCAGGTGGCCAAGACCTGCAACAACATGCTGCACTGGGCGCAGATCTGTGCAATCACCGAGTCTCTCGAGCTCGGACGCCGGCACGGTCTCGACATACGCCTGCTGCGTCGCGCCCTGCTCGACTCGCCCGTGGCCAGCCGCACGCTGGCCGAGCTGGAGCAGATGCGCTTCACGTGGCACGCCAAGGACCTGGCCAATGCCGTGGCCGCGGGCGCTCAGGTCGGTCACGACCTGCCGGTAGCCCGCCAGTCGCGGCAGCTGATGCCCGGCATCTCCGTCGACTACGTACGCGAACTGCTCGACCACGAGCTGACGCCGCAAGCGTATTCAGATTACGAACAAGTAACGAAATACGACAATGGTTAGACCTTAAGACCTTGGACCCTGTTGACTACCAGCCAAGCGAACCCGACTGTCAGGAGCGGACGTGCGCAAGGACTACCTCAGTGGAGTGTTGGCCAACGAGAAGCGCAATCGGGATTCATCGGAGATCGCGGCTCGGGACGATTTCAATCGCAAGCACCCCCCCATCGAGGGTCTCGTCGTCCCGCACGACCTGCGCAAGATGGAGCTGCCGGAGCGGCCGTGGCGCAACAACCGTGGGATGTGGTTCGACCTTGCGGACTACGACGTCCTGTCTGCACACATCGCGGAGCTGAAGCCGGCCGGTGCGTCGGTGCGTCATCGACACACGACCGAGGCGTACCTCTACATCGTCAAGGGCAACGGCTACTCCGTCATCAACTACGACGAGGATCCGGTCGAGGTGGTGGAGTGGTCCGAGGGGACGCTGTTCGCGCCGCCGCGCTGGGCGTGGCACCAGCACTTCAACCTCGACCAGAACGACACGTCTCGCTATCTCGCGATCCAGGACACGGGTCTGCTGCGCACCATGCGCTTGCACAACATCGAGCGTCACTCGGTGCAGCTGTCACCCGAAGAGGGCGCTGAGCTGATGCGGGCGGCTGCCGAGCAGGGCGCCGTGCACGGCGGGCACCACGGCAGCGGCCACGGGTCGTTGCTCGACCAGCACTCGGAGGTCGTACCGGGTCTCGATCCCGACGGCGACTGACGGAGACGATCAACTGCGCCTAGCCCAGCACGACACGTGCACCAGACGGTTCTCGCTCTGACAGCAAGCCGGCCTCCGCCGCAGATGACAGGAGAGCTCATGCGCCAACGTTCCGTAGTCGTGAGCGCGGCCGCAGCGCTCACCGCTCTCGTCCTGTCCGCCTGTGGCGGCTCGCCCACCTCGCCGTCCGAGGGCAGCAGTGGTGGCAGCAGCAAGGTCGAGAAGGCTGCGGCCCGGGCGCAGAAGGTCTACGACAAGTTGAACGGCATGACCGGTCAGGCCCGCACCGATGAGCTAGTGAAGATGGCCGAGGCCGAGGGGTCCTTGTCCATCTACACGTCCAACACCGACATCGACGACCTGATCAACGGCTTCGAGGACGCCTATGACGTGGACGTCAGCGTCTATCGGGCCAACTCGGAGACCGCCCTGCAGCGGGTGCTGCAGGAGTCGAAGGCCGGCTACTTCGGGAACGACGTCTTCGAGACGAACTCTCTCGAGCTCAACGTGGCCAACAAGGAGGGCCTGCTCTACCCGTACAAGAGCGAGCTGCGCGACCAGGTGCGCAAGGAGGGTCAGGCCGACGGCTGGACCGCTTCGCGCTTCAACGTCTTCGTGGTGGGCTGGAACACCAAGAAGCTCAAGGCCGCAGACCTGCCCGACACGATCGAAGGCTTCGCGGACCCGAAGTGGAAGGGCAAGATCTCGCTGGAGCTCGGCGACTACGACTGGTTCACCGCCATGTACCAGTACTACCTCAAGTCGGGCAAGAGCGCGGCAGAAGTCAAGGACCTGTTCTCCAAGATCGCTGCCAACGCCAAGGTGGTGAAGGGGCACACCGTTCAGGGCGAGCTGCTCTCGGCAGGCCAGTTCGATACGGCCCTCTCGGTCTACAGCCACACCGTCGACAAGGCCGCGCGGGACGGCGCGCCCGTCGTGTGGAAGCCCAAGGGCCGCGATCCCGTGCAGCCCATCGTCATCCGGCCCAACGGCATCGGGTTGATGAAGACCGCCAAGAACCCTGCGGCCGCAACCCTGTTTGTCGACTTCGAGCTGACTGAGGGCCAGAAGATATTCGCCGGTCTGTTCCGAATCGGGTCCATCCCGACGGGAAACGACCCCTTGGAGGGTTATGAGGTCATCGCGCCTCCCGAGAAAGAGCTTCAGGCCAACGGTAAGAAGTGGGATGACCTCTATGCCCAGATCCTGGAGGGCGGTCAGGTGGTCGACGAATGAGGAGTGAAGCAGCCGTGACGGATTGCAAGAACCGAGTCGGTAGACGAACCGGAGTGCCTGCGCTGCGGCTGAAGGGGACCGGGCTGCTGCTGGGCACCGCTCTCCTCCTGGCCGGCTGTGGCGGGTCACCGACGGCGAGCAACACCGATGCCAAGTCCACGAGCAATGCGCCCACAGCGGCCGAGAAGTTCTTCACCAAGACGAACAAGACGCCCGACGACGCGCGCCGCGACGCCCTGGTCAAGCAGGCCGAGGCGGAGGGTCAGCTCGACCTCTACACGTCGATGACCTCCGATGTCGCCGACGCGGTCACCAAGGCCTTCTCTGACGCGTTCAAGGTCGATGTGAACGTCTACCGGGCGTCGTCCGAGACGGTGCTGCAGCGCATCCTTCAGGAGCAGAAGGCCAGGTTCCAGGGCAACGACGTGGTCGAGAGCAATGCCACGGAGATGTTCGCCCTGCAGACCGAGGGATACCTCGCCGCCTACTCCGGGACCCGTCGCGACGAGGTCAGCGAGGCGGGTCACTTCGACCGTTGGACGGCGACGCGATACAACCTGTTCGCTCCGAGCTGGAACACCAAGAAGGTCAAGAAGGGCGAGGAGCCGAAATCCTGGGAGGACCTGGCGGACCCGAAGTGGGACGGACAGCTCTCCATGGAGGTTGCCGACTCCGACTGGTACCTCACGCTGTACAAGTACTGGGAGAAGCAGGGCAAGTCCAAGGACGAGATCAACAAGCTCTTCGCCGACATGGCCAAGGGAGCCAAGATCGTCAAGGGCCACACCGTGCAGGGTGAGCTGATGTCAGCCGGCCAGTTCGCGGTGACCGCGTCGAACTACTCCTACCTGGTGGAGCGGCTCAAGGCCACCGGCGCGCCTGTCGCCTACGAACCGTTCGTGGAGCCGGTCATCGCTCGGCCGAACGGCCTGGGGCTGATGAAGACGGCCAAGCACCCCGCTGCGGCCATGCTGTTCGCCGACTGGCTGCTGAGCGAAGACGGGCAGAAGATCCTGACGGATCTCGGTCTCACACCTTCCATCGCCGGTGCGAACGACCCGCTGGCCGGCGTGGACGTCATCCCGGTGGACGTCAAGGAGCTGCTGAACAACGGGAAGGTGTGGTCCGACCGCTACGACAAGGTGGTTTCGGGCGGCGAGGTAGTTGACCAGTGAGTCGAGGCGACTGAGACGATGACGACCGTTACCGAGCGCCTGGCCCGCGGCAAGTCCGCGGGCCGGCGAAGATGGGTCCCCACACCGAAGTTCCTCATCAGCGGTGCGGTGGCCGTGGTCATCGGATACCTGGCCATCGTGCCGCTGTACTACCTGCTCTGGGGCACCTTCTTCGACGACCGAGGCTTCAGCCTCGACGGCTTCTCACGGGCCTACGGCAACTCGCGCATCGGCGAGCTCGTCACGAACTCGTTGTGGTTCGCCGTCGGTGCCGCGGCGCTCTCGCTCACGATCGGTACGGCGCTGGCCTATCTCAATGTGCGGACCGATGTGCCGTTCAAGGGCCTGTTCTTCGCAGCGTCGATCATTCCGCTGATCATCCCCGGCATCCTCTACACGGTTGCGTGGATCCTGCTGGCCAGTCCGGACATCGGCCTGCTGAACTCGTTGATCGAGCCTGTGCTCGGCCCGGGGTTCTTCAACGTGTTCACGGTCTGGGGCATGATCTGGGTGGAGGGACTGCATCTGTCCCCGATCGTCTTTCTCCTGATGGTGGCGGCCTTCCGATCGATGGACCCGTCGCTCGAGGAGTCGGCGCTGATGTCCGGCGCCAGCCGCTGGCAGGTCTTCCGCCGGGTCACGGTTCCCCTGGTGCGGCCAGCGATCGTGGCCTCCATCCTCATCATGGTCGTCCGAAGCCTGGAGAGCTTCGAGGTCCCGGCACTGCTCGGGCTGCAGAACGGCATCTACGTCTTCACCAGCCGCATCTACTTCGTGCTGCGCACCTATCCGCCCGACCTGGCAGCGGCCGGCGCGCTGGCCGTCGGGCTGCTCGTCTTCGCGATGATCGGTGTCGCGTTGTCCAACCTCGTGGGGAAGTCGGGGAAAAGCTTCCAGACGATCACCGGCAAGGGTTTCCGCCCCCGTCCTATGGAGCTCGGCAAGTGGCGCCCCGTCATGGGCGGCATGGTGATCCTGTACTTCTTCTTTACCGTGCTCGCTCCGTTGGCGGTGCTGCTCTACACGTCCATGTTGGGTTTCTACCGAGCGCCGTCCGTCGAAGCGTTCCAGAGCATGAATTTCGACAACTACCGTGAGCTCGCCGGAATGAACAAGGCGGTCACAGCCCTGAAGAACTCGCTGATCCTCGGCGTGGGCACCGCGACCCTCGTGATGGGCATCATGGCGATCGCCGCGTGGATGGTTGTCCGCTCCAAGATCCCGGGCCGGCAGATCATCGATCAGCTGGCCTTCGTGCCGCTCGTGATCCCCGGGCTCGTGCTGGGGCTCGCCCTCTCCTTCGTCTACCTGCGCAGCCCCATCCCGATCTACGGCACGCTGTTCATCCTGCTGATCGCCTACTGCACGCGTTACCTCCCCTATGGCATGCGCTATGCCGTCACGTCGATGCACCAGATCTCCTCGGAGCTCGAGGAGTCGGCGCAGGTCAGCGGCGCCAGCTGGTGGCAGACGTTCCGCCGAGTGCTGCTCCCACTGCTGTCGCCCGGTCTCGTCGCGGGCTGGATCTACATCCTCGTGGTCTCCTTCCGCGAGCTCTCCAGCTCGATCCTGCTCTACAGCCCGGGCAACGAGGTGCTCTCCATCCTGATCTTCGAGCAGTTCGAGAACGGTCAGTTCACGGTTCTGTCAGCGCTGGGCGTCGTGATGGTGCTGACTCTGGTCATCCTCGTTGCCATCGCCTACAAACTCGGGGCCAAGGTCGGGCTACGTGAGGACTGACTCCTCCACGTCCCGACCACACTTCTCTGGGAGACGACACGCATGCTGAGCATCGACCACCTCGTGAAGTCCTTCGACGGCGAACGCCGACGACGACGGACGGCCAAGGGAGACGACGCCCAGGCACGGGTGTTCGCCGTCAACGACATCTCGATCGAGGTCCAGGACGGCGAGCTGTTCACGCTGCTCGGCCCGTCCGGCTGCGGCAAGACCACCACCCTGCGGTCCATCGCCGGTCTGGAACGTCCCGACAGCGGCGCGATCAACGTTGGCGACCGGACCTTCTTCGAGTCCAGGCCCGGCAAGCGGTCGATCAACATTCCCGCCAACCAGCGCGGGCTGGGCATGGTCTTCCAGTCCTACGCGATCTGGCCGCACATGTCGGTCTTCGACAACGTCGCTTTCCCGCTGCAAGTACGGCCTCGGTCGCAGCGGCCGGCCAAGCATGTGATCGCCGAGCGGGTCACCCGTGTCCTCGAGACGATGGAGCTGGCCAAGCTCGCAGACCGCGACGCGACCAAGCTGTCCGGTGGTCAGCAGCAGCGGCTGGCGCTGGCTCGCGCCATCGTGATCGAACCGCAGCTGCTGTTGCTCGACGAGCCGTTGTCCAACCTTGACGCAAAGCTGCGCGAGTCGCTGCGGTACGAGCTCAAGCGACTGCAGCGGGAGCTCGGCATCACCTCGGTCTACGTGACGCACGACCAGATCGAGGCCTTGGCGCTGTCGACGCACATCGCGGTGATGAACGAAGGCAACATCATTCAGCTCGGCAAGCCGCGCGACATCTATGGAAACCCGAACAGCCGGTTTGTCGCCGAGTTCATCGGCACCTCTAACTTCATCTCCGGCGTCGTTCGCGGACGCGAGGGAGAGCGGCACACCGTGGAGACCACCGACGGGCAGCTGGTGCTCGACTCCGCGGCCGCCCTGCCCGCGGGCACAGAGGTGATCGTGTCGATCCGCCCCGAGGCAGTCGAGGTGTCTCGTGATGCGCACCCGAACGGTGTCGCCAACGAGTGGAGCGGGAAGGTTCTGACCCGTGCCTTCCTCGGCGACGCGGTCGACCACGTCGTCGGTGTGGGCAAGAACGAGCTACGCACTCGCAGCAACCCCGAGACGTCGATCGAGCCCGGAACCACGGTCTTCCTGAGACTGGACCCAGCCAAGCTCTCGCTCGTGCCGGTCGGCTGACCGGCTCGGCATGGGCCTGCCTGCAGTCCTGCACAACCGCGACTTCGACCTGTACTGGTCGGGTGTCGTGCTGTCGCAGATCGGGACGCGCGGCACGGTAGCTGCCAACCTCTACCAGGTCTACGACCTGACTGGGTCGGTGGCGCAGACCGGGCTGGTCGGTGCCGCGCAGGCGGTGGCCCTGCTCATCCTGAGCCCGCTGGGCGGCGCACTCGCCGACCGGTACGACCGGCGACGCCTGCTGCAGTGGGCGCAGCTCGCCTCGCTGGTCGTTGCGCTCGGTCTGGCGACGGTCACCCTCGCCGGGGACGCGAAGCCCTGGCACGTCATCCTCTGTGCCTTGCTCACGACGGCGGCGGCGACCTTTGACCAGCCGGCGCGCCAGGCGCTGATCCCGGCGCTCGTGCCGCGTGAACAGCTCGGGCAGGCCATCGCGTTGCTGAACCCCTCGCGGGAGATCGCCGTCCTCATCGGGCCCGCGCTCGCCGGCCTGTTGATCGCCGCTAACGGCCCCGGCCTCATGTACGCGCTCGATGTCGTGACCTACGCCGCGCTCATCGTCGTACTCGCCGTGCTGCGGGTCCCGGCGCTCACTCCGAGCGCCGAGGCGCGTCGCTCGGTCCTCGCATCCATCGCAGAGGGGGCGCGTTATGTGCGGCGCCGCCCACTCATCTGGAAGCTGATGTCGCTCGACGTGGCGGCCACCGTGTTCAGCGCCTACCGCGTGGTCCTTCCGGCGCTCGCCATCGACGTGCTCCATGTGGGGCCCAGCGGCTATGGGCTGCTCAGCAGCGCTCCCTCGGCGGGGGCCCTGCTGGCGACGTACACGGTGTTCCGTGTCGTTGGCCGTAGCCAGCGGCTCGGACGGGTGCTGCTCGTGTCGACTGCGCTGTACGGCGTGAGCGCCATCCTGCTCGTGCAGTCGCCCCTGTTCGTCCTCACGCTGCTCGCCGCCCTGTTCCTCGGAGCCTTCGACGCGATGGCGACGACCATCCGCCACGCTGCTGTCCAGATCGAGACACCGGACGAGCTGCGCGGGCGCGTGCAGGCCTTCTACCAGATGTCCTCGCGCGGTGGTCCGGCCCTCGGCGACGTCATGGTCGGGTCGATCGCGGCGCTCGTGGGACCGGTGGCGGCGCTGTCCCTCGGAGCTCTGGTGACCCTCGCAGTCGCCGCCGGCTTCGCCAGCCGGCCCAACGTCGTCCGGGAGTACAAGGGCGTCGCGCTGCGCGAGGATGATGCGGACCGGGCGCCGCCCGAGGACGAGGACTCCCGGGCCGCGCCGGTTGACGAGCAGGTCACCCAGCCGCGGCGTGGTGGCTGACGGCGACGCCTACTTCATCTGGCAGACCACGTCCACCAGCGCCGGCCGACCGGTGCCGTGCACGTGCTCGGCCGCCTTCCGCACGGCATCGCGCACCTCGGCGGGGTCAGTGACCGGTCCCTCGGCCCACCAGCCGAAACCGCGAGCGATGGCTGCGAAGTCGGGCTCCGGCGTCGCGATGGCCATCCCGATGTTCGCGCGCTCGAGCGGCGTGCCGCGCTGCCGCGCCAACCGCTCCTGGTGCGCCCAGTCGTTGTAGTAAGCGCGGTTGTTGAACATCACGACCAGCAGAGGCAGTTCATAGCGCGCGGCCACCCACAGCGCTCCGACGTCGAACATCAGGTCGCCGTCGGGCTGCAGATCCACGACGAGCCGCCCGCTGCCCTTGTGTGCCAGCGCCACGCCCAGCGAGATGCCGATCTGGGTCGCGGTGCCCAGCTGCTTGCCGGGGTGGCGGTGCGGTCGGTCGAAGTCCCACGTGCGCAGCGCCCAGTCGGCGGCTGTGCCAGCCGTCAGCACCCAGTCGTGCTCCTTGACGACCTCCCAGACCTCGGCCGCCAGCCGGGCGGTCGACACCGGCGAGGCGTCTGCGTCGTTCGATGCCTGCTCCCGCCACCGGCCCCAGGTGTCGTCGTGCAGCTGCTGCAGCTGGGCTCGCCACGACGCCCGCGACGTTTGCCGTTCCGCTGATTCGGTGGCGAGGACGGCGCGGCACTCCTCGAGCAGCAGGGGAAGGGCCACGGCGGTGTCCGCGGTGACCTGCACGTCGGTGGCGACCAGCTCGGCGTAGTCCTCGCTCCAGGAAGAGATGCCCACGTCGTTGAAGCCGAGGTCGAGCACCTGGCAGCCCGCGGGCAGCCGAGACGTGATCCGCCGGGTCGTCGACTCGAGCTTCTGCGTCGCCTTCCCCATGTCCTTCACGTCGACGAACAGCAGGCAGTCGGTCTGCTCCAGTGCCTCGGAGCCGGTGACGTTGAGCGGGTGGCGATTGGGGAAGTTGAGGCGCCAGTGCGTCTCGACCGCTCCGATCCCCACCTCCGAGGCCAGCTGGACGAGGACGTCGAACGAGGCGGGGTCGCGCCCGGGGTAGCCGAGAACCATGACCGGACGCTGCGCTGCGCATAGCCGTCGTGCGAGCTCACGGAGGGCCTCAGGTTCCGGCGCGAGCCGCGACGGAACAGCGGCCAGCCGCTCGAGGTCGTCCAGCGGCACGGGAGTCTCGACGCGATCCTCCTGCAAACCGGCGTCGAGGGCGACGTAGACCGGGCCCCGCGGCTCTTCCCGCGCGATGCGGTGCGCCCGGGCGAGGACCGTCGGGACGGAAGCCAGGGAACGCGGCTCGTGGTCCCACTTGGTGTAGGCGCGCACGGCCTGGCCCTGCACGTTGGCGGAGTGTATCCAGTCGATGTTGGGCCGACGGCGGGCGTGATCGCCGGGGCCGGATCCGCCGAGCACGAGCACGGGGGTGCGATCGATGTAGGCGTAGTAGACGCCCATCGCCCCGTGCAGCAGGCCGACGAGGTCGTGCAGGATCACCGCCATCGTCTCGCCGGTGGCTTTCGCGTAGCCGTGGGCCACCCCCATCGCGATCTTCTCGTGCGGGCACTCGATCATCGTGATCTCGTCGCCGCCGTAGTTGACCAGGGAGTCGTGCAGGCCACGGAAGGACGACCCCGGGTTGAGCGCGACGTACCGCAGGCCGAGCCGGCGCAGCACGTCGACCATGACGTCCGATCCCCAGACCGGCTCGTCGTACGGCGCGAAGTTCGTCACGGAGCTTTCCCTTCGTCGAGGGCGGCGAGGACCTGGTCGGCTGTCCTGACACGGCAGATGCGGGGAAACACATGCTCGACGAAGAAGTTCCGCTGTGGCTGCTGGCCGGTGAGCCCGTCGCGGACCACGATGACCTGATAGTCCAGGTCACGTCCGGCGTAGGCGGTCGAGGCGACGCCGACGTGGGTGGAGCCACCGCACAGCAGCAGCGTGTCGATGTCCCGGGCGCGCAGCGACGTGTCGAGGTGCGTCCCGTGGAACGCCGACCACCGGTGCTTGGGGACGTCGTAGTCCTCCGGCCGCTGGCCGAGCTCGGACAGCGTCTGGTAGGCCGCCGAGCCAGCACCGTGCGCGGGTCGGCTCGGTCGTGGGTTGCCGGGTCCGAAGGCCCGGTGCCGATTGTCGACGTCTGCGATGGTGCGGGCCAGGTCGGACCCGTCCTCGCGGTGGTCCGCCCGGGTCCACATCACGGGGATCGCGCGTCCCCGGCACTCGGAGACCAGCCCGCGCATCCGCGCGATGACGCCTGCCTGCTCCGCGGCCTCGCGGTAGCACTCGAGCAGGTCGAAGACGAGGAGGGCGGTGCGGGACGGGACGAGTGCCATCGGCTCAGACTCGGCCGGGTGGCGCTCCGAGCCACTCACCACAGGGTCACCGTGACCGTCTTCTCCTGGGTGTAGGACTGCAGTTCCTCGAGTGCGTTCTCCTTGCCGAGGCCGCTTGTCTTCCAGCCGCCGAACGGCGTCCCCATCGGCCGCTTCCCGGTGCCGTTGACATAGACGTAACCCGCCTGGAGGGCGCGGGCGGTGCGGTGTGCGGCCGACACATCCCTGGTCCAGATGTTCGCCGTGAGGCCGTACGGCGTCGCGTTGGCGCGCCGGATGACGTCGTCGACGTCACGCCACCGGAGCACTGACATGACCGGGCCGAAGACCTCCTGTCGGACCACGGTCATGTCGTCGTGCAAGTCGATGAGCACGGTCGGCTCGACGTAGAAGCCTCGCGGGTACCCGGCGGGCACGCCGCCGCCCGCCGCCACCGTCGCCCCCTCCTGTCGCGCTCCGTCGATGTAGGACAGAACGCGATCGCGGTGTGCGGCGAACGCGAGTGGTCCCACCTGGGTCGCCTCGTCCATCGGGTCGCCCACCGCGAGCTCGTCCAGCCGGGTCAGCAGTGCGTCGAGGAACGCGTCGTAGATGTCGTCATGGACGAACAGGCGGGACGTCGATCCGCAGGACTGGCCGGTGCAGCGCGCGATGTTCATGCCGGTGACCGCGGACACGGCGGCACGGCGGGGATCCACGTCGGGGAACACCAGGATCGGGTTCTTGCCGCCGAGCTCGAGCGAGACATGCTTGATGTGCTCGGCCGCCGTGCGCAGCACCGCGCGACCCGAGGGCACCGAACCGGTGAAAGCCACGCGTGGCACGTCGGGATGTGCGACCAGGGCCGCGCCGGTGGTGCTGCCCCGACCGGTCACGACGTTGAGTACCCCCGGCGGCAAGACGTCGGCTGCGATGCGCGCCAGCACCAGCGCGGACAGCGACGTCTGCTCACCCGGCTTGAGCACGACGGCGTTGCCGGCGGCGAGGGGCGCTGCGACCTTGCCGGCGGCGAACTTGAACGGATGGTTGAACGGGATGATCCGCGCCACGACGCCGTACGGCTCGTGCAGTGTGTAGGACAGGGTGTCCGGGTTCGACGGCGCGGTGCTGCCGCGCGTCTCGGGCGCGAGGCCGGCGTAGTAGTGCAGCTCTGCGACGGCGCCGGCGACGTCGGCGCGCATGCCGGTGATCGGTGCGCCGCCGTCGCGCACGTCCAGTCGCGCCAGCTCCTCGGCCTCTTCCTCGATGCGGCCGGCCAGCTCCCGGAGCAGCTTGGCGCGCGCCGCCCACCCCTTGTCCCGCCAGCTCTCTGCGGCGTCCGCTGCCGCACCGACGGCGGCTGCGACGTCGTCGGCTCCGGCGTCCGGCACGGTGGCGATCACCGTCTCGGACGTGGGGTCGATGGACTCGACCCGACCGCCATCGGCAGCGTCGACCCATTGGCCGCCGATGTGCATGAGGCGGTGCGGCACAGCAGCAGCAGACGGGTCGTCGGTCGTGGCCTGGGATGTGTTCATCGCGGAGCGGTCCTCACCTGTACGACGGCTGTGGCTCCATCGGCGGCGGCCGCGACCCCTCGGGCGAGGGCGGCGCCGAGACAGCCCGGGTCCGTGACGGGCCCCTCGGCCCAGCACCCGTAGCTGCGGGCAAGCCCGGCGATGTCGACGGCCGGATCTGCGATGCGCATGCCGATCCAGCTGTTGTCCGTGGGCCGGCCCCGTTCGCGCGCTACCGCCACCTGATGCGGCTCGTCGTTGTAGAACGACCCGTTGTCGTTGACGACGACCAGGGCCGGGATGCGGTAGTGGGTCGCCGTCCAGAGTGCGCCGGCGGCCATCAGCAGGTCCCCGTCGCCGATGATGCCGACGCCGAGCTGCCCGCGATCGCGGGCGGCGAGCGCGCCACCGACCAGGGCGCCGGGGCCGTATCCGACACCGCCGCCACCCGAGTGTCCGAGGAAGCCACCCGCACCCGGCAGCTGCCACACCCCCTCAGGCCACGTGCGGGTGTTGCGCATGCAGAGCAGATGGTCGACGTCTCGCACGGCTGCCCATGTCTCGGCGACCAGGCGCGCAGGCGAGATGACCGGGTCGTGCCACCGCCGGTCGAGGGCGGCCTGGTGCTGCCGGCGCAGCCCCGCGGCCCGGGCCAGGACCTGCTCGCGTCGCTCCTGCGCAGCGGTGCGGTCGACGGCAGCGAGCAGCCGCTCGGCGAGCATGCGCAGGCCGAGCACCGGGTCCGCAAGCAGCTGTACGTCGCGCTCTACCGCGGGTCCGAAGCTGTTGCTCCACGACCGGATGCCGAGGTCACCGCTGGAGAGATCGATGATCTTCGGTCGGTCTCGCGAGGACCTGCTCGTGCTGCCACGCGGGCCCTGCCCGCGCGGACGCAGCAAGGCCGGCAGGTCCTCGACATCGACGGCCAGCACGACGTCGGCCTCGTCGAGCAGCGTGCCGTCGCCGCTGCAGTTCTGCGGGTGGCTGGTCGGCAGCACCGACCAGTTCCGGTCGTCGCGATAGGCCGCGCCGAGCAGCCGGACCACCTCGTCGAGCGGCGCCACGACCGCCGGGTCGAGCCCGACGCGTCCCGCGACGACAACCGGTCGTCGCGCACTGCAGAGCAGGGCCACCGCCGCTGCCAGCGAGTCGGGATCGGGTGCGAGCGGTGGTGCGGGAGCATGCCGCGACAGCGGGGGCAGCCCGATCGGCTCGGTGAGCCGTTGTTCCTGAACGCCTGCGTCCAACGACACGTACGACGGCCCGCGGGGCGCGGACAATGACCGCTGCCGGGCCCGCAAGATGTCGTCGACCGCAGCGGCAGCGGTCAGCGGCTCGGCGTCCCAGACGACGTAGTCACGGACGAGCTGGGCCTGGGTGGTGGCCGAGTGCGACCAGTCGATCGGGCGGCGCAGCGCCGGGTTGGCCGGCCCACTGCCGCCGAGCAGCAGCAGCGGAACGCGGTCGCAGAACGTGTCGTAGACGGCCATCGACGCGTGCATCAGGCCGACGAGATCGTGCACCGCCGCGACACCCAGTCGTCCGGTCGCCTTCGCCCAACCGTGTGCCAGCGAGACGGCGATCTCCTCGTGCAGGCACAGCAGCAGCTGCGGATCGCGGTTGCCGCCATGGTTGACGACTGAGTCGTGCAGCCCGCGGAACGAGGATCCAGGGTTCATCGGCAGGTACGGCGTGTCGAGCGCGCGCAGCAGGTCGACGACGGCGTCGCTGCCCCACTCGGCGTCGGCTCGGTCGGTCAGTCCGACAGGGCGCTCGACCTCGGCGGTCACGTTCCCGCGGCTGTCTCGGTGTCGATGGCCGCCACGAGGTCGTCGGCCGACAGCCTCGACGGCTCCTGCGCGAGGTCAGGTCGGGATGCGAGCGCGGACAGCACCAGCTTGCGTGCGCGTCTGCCGTCGATGCCGCGGCACCGCGCCGCCAGCTTCACGTGCAGCGAGTCGTCGGCCGCGAGGGGTTCCAGCGCGGGCCACTGGGTCGCCAGCTCGACGAGCGAGGAGCGCAGGATCTGAGCGACGACGTCCTCGTCCGGTAGGGCGGTCCGCAGGACGAGGTCGGCGCGGGAGAGGAATGCCTCGTCGACCGCCGCGAGGAAGTTCGTGGTGCACAGGAGCAGCAGGTGCGGGCAGGCGCGGCGCAACGCGTCCAGCCCGTCGAGCACCGCATCGGTGGCGCGGTGCACGTCCACGGGGTTCGTCTCGAAGGACGCCGTGCTGCGCCGCACGGCGAGGGCCTCGATCTCGTCGACGAGTACGACGGTGTGGGGCCGCCGGGCGGCGAGCTCGGGCAGTGTCTCGGCGAACAGCCGACGTACGGCGCGCTGACTTTCTCCGAGCATCTCGCTCGGGAACTCGTGCGGATCGATCTCCACGAGGGTGGTCGCGCCACGTCGCGACACCGCCATGGCGGCCACCTGAGCCAGCCCTTGGCACAGCGTCGTCTTCCCCGTACCGGGCGGTCCCGCGAGCACGATCACGCCGTGCGGCGGTCCCGACAGCGCCTGCAGCGCGCGCCCGTGCCGCAGCACCAGCAGCGCGCTGCCGAGCAGCCGGTCCTTCGCGGCCTGCGGCACGATGATGCTCTCCCACGGCCCGTCGTGGTGGTCGGCCGGCAGCACATGGATGCCGCTGACTCCGGGCGGGAGACGTGTGTCGCTCATCCGCCCGGCCTCACGGCCAGGTGGGTCGCTCGAGAGTGGGCCACGTGATCGACTGGGGGTCACCGGCCTGCTTGTCGCGGATGTGCTCAGGTGGCTCCTCGAACAGCACCAGCGGGTCGGCCAGCGCACGCATGGTCTCCAGCAGGCTGTCGAACATGTGGATGCGCACCACCTTGGCGGTCTTCTCCGGGTCGTCGTTGAAGTGCTGGTGCCACAGGAAGTGGTCCACGACGATCAGGTCACCCTTCTTCCACGGGTGCTCCTCTCCGCCCTCGGGCTCGGTGCCCATGTAGCTGTGGCCGCTGCCTTCCACGACATAGAGCCACGCCTCGCCCGGGTGGCGGTGCATCGACTGCCCGCGTCCGGGGCCGATCTCGAACATCGCCATGGTGATGCCGGACGCCTGGTAGCCGATGGCCCGGTCGAGCAGGAACGTCGTGCGGGTACCACGCGGGGTGTTGAGCATCTCGAGGTCGTCCCAGCTCGTGTGCAGCCGGCCGCTGCGTCGCGACTCCTGCTCGCGGGCGATCCGTCGGGTCCGACGCGCGTACGGGTCGTCACCCGGGAAGCCCGGCGTGTACGCCGGCCGGCCGGGCAGGCTCTCGACCGCGGCGTCGCCGGCATCCTCCAGGACCGACATCCCCATCGTGTCCATGAGTGGCTCGGACGAGAACGTGAGATAGCGCGCCGTCTCGCTGCCGTCGTTGCCCGAGCGGTGCCAGGCCCAGGCGGGCAGGTGCAGCGAGTCTCCCGGCCCCCAGTCGATGCGCTCGCCGTCGATCTCGGTCCAGCCCCAACCGGCGACGACGAAGACCATCGCGTCCCAGGAGTGGCGGTGGACCGTCGTACGGGCACCCGGTGCGAACTCGTGGACGAGCGCGTCCATCGTGCGGGTGGGTCGGTCGCCGTCCGCCCCGACGTAGACGCCGATCTGGCTGCCACGGGCGCTGTCCTGCAGCACGACGTCGTCGGCGGGGACGACGTCGCGGTGGTTGGCCCGCCAGTCCTCGATGAACTTGGCCCGGCGCGTCTTCTGCACGTGGTAGTGCGTGACCGCCGTCGTTGTTCGCGTGGGCACGTTAAACCTCCAATGGACTGACCATTAGGCACACTCTGCCAGCCGGGTGCGGGAGGCACAAGCCGCCCGTGCACCCGTACGGCGGCCCCGACACACCCGCCTCGGCGACGGTAGCCAACGGGGCACGGCCGTGCAGTAGTCGTCGTACTCCCGGCCGAACCGGGTGCGCAGCCGCCGCTCGTCGCGCGCCACCCGCGCCCGGAACCAGGGCAGGTGTCCGGCCAGGACCAGGGTCGCCAGTGGGGAACGGGCGGTGAGGGCCAGGCCGGTCAGGAAGACCACGTGCCCGGCGTACATCGGGTTGCGCGTTCGGGCGTAGATGCCGGTGACGACCAGCTGCTCGGGCATGCCGGCAGACATGCCGGGAGGACCGCCGGCCCGGGGCGACCGGAAGGAGCCGGCGCTGCGGTAGAGGAGGTAGCCGGCGACGAGCAGAGGTATCCCACTGGTGTGCACGGGGCGCCGCGTCCGGATCTGGTCGACGGCCACCAGCGCGGGCCAGCCGAGGAAGGTCCTCGTCGAGGTCGACCGCAGCGACGTCCTCATCGCGGCACCCGCAACGCGGGCAGCGCGAGGATCACGCCGGTCACGGCCATTGCGGCGGCGAGCGGTGCAACCGCGATGGCTCCGGCGACCGCGAGCGGCGCACCGAAGAGGGCCGCCGCACGGAACGCGCCGGTCGCCGCGATGGCCTCGCCGCGTTCTTCCGGATGTACGGCGTCGGTCGCCACGGCAGGGCCGACGGTCTGCAGTGCTCCGGCGCCGAGCCCCGACAGGGCGAGCACAGCCGCGGCGAGCCACGCGAGCTCGGCCACGGGGACGAACAACGACATCGACAGACCGACGAGCAGGCAGCCCGCGACCAGGGAACGGCCGACCCACGGGCCGTGGACGCGGGCCACGATGACCGAGCCGAGCACGGATGCGGCGTTGGCAACCGAGACCAGGATGCCGATCGCCCGGCTCGACTGCCGGGCGGCTTCGAGGGCGACCGGCACGTAGGAGCTCAGCAACCCGCGCCAGGCGCCCGCCGTGGCCCCGGCCCAGCAGCCGGTCGAGACCCCCGGCCGCCGCCACAGTCGCCCGGCGGGCCGGTCGAGCGGGCGCACGAACGGCGGCAACCGGTCGAGCAGGGTCGCGGGGATGGTCGCGAGCAGGGCGACACCGGTCGCGACGACCAGCGCCAGCCGCATCGACTGCCCGGCGAGCACACCGGCGAGAACGGGTCCGGCGAGCGAGCCGGCGCTCGAGATGAAGTTGACCTGCGCGAGCGCGCTGACCGAGCTGCCGGGGCGGCGTACGACGTGGGTCTGGCTGCCTGTCCAGAAGAAGGCGCGCGAGACGCCCTGCAGCAGACACGCCGCCACGAACGGCGCCAGGTCAGCACTCAGTACCAGCACCGCGTTGGAGGCGGCGAGCAGCAGGGACGCACCGGCGATCAAGGACCAGTCGCCGACGCGTCGCATCACCCAGCCGAGTCCGACCCGGCTGATCATCTGTGCCGCTGCCGAGGCGGCGGTGAGGGCGCCCACGTCGGTGCCGGAGTAGCCCGAGCGCAGCGCCAGCAGGGGCAGGGCGACCGAGGCCATGCCGAGCGAGCACGAGTACACCGCAGCGCCCCCCGCGGCGGCGACGACGTCGCGCGAGAGGCGCCGCGACGCGACGGGGGACATGGCAGCGATCAGACGGTTGTGCCCGCGAGCTCGGAGTCGGAACCGGCAAACTCCGGTGCCGGCTCGAGGTAGTGGACGGTGTCGTAGCCCAGGTGCTTGAACACCCGGTTCTGCGCGGACAGCAGACGCACCGGTGTGCCGTCCGACGCGAAGTGCTGGGCCACGGTGTTCTGCGGCACGTAGACGGTGTCGCCCTTCTTGAACTCGTGCCGGGTGGGCTCCTTGGCGATACGCGCGTAGTACTTCTCGGCGATCTCCGCCTCCACCTCCCAGTGCAGCGAGTAGCCCTCGCCGTCGAGGACGTAGAGCACCTCGTCGGCCATCTTCCAGTGCTTGCCCGAACGGCTCCCCGCCGGGATCTGCAGCTCGAAGACGTCGACGCTGAACACCCGGACGTCCTCGGTGTCGGGGCTGCTCATCACCCGGACGCGGCCGAGCGGGGTGTCCTCCCACGTGGTGTCGGCGGGCTTCACGACCTTCTTGCGGTCCAGGACGCCGGGCGTCCAGATGGCCGACCAGTCCTCGCGCGGGCCGAACTCGTCCTCGCGCTCCACCGGTCCGCTGCGGCCCTGCTGGATGAGGCCCATGAACATCCAGGTGCACTTGGCCTTCATGACCAGCGCGACGGCCTTCTCGTCATTGGGGTTGAAGTGCCGGTGCACCGAGTCGGTGTGCACGAGCACCAGGTCGTCCTTCTCCCACTCGTAGCGCTGATCGTCGTGGATCTCGTAGCCGGCGCCCTCGAGGATGTAGAAAGCGGCCTCGTTCTGGTGGCCGTGCCCGTGGTTGGACGTCTGAGGTGGCAGCTCCACGAAGTGCACCTGCAGCGTCTGGGTCAGGAACTCCTCGTCTCCGGGGCCGACCCGCCACCAGGTGCGCGAGTCCGCGCTGTCACCGGAGTGGCCGACCTTGGCGTCGTCGACCACCACCGTGTCGTCGCGGACCCGGTCGACCGCGAGCTGCTGGCGGCGGAACTGGCCGAGACCGTAGGTCTCCGAGGTGAGGCCTCGGACGAAAACGCGTCCACTCTTACCCATCTGTCCTCCGTGTGGCTCGAGGTGTGCTGACAGCTGTGCGGTCAACGCCCGGTGCGCGTCGACTGTGGCCCGTGGGGCCTCTGGGTTGCGTCACTCGTGCTCATGCGGCTGCCTCGGAGTCACTCGAATGCCCCGGGAACAGGTCGAGCTCTGGGTTGATCTCGACGGCTGCATTGTTGATCGCCGTGGCTGCCTCGCCGAAACCGACGGCGATCAGGCGCACCTTGCCGGGGTACTCCGTGATGTCGCCGGCGGCGTAGACGCGTGGCACATTGGTGGCCATCCGTGAGTCGACGACGATGTGCCGGTCGACCATCTCGACGCCCCAGGACTCGAGCGGCCCGAGATCGGCGGTGAAGCCGAGTGCCGCCACGACGGCCTGGCACTCGAGGCGCCGTACGTCGTCGCTGGACTTGACCCGCGTCACCTCGACGGCTTCGAGGGTGCCGTCGCCGTGCAGGCCGGAGACGGTGTACGGCGTGAGGAACTCGACCTCGAGCTCCTTGGCCTGGTTGAGGCTCGCGGCGTGTGCCCGGAACGCGTCGCGCCGGTGGACGAGCCGCACCGAGCGCGCGACCGGGTGCAGCGCGAGGCACCAGTCGACGGCGCTGTCGCCGCCGCCGACCACCAGCACGTCCAAGCCCGCGTAGTCGGCCGGTCTCGGCACGAAGTACTCCACGCCTCGGCCGACCCACTCCTCGCCGGCCGGCAGCGGGCGTGGGGTGAAGGTGCCGATGCCGCCCGCGAGAACGATGGCCTTGGCGATCAGCTCTTCGCCCGCGGTGGTCGTGACGTGCAGGCGGCCGTCGCTCAGGTGCTCGAGAGTGGCCGCCTCCTGGCCCAGCAGGAACGTCGGCGAGAACACCGCCGCCTGGTCGAGCAGGCTGGCCACCAGGTCGCGGCCCTTGACGGCGCGGAAACCGGCGATGTCGTAGATCATCTTTTCCGGGTACATCGCGTTGACCTGGCCGCCGGGCTCCGGGAGCGAGTCCATCACGATCACGTCGAGTCCGCGGAACCCCGCGTAGTAGGCCCCATAGAGCCCCGTCGGGCCCGCGCCCACGATCAGGATGTCTGTCTCTGCCGCCATGCCTGTGTCGTCTCTCGTTCCGGCCCAGGTGTCTATTGGTCAGACCGTTATACCACAAGGGGCATGATCAGGAGGAGTGGATGCTGACGGCGTACCCACCACCGTCGTACGCCGCCCCGTCCCAGGTCGCAAGCCGGCGCTGCAGGCTCAGCCCGGCGGCGGAACACCAGCTGTCGTAGGCGTCGAGGCCGATCAGCGCCGCGGCCGGCGGCAGGTGGGCGCGGTCGAGCCCGAAGCCCGCCACCAGGACGCCTCGGTCGCCGAGGTGGGCCGCCAGCCGGCCCACGACGTCTGCCTCGCTGCCCGCCGCCACAAGGGGTACGACGTTGCCGGCGGCGACCACCAGGTCGAAGCCGGCATGTCCGTCGGGTCGCAGGTCGAGGTCGGCGAGATCGCCGGACACCCAGGTGAGCCCGGGCCCGCGGCCCCGGGCGACGGCCAGCATCGACTCGTCCCGGTCCACCCCGACGCACTCGTAGCCGAGCTCGGCAAGCCTGATCGCCACCCGGCCGGTGCCTCAGCCGGCATAGAGCACCCGCGCACCCACCGGCACGAGTGAGGCGCACA
>JAVEDJ010000151.1 GCA_030841025.1 Actinomycetota bacterium
GTCCAGCGCAACACCATCAAGCCGCAGGTCGACGAGTGGACCTTCGAGGACGGTCACTCGATCATCGTCCTGTCGGAGGGTCGCCTGCTGAACCTCGGCAACGCCACGGGTCACCCGAGCTTCGTGATGTCCAACTCCTTCGCCAACCAGACGATCGCGCAGATCGAGCTGTACACGAAGACCGACACCTACGAGAAGAAGGTCTACGTGCTGCCCAAGCACCTGGACGAGAAGGTCGCGCGGATGCACCTCGACGCGCTGGGCGTGAGGCTCACCAAGCTGACCAAGGACCAGGCCGAGTACATCGGCGTCGACGTCGAGGGCCCCTACAAGCCCGACCACTACCGCTACTGATCCACAACTGCCGCCGCATCCCCGTGCAGTTGACCACGTTTGGCACCTGAACAGTCGCGTCAGTAGGCGTGCATGCCTGCTGACGCGACGCCCCGCATGCCAAACGTGGTCAACTGAGCTGGGCCTGTCGGGGTAGGTGCGGGCGGTCGGGCAGACTGCGCGCATGGCTGGGCCGGACGCTGACGTCATCGTCGTGGGCGCCGGCCTGGCCGGGCTCGTCGCCACAGCCGAGCTCGCCGACGCAGGACGGCGGGTGATCCTTCTCGACCAGGAGCCCGCCGGGTCGCTCGGCGGGCAGGCGCACTGGTCGTTCGGCGGGCTGTTCCTCGTCGACTCGCCGGAGCAGCGGCGGCTGCGCATCCGCGACTCGCTCGCGCTGGCCTGGCAGGACTGGCAGGCCAGCGCGGGCTTCGACCGCCCGGAGGACCACTGGCCGCGCCGGTGGGCGGAGGCGTACGTCGACTTCGCTGCGGGAGAGAAGCGCTCCTGGCTGCACCAGCAGGGCGTGCGCTTCTTCCCGATCGTCGGCTGGGCCGAGCGCGGCGGTGACCCTGCCACCGGTCGCGGCAACTCGGTCCCCCGCTTCCACATCACGTGGGGCACCGGGCCGGGCATCGTCGAGCCGTTCGCCGCGCGGGTTCGGGCGGCCGCCGAGCGGGGGCAGGTGACGATGCGCTTCCGGCACTGCGTCGACGAGCTGACTGTGACGGGCGGTGTCGTCGACGGGGTGCGCGGCAGGCTGCTCGTACCCAGCGACGTCGCCCGTGGACAGGCGAGCTCACGCGCGTCCGAGGCCGAGTTCGAGCTGCATGCCCAGGCCGTCGTCGTCACCAGCGGCGGCATCGGCGGCGACCACGACCTCGTCCGGCGCAGCTGGCCGCGGCGCCTCGGCAAGCCGCCGCGACACATGGTCAGCGGTGTGCCCGCGCACGTGGACGGCCGGATGCTCGCCATCACCCAGAACGCCGGCGGCCGCATCGTCAACGCAGACCGGATGTGGCACTACACCGAGGGCCTGCACGACTGGTCCCCGATCTGGCCGGGTCACGGCATCCGCGTGCTGCCCGGTCCCTCGTCGCTGTGGCTCGACGCGCGGGGCCACCGGCTGCCGGCACCGCTGTTCCCCGGCTTCGACACGCTCGGCACGCTCGAGCACATCATGACGACCGGCTACGACTACACCTGGTTCATCCTGACCCAGCGGATCATCGAGCGGGAGTTCGCGCTGTCCGGCTCCGAGCAGAACCCCGACCTCACAGGCAAGAGCGTGCGCGACGTGCTTGCGCGCGTGAAGCCGGGAGCGCCGGCACCCGTCGAGGCGTTCAAACGACACGGCGTCGACTTCGTCGTCGAGCGGACGCTGCCCGATCTCGTCCGTGGCATGAACGCCCTGACCGGTGAGAGCCTCATCGACGTCGCGGCCCTCGAGCGCGTGATCGTCGCCCGCGACCGCGCGGTCGAGAACGAGTCGACCGGCGACCCACAGATCAGCGCCGTGCGCCACGCCCGCAGCTACCTCGGCGACCGGTTGATCAGGGTCGCGAAGCCCCACCGCCTGCTTGACCCCAAGGCGGGACCACTGATCGCCGTACGCCTGTCGATCCTCACCCGCAAGACGCTCGGCGGTCTCGAGACCGACCTCGACGGCCGGGTGCTGCAGGGCGACGGCAGCCCGCTCGCCGGGGTCTACGCCGCCGGTGAGGTGGCCGGCTTCGGTGGCGGCGGCATGCACGGCTACCGCGCGCTGGAGGGCACCTTCCTCGGTGGGTGCCTGTTCACCGGACGTACGGCGGGGCGGGCCGCCGCCCTGGCCACCGGATGAGTCGGCGACCCGATCCGACCTCGAACATTGCCGGCGTCCGCGGCTCTGATCAGCTTTGCGGCTGGCTGATGTTGACCATCCAGGGGACGCCGAACCGGTCCGAGCACATGCCGAACTCGTCGCCCCACATCTGCTTCTCGAGTGGGACCGACACGGTGCCGCCGTCGGAGAGCTTTTCCCAGTAGCCGCGCAGCTGATCGCCGTCGTCCCCGCTCAGGCTCACTGCCATGTTGTTGCCCGGGTTGTACTCCATCCCCGGTGGCGTGTCGGCGCCCATGAGGGTGAACCCGTTGTCCGTCTCCAGCTGGCCGTGCATGATCTTGTCGGCCACCGAGGGGTCCGGGGCGCCGGACTCACCGAAGGTGTTCAGCGCCAGGCTTCCGCCGAACACGCCCTCGTAGAACTCCAGCGCCTGCCGTGCGTCGCCGTTGAAGCTGATGTACGGGTTGAGACGAGAGGCCACGAGATGCTCCTTTGCTCGGTACACCGGGAGTCTTGCAGCCAACCGGGTCGCCGACAACGCCGCTGACATCACCTTTTGCCGCGCACCTTCCGCAGGGCCTTGAGGCCGACCCACGCGGCCACGACCCAGGGCCCGGCGACGATGATCGGGTCCAGCGGTTGGTGCACCAGGTCTGCGCGCTTCTTCCCGAGGCGCGAGGAGAGCCCGTGGTGGGAGAACTCGCTCAGCACCCCGGTCTCGGTGATCGGGTTGTCGGGGTGCAGGCTGGCGAACGAGACCACGTGGTTCTCCCACGCGTCCACCCGGTCGGCTGCCATCAGCAGCAGCCAGTGCGCGGCACGTCCCTCGCTGTACTTCTTGTAGGAGTACCTGCGGATTGCACCCGACAGCCGCCGCGGCGGACAGGCCGTGCCGAAGACCGGCGTCAGGAACTTGTGCTCGATCGACCGCTCGCGGGGCCACTTCTCCGGCTGACGGTCGGGGAAGTCCCAGTGGGCACCGGTCATGTCCGGCTGATACTGCAGCTTCGTCCCGGAGGGTCGGTCCTTGGGGTCGAGGTCAACGCCCCATCCCGGGATGCGGGCGCGAAGCTGGTCGGTCGACTCGGTCAGCGGCGGCTTCGCAGGCGTGTACGTGTAGGTCATGGTTGGTCTCCGTTCGCTCAGCTGGCGCTGGGGACGACGAGAGGCTTGATGCACTCGTCGAGCTTCGCCGAGAAGATGTGGTAACCCTCGGCAATGTGCTCGAGGGGGATGCGGTGCGTGACGATGTCGCTGGGCTTGAGGTAGCCGTTGCGCACGTGCTCGAAAAGGCGCGGCCACTGTCGCTTGACCGGGCACTGGTTCATTCGCAGGGTGAGGCCCTTGTTCATGGCGTCGCCGAACTTGACGGCGCTGAAGAGCGGGCCGTACGCGCCCATCACCGAGATGTTGCCGCCCTTGCGCACCGAGTCGATCGCCCAGTTCAGGGCCACCGGCGATCCGCCCTGGAGCTTGAGCTTCGCCGCCGTGACGTGCTGCGTCAGGTTGCCGTCGGCCTCGGCTCCGACCGCATCGATGGCGACGTCGGCGCCGAGGAAGTCAGTGATCTTCTTCATGTGCACCACGATGTCGTCGTACTCCGTGAAGTTGTACGTCTCCGCTTGGGCGAACGTGCGGGCCTTCTCGAGCCGGTACTCCAGGTGGTCGATGACGATCACCCGTCCCGCACCCATCAGCCACGCGGACTTCGCGGCGAACAAGCCCACCGGGCCCGCCCCGAAGACGACCACCACGTCTCCCTCGGCGATGTCTCCCAGCTGGGCACCGAAGTAACCCGTGGCGCAGGCATCCGTGAGCAGCACGGCGTCCTCGTCCTCCATCCACTCCGGGACCAGGCTGGGACCTACGTCCGCGAAGGGCACCCGGACGTACTCGGACTGCCCTCCGTCGTAGCCACCACAGGTGTGGGAGTACCCGTAGATCCCTCCGACCGCGCTGGCGTTCGGGTTGACGTTGTGGCAGTTGGAGTACAGCCCTCGGGCGCAGTACCAGCAGGTGCCGCAGAAGATGTTGAACGGCACCATCACCCGGTCACCGACGGTCAGGTTCTGTACCGACGGACCGACCTGCTCGACGACTCCCATGAACTCATGGCCGAACGTCATGCCTACCCGGGTGTCGGGCATCATCCCGTGGTAGAGGTGCAGGTCGGACCCGCAGATCGCTGCAAGGTTCACCTTCACGATCGCGTCGTTCGGGTGCTCTATCGGTGGGATGTCCTTCTCCTCGACCCGGACCTTGTACGGCCCGCGGTACACCATGGCGCGCATTGAGCCTCCTCGAGACGCCGGCTCGTCCGCCCACGGCCTGGCGTCGATGGACCTTCCCCGGGGGCGAAGGGCGACCCGTGCCCCACCCTGGGCGCACCAATCACGAGCCGTTTCGTGTGCCGCGTGCGCCCCGAACCCGCTCAGAAACCGACGGTGCCGAAGTACCACAGTGCCGACGTCAGCCAGGTCGCCACCAGCGTGGTGAAGACCAGTCCGCCGAGCACCGGCAAGGCCCAGCCCGGCAACCGGTGCATCCGCAGCGTCAGCATCTTGGCGACGAACGCGCCGTAGAACGTGCAGCCCAGCAGCGAGTGCACGGTCGTGCGCGTGGTGAACGTGGAGAAGCCGAGCGACCACAGGCAGTGAAATGCCACCGGCAGCGTCAGCAGGACCGCGACGAGCCCGGAGCCCCGGTGCACCGAGGCGACCCAGCGTGGCGGTGCGCCCGTGCCGAGATGGCCGAACATGCGCAACGCCGTGCCGAGCTGCACGAGGGCCAGGGCGAGGGCGCCCGTCGTGAGCCACACCTTCATCGTGAGGACGCCGGAGAAGCCGAACGTCGCGACCGCGCGGCCGGTGGGGTCGTGCGTGCTGCCGTAGGCACCGAGGACTACCGCGACAGCGGCCCCGATCAGCAGGGGTACGACGACGCGCAGGCCCGGCGACGTGTCACGCGCCGCACGCCCGGCGGGCACCGGTGTGGACATGACTCGACTGTGATCCCCTCAGTGCCGCTCGTCCAGAGCGGTCCACAATCCCGGCCGCTTCCCGGCCCGATGCATCACGGTCGGTCGCTCAACGCACCGGCCGGTTCTCACCGTGGACGATGCCTCCGGCGATGTCGCGCAGCTTGCGGTTGAGCCGCTGTGATGATTTCGACAGCAGCGCGAAGGCCTCGTCGGCCGAGATCCGGTGGGTCGCCATCAGGATGCCGACCGCGGCACCGATCTCTCGGTTCGTCGCCATCCCCTCGGCGAGCTGCGCCGCGCGCGCCGACTCCTGCGCCTTGGAGATGGCCACGCTCGCGAACGCAGCGAGGATCACGGCGGCTTCGGTCGACTCCTCGGTGAACGCGTCGGGGCGGTCGGCGAAGAGGTTCAGCGCCCCGGCACGCTTCCCGTCGTTGACCAGCGGGACGGCCAGCATGCCGCGCACCGGCGTCTGCGCCAGCACCGCCGCGGACAGTCGCGGCCAGGGGGAGCCGTTGGTCAGGTCGTTGTCCAGCTGCCAGACCTGCTGGACGCTGGCCTCGAGACACGGGCCCTCGTTCAACTTGTCCTGCAGCTCGTCGATCAGGACCATCACGTCGTCGGTCGCCGCCGCGGAACGGAACCGGTCGCCCTCGAGGACCCCGATCGCGGCCCGGTCGCAGCCCTCGACCACGCGCGGCGCGGACTCCACGATGACCTGGTAGGCCTGCTCGACCGTGCGGCCGTCCCGCAGCTGTTCGGCGATCGCCTTGAAGTGCTCGTGCCACGCAGGGTGGTCAGTCATCGCCAGTCCTTAGTCGTGCGGATGACCCAGAGCGTAGGTCAGAAGCGCGCGGGACCCCCGGCCGTCAGCTCGGTGGAGCGAACGGCTGGTCGCCCGCCGGGTCCGACGGCGGGGCGGCCGGGACCGACGACGGACCCGGCGGCGGCGGCACAGCGGCGGGGACGGCGCCGTACGGCGGCG
>JAVEDJ010000161.1 GCA_030841025.1 Actinomycetota bacterium
ATCGGCCGCCGCGACGCTGCGCCGCGAGGGGACGCCCGTCCTGGCCGCCGCGCTCGTCGCGGCCACGCCCCGTCGTACGACGACCTCTGCGCGCGCCGAGCCGCAGGCCGCCGACCGCTGCGGGTGCTGAGGGGGGTACCGGGGGTGCGGGGTGTCGCCCCCCGCCCGATGGGACTAGCGTTTCGTCATGGCACCCGCCCGGGTCCGTGGTTGCGCCGGAACGTCTCCTCCGCGAGGAGGAGCGAGCCGGTTAGCCGATGCCAGCCGCAGGCGAAACGGCCCACGTAAGACGACTTCTTGTCGTTCGATCACGGTGCGGCTTAGGAGTAAGCCCTGCCCCGCCGGCGATCCAGATGATCGCCGATCCGGGAGAAGGGGAGTAGTGGCGAACATCGCTGCGAGACCCTCAGCAGGCGAATGTGGGGTCGAAGACCAGGTCGGCCGGGCGGGTGCTTGTTTTCATGTGCTGCCTCGGAGGGCAGAGACCCTTCGGCGGCGCCGCCGAAGAAACGGCACCGACCACATGACAACCGAACACACGTCGCAACACCCACCGGGACCAGGGAGATTCACCTTCGTGGACATCGTCGTCAAGGGCCGGCACACCGAGATCTCTGAGCGCTTCCGCGAGCACATAGTCGACAAGCTCGCGAAGATCGACAAGCTGGACTCCAAGGTCATCAGCATCGGCGTCGAGTGCTCCAAGGAACGCAACCCACGACTGGCCGACCAGTGTGAGCGCATCGAGCTCACCGTCTACTCACGCGGTCCGGTGATCCGTGCGGAGGCGTCGGCGCAGGACTGCTACGCCGCCCTCGATCTCGCTGTCGGCAAGCTGGAGGCGCGGCTGCGCAGGGCCCAGGACCGGCGCAAGGTCCACCACGGGAAGAAGACCCCGGTGTCGGTCGCGACCGCCACGGCCGGGCTGGAGGCGGCGCCGACCGGCTCCACTCTCAACGGCTCCGCACCCGGCGTCACCGCTGACCGGGCGACCGAGGGCGTGAGCGTCGACGGCGACGGGCCGATGGTCATCCGCGAGAAGCTGCACGCCGCCGAGCCCATGGACCTCGACCAGGCGCTCTACGAGATGGAGCTGGTGGGGCACGACTTCTATCTCTTCGTGGATGCCGCGACCTCGCAGCCCAGCGTGGTCTATCGCCGGGTCGCCTACGACTACGGCGTCATTCGGTTGTCGGTCTGACGTCCCAGCACGCGGGGACGACGACGAGCGGGAGGTGCGGGGCGGGCGGGTGGCCCGCGGTGGAAAACTGCACGTCACGCTGCGCGACACCGCTAGGCGTGCGATCATTCGACCGGCTGTGCCCTGACCGACCGGTCCACATGGGGGGCGCTCGACCGAGGGAGGGGAACGTGGCCGACAAGGCGACGAACCGACCTGCCGTCGGTGCCACCCGGCCCGGGGCACCGGGCGCGCCGGGAGCGGGCTCCGCTCCGGCCGCGGGGAGCGGCCGCACCGGCTCGTCCGAGGCCATCCGCGTCCTGGTGGTCGACGACCACGCGCTGTTCCGCCGCGGCCTCGAGATGGTGCTGGGGCAGGAGACCGACATCGAGGTCGTCGGCGAGGCCGGCGACGGCGCCGAGGCGGTCGACCTCGCGTCGCAGCTGCTGCCCGACATCGTGCTGATGGACGTGCGGATGCCGCGGCGCAGCGGCATCGAGGCCTGCACCGCGATCAAGGACGTCGTGCCCAGCGCCAAGATCGTGATGCTGACCATCTCCGACGACGAAGCCGACCTGTACGACGCCATCAAGGCGGGCGCCAGCGGCTACCTGCTCAAGGAGATCTCCATCGACGAGGTGGCCGCCGCCATCCGGTCGGTGGCCGGCGGCCAGTCCCTGATCAGCCCGTCGATGGCCTCCAAGCTGCTCTCGGAGTTCGCGACGATGATCAAGAAGGGCGACGAGCGCCAGCAGGTGCCCGCCCCGCGGCTGACCGACCGTGAGCTCGAGGTCCTCAAGCTGGTGGCCAAGGGCCTCAACAACCGCGACATCGCCAAAGAGCTGTTCATCAGCGAGAACACCGTCAAGAACCACATCCGCAACATCCTCGAGAAGCTCCAGCTGCACTCGCGGATGGAAGCGGTCGTCTACGCCGTACGAGAGAAGCTGCTCGAGATCACCTGAGCTGCGGGAAGTAGGCCCCGCAGTCTCCTGTGTCCGGGTGTGCACGCAGCAGCCGCTTCGCACGCAGGCGGCCGAGGTTGGCCGACGTCCACGAGCCGTCGTGGAAGCTGAGTCGCAGCGCGCAGGACCGGGCCGGCTCGGGCAGCCGGTCGAGCTCGCGGACCGCGTCCGCCGACAGCGTGGACAGGTAGCCGACGTCGGCGTCCGCACCACGGCTGATCGCCGACCGCGCGATGAGGGCGTCCGGGTTGGCGGCACTGAGTCCGAGCAGTCCGACCGCCGCGGCAGCCACGACCGTGTGCGGCAACCACCGGCCGGGTCGCACCCCGGCGAGGATGACGGCGACGAGCACCACGCCGAGCCACGCCGCCAGCGCTGTCGCCGTGATGCGCAGCCGGGTCAGGCCGTAGGCGTCGACGTACAGATGGAGTCGCCAGAGGGCAGACGCGTCGACGACGAGCGCCAGCCCGCACAGCAGTGCGAGGACCGGCCGGGCCGCGCGCGGCGCCCAGCGAACACAGGCGGCGACCACGCCGAGCACCAGCGCCGTCACGGCGACGAGCTGGCCGAACCCCTCGCGGGCGTAGGACGCGTAGGTGACGCCGGCGGCGCGAAGGACGTGGTCGTCTCCGCCGAACAGGACTGATGCCTGCACCGACAGGAACGACACGAGCAATGCATTGAGTACGCCGAGGGGCAGCAGCCACTCGGTGGCCCGATGCAGGCGCCGCGCGGGTGCACCGACGATGGGCTCGGGCCGGGGCGAGAGCAGGACGAGCATGCCGGCCGCGGTGCCGATCGCGGCGCAGCAGGCGACGATGACGCGGGCGGGGAGCAGGCCGAGGTCCGGCAGGTCCGGCACCAGCGCCCCGAGCAGCGTGGAGAAGGCGGCATCGGCTGAGACGAGCAGCGGGACGAACACGACGAGCAGCACCGCGGTGAGCGCCGCGCCGCGGGCGACGGGGCCGGTGACGGGCCGGGCGAGCGGGACCTGACGCAGGCCCCGCATCAGCCATGCGGCGGTCCGGGGCAGCACCAGTCCGACCTCCACCAGACCCCGCAGCACACCTGGCCAGCTGACCGCGCGGGTCAGTGCCAGGGATCCGAGCCCGATCGCCATGGCGAGGTCGAGCGCGACGAGCCAGTCCGCGGCGCGGACCGCCGTCACGGTCAGGAGGAGCAGCGCGGTCCCGGCGTGGACGGCGCGCCAGCCGCGGACCGGCAGCGGTGACATCCACCAGAGCAGGGCGGCCGCGGCGTAGCCGAGCAGGACCAGTCCGAGGCCGGGCGGGCCGTTCGGGATCACGAAGCCCGACGCGGCTCCCAGCCCGAGTGCGACGAGGACAGCGGGCCGAGGCGCGGCAGCGGCAGGGACGACGGGGACGGTCACGGCGGTCATGGCGCGCTCCTCGGGAGGTCGACGACGACGGTGCAGCCCTGCGCGGTGTCGGCGACGTGCACCGATCCGCCGTGCAGCTCCACCAGCCAGCGGGTGATGGACAGTCCGAGCCCGCTGCCGCCGTTGCTGCTGGCACGTGCCGCGTCCGTGCGGGCGAAGCGCTCGAACACCCGCTCCCGTTCGGCTGCCGGGATGCCGGGTCCGTCGTCGGTGACCGAGAGTCGGATGCCCTGCGCGGTCGGTTCGGCGGTGACGGCGACGCGGCCGCCCGGCGGCGCGTGCCGGATCGCGTTGTCGAGCAGGTTCACGAGCACCTGGTGCAGTCGTTCGGGATCGGCGTCCGCGCCGAGGCGGGCCGGGACAGAGGTGGACAGCGTCACGTCGCTCTGCGCTGCCGACGACTCTGCCTCGCGCAGAACGACGTCCACGAACTCGCTCAGCTGCAACGGCTCGCGGTGCAGCGGCAGCTGCCCGGCCTCGAGTCGGGAGAGGTCCAGCAGCTGGGTGACGAGCCGCGCCAGCCGCCGGGTCTGCGCGACTGCCGACTCGAGCGTCTCCGGGTCGGGCGTCGACACCCCGTCCGCGAGGTTCTCCAGCAGACCCTGCAGCGCGGTCAGCGGGGTGCGGAGCTCGTGGCTCACGTCGGCGACGAGCCGCCGCCGTTGCGCGTCGACCGCTGCGAGGTCGTCGGCCATCCGGTTGAACGCGACCGCGAGCTCGCCGACCTCGTCGCGGGACGTCGCGGTGACGCGCCGGCCGTAGTCGCCGGCCGACATCGCCGTCGCGGCATCGGCCATCTCGCGCAGTGGCGAGGTCATGCCGCGTGCCAGCAGCTGGACGATGAGCAGCGAGAGCAGCAACCCGAGCGGCAGGGTGTAGCGAGGTCGCAGCCCCGACTTGATGCCGACGACCGCCCCGACGAGCGTCACCGACAGCGACAGCACGACGGCGAGTCCGAGCTTCACCTTGATGCTGGGCACTCGGTCCAGCGGGCGGATCACGGCACGTCGCCGATCGCGTAGCCGACGCCGTGGACGGTGCGGATGACGGCATCGCCGAGCTTGCGCCGCAGGGCGGCGACGTGGCTGTCGACGGTGCGCGTCGTCCCGGCGGCGCCGTTCCACGACCAGACATCGGCGAGCAGCTGCTCGCGGC
>JAVEDJ010000304.1 GCA_030841025.1 Actinomycetota bacterium
GGCCGCCTCCCGGGGGGCAGCCCGGAGGTGGCTGGGGACAGCCGACCCAGGGGCCTGCCCCCGCAGCTCCGTGGGGCACGCCGCCGCCCGGCGCGCCGCCGCAGCCGGGCTACTGGGGGCCGCCGTCCCAGCTCTCGCCCTCGGAGGAGCGCACCTGGGCGATGTTCGCCCACATCGGCGCGCTGATCGCTGGGTTCGTGGCGCTGGCGTTCCTCGGACCGCTGATCATCATGGTCACGCAGGGCAACAAGTCGGCGTTCGTGCGGCGGCACGCGGTCGAGTCGCTGAACTTCCAGCTCACGCTGCTCATCGCGCTGGTCGCCGGCGTCGTGCTCTCGATCGTCACGCTGGGCCTGGGGCTGCTGGTGTTCATCCCCGGCGCGATCGTCGTGGGGATCGCGGCGCTGGTTCTGGTCATCCTCGCGGGCATCAAGGCCAACAACGGTGAGGACTACCGCTACCCGTTCAACATCCGCATGGTGAAGTGACCGTCAGTCCACCAGGTCTCTGACCACGGCATCGGCCAACAGGCGGCCGCGCAGCGTCAGTGCTGCGCGGCCGTCGGCATGTGCGGCCGCGTCGAGCAGGCCGGTGCCGACCATCTCGCGCGCCGCCTCCCGCCCGCGGTCGTGCAGGTCGTCGAGCGGGTGCCCGTCAGCCAGCCGGATCGAGAGCAGCACGCGCTCCACGCGACGGTCCTCGGCACCGAGCACCTCGCGGGCATGGGCCGGGCTGGTGCCGGCGGCGAGCCGCTGGGCGTAGGCCGCCGGATGCTTGACGTTCCACCAGCGGGTGCCCCCGACATGGCTGTGCGCACCGGGGCCGACGCCCCACCAGTCGGCGCCGCGCCAGTAGAGCAGGTTGTGCCGGCACCGCTGGTCCGCCGTGGTGGCCCAGTTGCTGACCTCGTACCACCCGAGCCCGGCGGCGCCGAACGCCGCGTCCGCCATCAGATACTTGTCGGCCAGGTCGTCGTCGTCCGGCGCCGGCACCTCGCCACGGCGTACCTGGCCCGCGAGCCGGGTGCCCTCCTCGACGATCAGTGCGTAGGCGCTGACGTGGTCGGGCCGCATCGCGAGCGCCGCGTCCAGCGACGCCTGCCAGTCGCCCTGCGTCTCCCCCGGTGCGCCGTAGATGAGGTCGACGCTCACCCCCGCAAAGCCGGCGGCACGCGCCCAGCCCACGGCCTGGGCCACGCGCTCGGGGTCGTGGGTCCGGTCGAGGGCGGCCAGCACGTGCGGGACCGCTGACTGCATGCCGAAGGAGACGCGCGTGAAACCGGCGCTGCGCAGGGCCTGGAGCGACTCGGGCGTGACGCTGTCGGGGTTCGCCTCGGTGGTGATCTCGGTGTCGGCCGCGAGGCCGAACTCGTCGCGGACCGCACCGAGCATGCGGTCGAGGTCCGCGGAGGGCAGCAAGGTAGGGGTGCCCCCACCGAAGAACACCGTCTGCACCGTCATGTCGCGCTCGCCCAGGACGCGGCGAGCGAGGCGCACCTCGTCGACCGCGGTGGCCGCATACGAGACCTGCGTCGCGCCGCCCCCGAGCTCGGTCGCGGTATAGGTGTTGAAGTCGCAGTAGCCGCAGCGCTTCGCGCAGAACGGCACGTGCAGGTAGAAGCCGAACGGGCGGTCACCGGCACCGTACGACGACGCGGGCAGCGCGCCGTCCGCCGGTGCGGCCTCCCCGTCGGGGAGCGTCGACGGCATGCCTATGCAGCCCTCACCGGTTGCGCGAGCGAGCGGCCAGATCGCGTCGGATCGCCTTCGCCATCCGGCCGTAGACACCGGGATCGCCGAGCGCCTGCAGCAGCTGCTCCTCGCCGACCTGGCGCAGCTTGAACGCCGCACCGATGGTGACGCCGTGTTCGGGTCGGTGCACGACCTCGACCCGGTCACCGCGGCCGACGGTGCCTTGCATGACGACGGCGAGGTAGGCACCGGGCATCCCGCGCTCGGTGAAGCGCTTCACCCAGCGCGGCTCCTCCATCCAGCCCTGGAAGGTCTTGCACGGGATGCGCGGGCTGAGCACCTCGAGGACCAGGCCGTCGTTGCCGACGCGCCACCGCTCGCCCAGGACGGCACCGGTGAGGTCGACCCCTGTGGTCGTCATGTTCTCCCCGAAACGGCCGGGCGGGACGTCGTAGCCCAGCTCCGTCGCCCACCACTGGGCGTCCTCGCTGGCGTAGGCGTAGACCGCCATCTCCACGCCACCGTGATGGCGCGTGTCGTACTGCGTGTCGCCCCGCAGCCCCAGGGGGCCGACCTGGACCCGCCCGTCGACGCCGCGCTTGTCGATGGCGGTTCGGTCGAGGTCGCCCGGCCCGTCCGGGATGAGTGCATGGACCACGTTGACCGACGTGACGAGAGCGGGCACGGCGTCGAGGTTAGCTATCTCGTCACCTATTTCTTGGCCTTGTCACCTGCGGCGTCGGTCGACAGGGCGGCGATGAATGCCTCCTGCGGCACCTCGACGCGGCCGACCATCTTCATCCGCTTCTTGCCTTCCTTCTGCTTCTCCAGCAGCTTGCGCTTGCGGGTGATGTCACCGCCGTAGCACTTGGCGAGCACGTCCTTGCGGATGGCCCGGATGCTCTCGCGCGCGATGATCCGGGCGCCGATGGCGGCCTGGATGGGCACCTCGAACTGCTGGCGAGGGATCAGCTCGCGCAGCCGCTGGGTCATCTGCACGCCGTACGCGTAGGCCTTGTCCTTGTGCACGATGGCGCTGAACGCGTCGACGCCCTCCCCCTGCAGCAGGATGTCGACCTTGACCAGGTCAGCGTCCTGCTCGCCCTCGACCTCGTAGTCGAGAGAGGCGTAGCCGCGCGTCTTGGACTTCAGGTTGTCGAAGAAGTCGAAGATGATCTCGGCGAGCGGCAGCGTGTAGCGCAGCTCGACCCGGTCCTCGGACAGGTAGTCCATGCCGAGCAGGTTGCCGCGCCGGCTCTGGCACAGCTCCATGATTGCGCCGATGTAGTCGCTCGGCGCCAGGATGGTGGCGCGTACGACCGGCTCGTGGATCTCGGCGATCTTGCCGCTGGGGAACTCGCTCGGGTTGGTGACGATGCGCTCCGAGCCGTCGTCCAGGACCACGCGGTAGACGACGTTGGGGGCGGTGGCGATCAGGTTGAGGTCGAACTCGCGCTCGAGGCGCTCGCGGACGATCTCGAGGTGCAGCAGCCCGAGGAAGCCGCAGCGGAACCCGAAGCCGAGTGCCGCGGAGGTCTCGGGCTCCCAGACCAGGGCGGCGTCGTTGAGCTGCAACCGCTCGAGCGCGTCCCGCAGCACCGGGTAGTCCGAGCCCTCGACCGGATAGAGGCCCGAGAAGACCATCGGGCGCGGTTCCTTGTAGCCGGCCAGCGCCTCGCTCGCCGGCTTGCTGTTGTTGGTGACCGTGTCACCGACCTTGGACTGACGGACGTCCTTCACGCCGGTGATGAGATAGCCGACCTCGCCGACGCCCAGTCCCTCGGACGGCACCGGCTCGGGCGAGATCACCCCGATCTCCAGCAGCTCGTGGGTCGCCCGGGTCGAGAGCATCAGGATGCGCTCCCGCGGCGAGAGGTGTCCGTCGATGACCCGCACGTACGTGACCACGCCGCGGTAGACGTCGTACACGCTGTCGAAGATCATCGCGCGGGCCGGCGCACTGGGGTCACCGACCGGGTGGGGCACGACGCGCACGATCTCGTCGAGCAGGTCCGCCACGCCCTCGCCGGTCTTGGCGCTGACCCGCAGGACGTCGTCGGCGTCGCAGCCGATGATGTGCGCGATCTCGGCGGCGTAGCGGTCGGGCTGGGCGGCCGGCAGGTCGATCTTGTTGAGCACCGGGATGATCGTGAGGTCGTTCTCGAGCGCCAGGTACAGGTTGGCGAGCGTCTGCGCCTCGATGCCCTGGGCCGCGTCGACGACCAGCACCGTCCCCTCGCAGGCAGCCAATGACCGCGACACCTCGTAGGTGAAGTCGACGTGCCCCGGGGTGTCGATCATGTTCAGGACGTGTACGTCGCCCGGGGCCGGGGCTGCGGGCTTGCTGCCCACGGCCCACGGCAGTCGCACGGCCTGGCTCTTGATCGTGATGCCGCGCTCACGCTCGATGTCCATGCGGTCGAGGTACTGCGCGCGCATCGTCCGATCGTCGACGACACCGGTGAGCTGCAGCATGCGGTCGGCCAACGTCGACTTGCCGTGGTCGATGTGGGCGATGATGCAGAAGTTGCGGATCAGCCCGGGGGCGGTGTGACTCGGCTTGGGCTGGCGCTGGGCAAGGCTCAGGGGCACGCAGGGATCCAGGGTCGTCAGGGGTTCGGGGGCGCGCTCGATGTGGGGAGCGCCACCTCCATCATCCCACGCGCGCACCACTGTTCCCGCGCAGGCAGCCGATCTTGCAGGCCCCGCTAGCCGATCTCCTGCGCCGCGCCGGATCAGCGCACCGGGCTCAGGCTGTCTCGAGCAGCCGGTCGATCTGGCCCATCGCCTCGGTCATGCCCTCGACCATGCCCATCTGCACGAGCTGCTGCATCTGCTCGACGGTGGCGAAGCTCGACGTGACCGTCATGCGGGTGCTGGCCGCCGCCTCCTCGAGCTCGACCAGCACGTGGATCGTCGGCATCTGCGGGTCGGGCGAGCCGGACTCGTCCGAGAAGCCGTCCTCGAACTCCAGGGTGCGCGGCTCGTCCAACGCGAGGAAGCGCCACCAGCCGCGGGCCTTCTGCCCCTCGGGGCCGGTCATGTAGTAGCGCGAGGCTCCTCCGACGGCGACGTCGTGCCGCTCGAACGTGGCCGGCCAGGTGGGCGGGCCCCACCACTGCTCGAGCTGTCGCGGGTCGCTCCAGATCTGCCACACCCGCGCGGGCGGCGCGGCCAGTTCCGCCACCAGGGTGAGGGTCAGGGCCTCGGGGTCCTGCCTGCTTTCGACGATGCTCATCGACTGTCTCCTTCTGCGGGTGCGGCGAGGATGTCCTCGATCCGGCCGATCCGAGCGCGCCAGATCTCCTCGTACTGGTCGAGCAGCCGTGCGGCGGCCCGGATGGCGTCCACGTCGCCTCGCACGAGCCGCTCACGTCCGTGTGGCCGCTTGCTCACGAGCCCAGCTCGCTCGAGCACCGCCACGTGCTTCTGCACTGCGGCGAACGACATCGCGTAGCGCTCAGCGAGAACCGAGACCGACGTCTCGTGAGTCAGCACGCGCGCCACGATGTCGCGGCGCGTCGGATCGGCCAGAGCGGCAAAGAGCCGGTCCACCTCGTCCGAGTCCAACTGATCTACAACCATGTAGTTGTACGTTAGCCGTCGACCGCCGGTTCGGCAAGCGCTTTGCGGCATGCATCTAGAACCGCGGCGGCGGCAGATCCGACGGGCGCCCCACGAACGCGCCGCGCAGCTCCCGCAGCCAGTCCTCGAGCGGACGTGGGTCCTCGCCCGTGGCGGTCCGCACCTCGTCGGTCACGACATCAGCGGCCCCGGCTCGGATCCACTCGAACAGCTCGAGCTCTCCGTCGATCTCCCACGACGGCAGG
>JAVEDJ010000178.1 GCA_030841025.1 Actinomycetota bacterium
AGACGACCGGGTCCTGCTGCACCAGGTCGAAGAACGCCGACAGCCGGTCCACCTCGTGGAACTGGCGGGCCAGCGACGAGGCGAGGTCGAAGCGGAACCCGTCGACGTGCATCTCCATGACCCAGTAGCGCAGCGAGTCCATGATCAGCTGCAGGACGTGCGGGTGCCGCATGAGCAGCGTGTTGCCGGTCCCGGTCGTGTCGTAGTAGTGCTCCTTGTCGCCGTCGACGAGGCGGTAGTACGACGCGTTGTCGATGCCGCGGAACGACAGCGTCGGGCCGAGCTGGTTGCCCTCGGCCGTGTGGTTGTAGACCACGTCGAGGATGACCTCGAGCCCGGCCTCGTGCAGGGCCTTGACCATGGCCTTGAACTCCAGCACCTGCTGGCCGCGCTCGCCGCTGCCCGAGTAGGCGTTGTGCGGCGCGAAGAAGCCGATGGTGTTGTAGCCCCAGTAGTTCGTCAGGCCACGCTCGATGAGGTGGTGGTCCTGGACGAACTGGTGTACCGGCATGAGCTCGATGGCGGTGACACCGATCTTGTGCAGGTGAGCGATGATCGCCGGGTGCGCGATGCCGGCGTACGTGCCGCGGGCCTCAGGGGGCAGGTCCGGGTGGGCCATCGTCAGCCCGCGCACGTGCGCCTCATAGATGACGGTCTCGTGGTACGGCGTCTTGGGCAGCCGGTCGTTCTGCCAGTCGAAGAACGGGTTGATCACGACGGACTTGGGCGCCTGCCGGCCGGAGTCGAGCTGGTTGAGCCGCCCGGGTGCGGCGAACCGGTAGTCGAACAGGGACTCGGCCCAGTCGACCTGGCCCTCGACCGCCTTGGCATAGGGGTCGAGCAACAGCTTGGAGGGGTTCAAGCGCAGACCGCGGCCCGGGTCGCGGGGGCCGTGCACCCGGAAGCCGTAGCGCTGGCCCGGACCCACGCGCGGGAGATAACCGTGCCAGACGAACCCGTCCACTTCGGGTAGGTCCACGCGGGTCTCGGTGAGGCGGCGACTGCCCTTGCCGCCCGCGTCATCGAAGAGGCAGAGCTCGACCCGCTCGGCCACCTCCGAGAACAAAGCGAAGTTGGTGCCCGCACCGTCAAAGGTCGCGCCCAGCGGATAAGCCGTGCCCGGCCAGATTTCCATCCGTCCATTGTCCAGGATGATGCAAGGCGCCCCGGGCATCGGGTCCTGCGACGTGCGTCACGCGGGCTTGCGCATGGTGCGGCGGCATGCCCCCCACCGCACCACCGCGATCAGCCGGGCAACCCCGGCATGGGGAAGGACCGCGCGAACTCGTGCACCTCGGCAGCGACCTTCTCGACGCCCGCGTCGTCCCCGGCCTTCTCGGCGTCGATGACCTGGTCGATCCAGCCGGCCACGCGGTCCATGTCGCCGGTGTCCATCCCGCGTGAGGTGACCGCGGCGGTACCGAGGCGCACCCCCGAGGGGTCGAACGGCTTGCGGGGGTCGAAGGGGACGGTGTTGTAGTTGAGCTCGATTCCGGCCCGGTCGAGCGCCCGGGCGGCCTGCTTGCCGGGGATCGACTTGTTCTCGAGGTCGACGAGCAGCAGGTGGTTGTCGGTGCCGCCAGACACGAGGTTGAACCCGCGTGCGGTCAGCCCGTCGGCGAGCGCCCTGGCGTTGTCCACGATCGCGTGCGCGTAGCGCCGGAAGTCCTCGGTCGAGGCCTCCTGGAGCGCAACGGCGATCGCGGCGGTGGTGTGGTTGTGCGGGCCGCCCTGCAGGCCGGGGAAGACCGCCTTGTCCAGGGCCTTGGCGTGCTCCGCGGTGCTCATGATCATCGCACCGCGTGGACCGCGCAGCGTCTTGTGCGTGGTCGTCGTGATGACGTCGGCGTGCCCCACCGGCGTCGGGTGTGCGCCACCGGCGACCAGCCCGGCGATGTGCGCGATGTCCGCCACCAGCACAGCACCGACCTCGTGGGCGATCTCGGCGAAGGCCGGGAAGTCGATGGTGCGCGGGATGGCGGTGCCGCCGCAGAAGATGAGCTTCGGCCGCTCCGCCTGCGCCAGCTCACGGACCTCGTCCATGTCGACGCGGCCGGTCTCCTTCCGGACGCCGTACTGCACGGCGCGGAACCACTTGCCGGTCGCCGAGACGCTCCAGCCGTGAGTCAGGTGACCGCCGGCCGGCAGCGCCATCCCCATGACGGTGTCGCCCGGCGCCAGGAACGCGAGGTAGACAGCCAGGTTGGCCGGGGAGCCGGAGTAGGGCTGCACGTTGGCGTGCTCGACACCGAACAGCGCCTTCGCCCGCTCGATCGCCAGCGTCTCGACCTGGTCGATGACCTGCTGGCCCTCGTAGTAGCGCTTGCCGGGGTAGCCCTCGGAGTACTTGTTCGTCAGCACCGTGCCGGTCGCCTCGAGCACCGCCGCCGACACATAGTTCTCCGACGCGATCAGGCGCACCGAGTCACGCTGCCGGGCGTTCTCCGCGTCGACGAGACTGGCGATCTGAGGGTCGGAGGTGCGCAGGTCCGGGTCGAGGTGCTGGGACATGTGTCTCTCCATCGGGGCGAGGAAGCCGGGCAGGTCTCTAGGCTATCGGCGCCGGTCTGGCGGGCGGCAGCAGCACTCGCGCGGCGTCGTACCGCTCGATGACCACGGCCGCCACCTCCGGCGCCGCCCCGAGCGGGCCGCTCACCACGTCGGCGCCGCTGTCGTGCACCTTGTCGGCGAACAGGCCGGGGGAGAGCAGGTACGACGCGACCGCAACCCGTGGTGCACCGCGTCCGCGAAGATCCGCGACCGCGACCTCGGGAGCAGGAGCGGCGGCCGACGCGTACGCCGGTAAGACGTCCCACCAGCCCGTCGTCGACCAGTCCTGCGCCAGGGCTGCGACGGTCGCGACCGCCCGCGGGTCACTCGACCCGGCGGCTGCCAGCACCACGGCGACGCCGGGGTCGCCGACCGCCACGCCCGCCTCGCTGAGCCGGCGCTCAAGTGCACGCAGCAGCAGGGGGTGCGGCCCGAGCGCCCGGGCCTGCACGACCGGCACGGGGGAGGCGGCGAGCTGTGCGGGGAGGTCGACGTCCGTGTGGAACGCGGCGGTGAGCAGCAACGGTACGACGATGGCGGGGCCGTCGAGGGTCGTCAGGATCTGGCCGAGCCGGGGCTCGGCATGGTCGAGGAAGGCCCCATGGGCAGTGATGTCGGGCCGTTGCCGGTGGACCTCGACGAGCAGCTCGTCGATGGACTGGCGCGCTGTGGGGTTGCGGCTGCCGTGGGCCACCGCGAGCAGCGTGGGCAGCGGCCCCGCAGGACTCACCCCAGCGCCTCGTGGAGGTCGACGACCTCGCCGATGACGACCACAGCCGGCGGCCGGACGTTGCGCTGGCGCGCGAGCTCACCGATGGTCGCCAGCGTTCCGGTGGTGGTGCGCTGCGCCGCGGTGAATCCCGACTCGACGATCGCGGCGGGCGTGCCGGCGGGCTTGCCGTTCGCGATCAGTGCTTCCGCGGCCTCGCTGAGCGCGCTGACGCCCATCAGCAGCACGAGGGTGCCCTCGACCCTGGCGAGCGAGGGCCAGTCGAGACCCTCGTGGCCGGACGCGATCGTCACCTGGCGGGCGCGCCCACGGTGCGTGACGGGGATGCCCGCGGCAGCGGGTACGGCGACGGCGCTGGTAACGCCCGGCACCACCTCCACCTGGACTCCGGCGGCGACGCAGGCGAGAGCCTCCTCGCCGCCGCGGCCGAGCACGAAGGGATCCCCGCCCTTGAGCCTGACCACCCGCTGTCCGTCCTGCGCGTACGCGACGAGCAGCCGGTTGATCTCTTCCTGGGGCAGCGGGTGATGGCCGGCCGTCTTCCCGACGTCGACGACGACGACCGACGGGTCGAGCTCGTCCAGCAGCTCGCGAGGGGCCAGCCGGTCCACGAGCACCACGTCGGCTTCCGCCAGCAGTCGCCGGCCGCGGGTCGTGATCAGCCCCGGGTCACCGGGCCCGCCGCCGACGAGCGCGACCCGTCCGGTGGCCGCGCGGCGGTGCGGGCGCAGCGGGAGCCGGCCGGTGTCGAGCGCCAGGGCGACGGCGTCGCGCAGCGTCGTGGCCCGCCGCGGGTCACCACCGGCAGTGACGGCGACGGTGACGTCACCCGCGCGCGTTACCGCCGGGGTCCACGCCGCCGAGAGTGACGCGTCGTCGGCTCGCACGCACCAGACGCGGCCGGCGTCGGCGTCAGCCGCCACGAGGTCGTCGGTCAGGCGGTCTCCGGTGGCGGTGTGCACGAGCCACGCGCCGTCGAGGTCACCGGTGACGTAGTCACGTGGCTCCCAGCCGGCGGGACCGTCGGCCACCAGGTCGGACAGGTCCTCGCACAGGTACGGTGCGACGACGTGCACCTGCGCGCCGGCGGTGACGAGGGCACGAGCGCGGCGCGCGGCCACCGGGCCGCCCCCGACCACGACGACCCGGCGGCCGGCGACGTCGAGGGTGAGCGGGTACGTGGGAGCCATCGGTCAGCTCGAGACGAGGTGGATGCCGCACTCGGACTTGCCACGGCCGGCCCACCGGCCGCCACGCGCGTCCTCGCCCTCACCGGTCTTGCTCGTGCAGGGCAGGCAGCCGATCGACGTGTAGCCGTCCATCAGCAGCGTGTTGACCAGGACGTTGTTCTTCTCGATGTAGGCGTCGACCTTGCTCTGGTCCCAGCGTGCGATCGGGTTGACCTTCACCTTCCCGTTGCGCTTGTCCCAGTCGACGACCGGCGTGATGGAGCGCACGAACGACTCGTCGCGACGCAGCCCGCTGGCCCACGCGTCGTACTTGGCCAGCGCCCCGTCCAGAGGTGCGACCTTGCGCAGCGCGCAGCACCGGTCGGGGTTGCTGGCGAACAGGTCACGACCCTCGGTGGCGTCCTGCTCGGCGACAGTCTGCTCGGGGAGCACGGTCACCACGTTGATGCGTCCGCGGTAGGTCGCGGCGACGGCGTCGCGCATGCCGAGGGTCTCGGTGAAGTGGTACCCCGTGTCGAGGAAGACCACGTCGGTGCCGGGAGCGTTCTTGGCGAACAGGTCGATGAGCACCGCGTCGGCCATCGACGACGTCAGGGCCAGGCGGGAAGGACCGAAGGTACGGGCCGCCCACCGGATGATGACCTCGGCGGGTGCGTCCTCCAACCGCCAGGCAGCGCGACGCGCGAGCGACTGGCGGTGCTCGGCGAGACCTTCGGGCTCGGCCACCTCGAAGGGGACCAGGCTCAGCAGCTCGGCGGTCATCGGGTCGCCCCCGATCCGAGCTGCAGGCCCACCAGCTTGAGGGAGAACACCCGGGCGCAGGATCGGCAGTGCCAGGCGCCGTGCTGGTCCTCGTGAGGGCGCAGGTCCTCGTCGCCGCAGAACGGGCAGTAGAACGGCACGGCGCGCTGCTCGCTCATCGCAGCGCCTCCTCGTCGGCACGCGTCACCCATTGAGCGAAGCGCTCGCCGGTGTGGCGCTGGTCGGCGAAGTTGCGCACGACGCGCTCGACGTAGTCGGGCACGTCGTCCGCGGTGACCTTGTGGCCGCGCAGCTTGCGGCCGAAGCCGGCGTCCAGCCCCAGGCCGCCACCGAGGTGGACCTGGAAGCCCTCGACCTGGTTGCCGTCCTCGTCCATCACCAGCTGGCCCTTGAGGCCGATGTCGGCGACCTGGACGCGGGCGCAGGAGTTCGGGCACCCGTTGACGTTGAGGCTCAGCGGCTCGTCGAAGTCGGGCAGCCGACGCTCGAGCTCGTCGATGATCTTCGACGCCCGGGCCTTGGTCTCGACGATGGCCAGCTTGCAGAACTCGATACCGGTGCAGGCCATCGTGTTGCGGCGGAACGTCGTGGGACGTGCGCGCAGCCCCAGAGCGTCGGCGGCGGCGACCAGCGAGTCGACCTTGTCGGCCGGCACGTCGAGCACCAGCAGCTTCTGGTGCGGCGTCGTGCGGATGCGCTGGGAGCCGTGCTCCTCGGCTATCTCGGCGAGCCGGGACAGGATCGTGCCGGACACGCGACCCGCGGTCGGGGCGAGACCGACGTAGTAGCGGCCGTCGCGCTGCCGGTGGACTCCGATGTGGTCGCTCGGGCCGTAGGGCACCTCAGGCGCGGGACCGTCGGTCAGCTTGCGACCGACGTACTCCTCTTCCAGCACCCGGCGAAACTCTTGTACGCCCCAGTCGGCCACCAGGAACTTGATCCGCGCCCGGGTGCGCAGCCGCCGGTAGCCGTAGTCGCGGAAGACGCCGACGACGCCGGCCCAGATGTCGGGGACCTCGTCGATGGTCGCGAACACGCCGAGTCGCTGGGCGAGCATCGGGTTGGTCGACAGGCCGCCGCCGACCCACACATCGAAGCCGGGACCGTGCTCGGGGTGCTGGACCCCGATGAAGGAGACGTCGTTGACCTCGTGCGCGACGTCCTGCAGGGGCGAGCCGCTGATGGCCGTCTTGAACTTGCGGGGAAGGTTGGAGAACTCCTTCGACCCGATGTAGCGCTCCTGGATCGCGTCGATCGCCGGGGTGCCGTCGATGATCTCGTCGGCGGCGATGCCGGAGACGGGGGAGCCGAGGATGACGCGGGGGGTGTCGCCGCAGGCCTCGGTGGTGGACAGGCCGACCGCCTCGAGGCGGCGCCAGATCTCCGGGACGTCCTCGATGCGGATCCAGTGCAGCTGCACGTTCTGCCGGTCCGTGACGTCGGCGGTGTCCCGCGCGAACTCCTGTGCGACCTCGGCGACGACCTTGAGCTGCTCGGTCGACAGCTGGCCTCCGTCGATGCGCACGCGCAGCATGAAGTACTCGTCGTCGAGCTCGTGCGGCTCCAGGATCGCGGTCTTGCCGCCGTCGATGCCGGGCTTGCGCTGGGTGTAGAGGCCCCACCACCGCAGCCGACCGCGCAGGTCGGCCGGGTCGATCGAGGCGAAACCGGCCTTGGAGTAGATGTTCTCCACGCGGGCCCGCACGTTGAGGCCGTCGTCGTCCTTCTTGAACCGCTCGTTGGGCGTCAGCGGCTCGAGGTGGCCCAGCGCCCATTGACCCTGGCCCTTGCGGGTGGGGTTCTTACGCGGGGTGCGGGCCTGCTGGCTCGCGGGGGACGGCATGGTGGGTGGCTCTCCATCGGGGTGGGGCGTGCGGCGTACGACGGAGACCGCTGTGAGTGCGGGTGACCGGCGCGGACCGCGCGCCGTCGGGTGGGACGGGGCGGGTCAGCCAGCCATACAGACCGCGCTCGACACGTGACCGAGGTCGACGTGGAGCCGCGCAACGAGGTGCGCGTCAGTGGCGATCATGCAAGTGAGCGTGCCAGGAGTCTCGGCGGCCCGTCCACGCGGTGCCAGCATCTGAAACGTTGGCCCAATATCACCTGACAAGGTGGACAACGCCCGGCCCGGGCCCGCGTACGTCGGCGCCTCGCTCGTGGTTGTCCCGGCCATACCCGGCGACAACCCGGTGGCCCTCCCGATGATTCCGCCCCCGGCCCACTTTCCCCCCGGATTCGACCACGTTCGGTAGGTGAAACCTCGCCTCAGCAGGCCCCGGTGCCTGTTGCGGCACGGTTTGGCCTGTTGCGGTCCTCACGCACCGGTTGGGCGCGGCCTTTGGCCTACCGTAGGGCTGTGACCTCGGCAATTGTGCGGACCGACGCTGCCGGGAAGGTCGCCCGCGCCCGGATCCGCACGGTCTTCTGGCGGCTGATCAAGCAGACCACCGCCATCTGCTTCCGCTACCGGGTGACCGGCCTGGCCGCCGAGGCAGGCTTCTTCGCACTGCTGTCCCTCCCGCCGCTGCTCCTGGGGCTGGTCGGGTCGATCGGCTACCTGGGCAACTGGGTCGGTGCCGATGTCGTCGACGAGGTCCGCGACCGCATCATCCGGGGCTCGGCCGAGGTGCTGACCTCCGATGTCGTGAACGACGTCATCAAGAAGACCCTGAACGACGTCTTCACCGGTGGCCGGTTCGACATCGTGTCCATCGGCTTCGTCATCGCCCTGTGGTCGGGGTCGCGCGCGCTGAATGTGTTCATCGACACCATCTCGATCATGTACGGGCTCGGCGGCAAGCGCGGCATCGTCCGCACCCGCATCCTGTCGTTCTCGCTGTACGCCGCCGCGGTGCTGGTCGGTTCGATCGTGGTGCCCCTGGTGCTCGTCGGTCCGACGGTGCTGGGAAAGCTGCTGCCCGAGCAGGTCGACTTTCTCAACTCGCTGTACTGGCCGGTCGCCTCGGTGCTCTCCGTGCTCTCCCTCACGTCGCTCTACCACATCAGCGCGCCCGTCCGTACGCCGTGGCGACGCGACCTGCCCGGAGCGCTGCTGGCCATCACGATCTGGTTCCTCGGCAGCTATGTCGTCCGCTGGGTCATCGACATCTCGGTGGGCGGTGCCTCGATCTACGGCCCCCTCGCCGCACCCATCGTGCTGATGATCTGGCTCTATGTGCTCTCCATCGCCGTGCTCATCGGCGCCGCTCTCAACGCCGCGATCGAGGACGCCTGGCCGAGCCGCGAGGTCGCGAAGGCCCGCCAGGAGGTCCGCGAGCAGCAGCTGCCGGGGCCGAACGGACGCCGTCGGATGAAGCGGCCCGGCCTGGACACCGGCGAGATCGACCTGCCCCCGAACCGGTCCCCGGGGGAAAATCCGCTCGCCCCCAGCGCCGACCGTCACTAGCGTCAGCCGCATCAGGTCCGGCGCGCGGCCGCGACCGGGATCGCCGGGAAGGGAGGGTGCGTCATGACCGCCTTCTGCGCTGCCCCCATCTGCGTCCCCGGCGCCCGCTGACCCGTCTCAGCTCCGCGAAACCCAGCTCGACCGCAGCTGCTGCGTGCGCCTCCGCCTGGCGAAGGGCCACCTCGGTGAACAACGACTTCCCCCGCTCCACCCACCTCGACCTCCCGTCTCTTGGTTGGGACGACCAGCTCGTCTCCGCCTTTGCCGCCTACGACCACGACGACCAGGTGCCCGCCCGGGTCAGTCGCGTCGATCGTGGCGCGTGCGACGCGCTCGCCGTGGACGGCCCGCTGCGCGCGACCTTCTCCGGTGCGCTGCTGCAGGCCGGCGCCACCGACCCCGTCGCCGCGCCGTGCGTCGGGGACTGGGTCGTCATCCGCCAGTGGTGTGACGGCCGCGTGACCGCCGAGGCGGTGCTGCCCCGTCGTACCGCCTTCGTCCGTGCCTCCGTGACTCCCGGAACTTCGCACGGTCAGGTGCTCGCCGCCAACGTCGACTACGCCGTCGTCACCGAGGGGCTGCATCCCGAGCCGGACCTGGGCCGCATCGAGCGCTTCCTCGCGCTGGCGTGGGAGAGCGGCTCGACACCGCTGGTGGTCCTCACGAAGGCCGACCTGGTGCCGGACGCCGCTCACCTGCGCGATGACGTCGCTGCCGCGGCCCCCGGCGTCACGGTGCTCGCGGTGAGCGCCACGACGGGGGAGGGGTTGGCTGATCTCCAGCCGTACGTCGCCGCGGGTCGGACCCTTGGGTTGCTCGGACCGTCCGGGGCCGGGAAGTCGACACTGACGAACGCGCTGGCCGGGGACACCGTGATGGTCACGCGTGCCCTGCGGGGTGACGGCAAGGGGCGACACACCACGGTGCACCGCGAGCTCGTCTTGCTGCCGGGTGGTGGACTGATCCTCGACACGCCGGGGCTGCGCAGCGTTGGTCTCACGGACGTGTCCGAGTCGCTCGACCTCGTGTTCGCCGACATCGAGCAGCTGGCCGGGCAGTGCCGGTTCGCCGACTGCGAGCACCGCAGCGAACCCGACTGCGCGGTGCTTGCGGCGCTCGCGTCGGGTGAGCTGCCGGAGCGCCGGTGGGAGAGCTACGTCAAGCTCGGGCGGGAGGCCCGGTGGATGGCGATGCGCCACGACGCCCGGCTGCGAGCGGAGGAACGCGCCAAGTGGAAGCGCATCCACAAGGAGGTCCGGTCCAGCGGCCGCACCCGCCCCTGACCGGGCGCCGCCAGGCAGTTCGACCACGTCTGGCAGGCGGGACTGTGCCTCAGTAGGCGTAGGGGCCTGCTGAGGCGCGGTTTCGCCTACTGAGGCGACCAGTCAGTCGCGTGGCAGCCGGCCGGTGTCGTTCCACAGCTGCAGCGCCGGTGTCTCCCGCTCCCAGCCCAGCATCGAGATCGCCGCCGTGTCCAGCCGCAGGTGCGCACCCTCCGCGACGGGCAGCTCGATCCACCGGGCGCCCAGCACGCGTGACAGGTGACCGTGCGAGAACGCGATCACCGGTCCCTCCGACGACCGGACGAGCGCGATGACCCGGTCCGCCCGTGCGCCGACCTCCGCCGCCGACTCGCCGCCGCGCGGACCCTCGGTCCAGATCGACCACCCGGGCCGCTCCTCACGGATCGTCGCGGTGGTCAGGCCCTCGTCGGTGCCGTAGTCCCACTCGCGCAGGTCGTCGACCACCTCGGCCCGGTCGCCGAAACCGGCCAGCGCACACGTGTCCCTGGCGCGGGCGAGCGGACTGGTCAGCACCCGCGCGAACGGGATCCCGGCCAGCCGTTCCTTCAGCGCAACCGCAGCCGCCCGCCCCCGCTCGGTCAGGGGTACGTCGGTGCGGCTGGTGTGTCGTCCGGACGCACTCCACTCGGTCTCGCCGTGACGGACCAGCCACAGCTCGGTGTTCCCGCCCGAGGACTCCGCCATGTCCCCACGCTAGCCATCGGGTACAACGGGGTGGTGACGCGAACCGACGAGCAGGTGGACGTGGTCGTGATCGGCATGGGTCCCGGCGGCGAGGAAGTCGCCGGCCGACTCGCCGAAGAGGGGCTCACCGTGGTCGGCGTGGAACGGGAGCTCGTGGGCGGTGAATGCCCGTACTGGGGCTGCGTCCCCAGCAAGATGATCATCCGGGGCGCAAACCTGCTCGCCGAGGCGCGTCGCATCGACAAGGTCTCCGGCAGGGCGACGGTCCAGCCGGACCTCGGCATCGTCGCGCGGCGGATCCGCGACGAGGCCACGGACGACTGGGACGACACGGTCGCGGCCGAGCGGTTCGAGAAGAAGGGCGGGATCCTCGTCCGGGGCAGCGCGACCCTGGACGGCCCGAGGCGCGTCAAGGTCGGCGACCGTACCTTCACGGCCAGCCGCGGTGTGGTGATCGCGACCGGCTCCGCCCCCGTCGTACCTGCTCTGGACGGGCTGGCGGACGCGCGCCCGTGGACCAACCGCGAGGCCATCGCCGCGACCGAAGCCCCGGAGTCGCTGGCGGTCCTCGGCGGCGGCGCGGTAGGGCTCGAGCTGGCGCAGGCGTTCAGCCGGTTCGGTTCCCAGGTGACGGTCATCGAGGCGCTCGATCGCGTGCTGGCTCCCGAGGAGCCGGAGGCCAGCGAGATCGTGGCGAAGGTGCTGGCGGACGAGGGCATCGAGCTGCGGCTGCGTGCGAAGGCAACCCGGGTGGCGCGCGACGACGGGCACGTGACCGTGTCCCTGGACGACGGTACGTCGGTGCGCGCGGCCGAGCTGCTGGTCAGCGTCGGGCGGCGGGCGCGGGTGGCGGAGATCGGCGTCGACACGGTGGGCCTGGACCCGAACGCCCGGGCCATCGAGGTGGACGAGTGGATGCGGGCCGGCGACGGGCTATGGGCGGTGGGCGACGTGACCGGCGTCGGGCCGTTCACGCACATGGCGATGTACCAGGCCGGCATCGCTATTGCCGACATCCTCGACCGACGCGACCATCCGGCGGACTACCGGGGGCTGTCGCGGGTGACGTTCACCGATCCCGAGGTCGGCTCGGTGGGACTGACGGAACAGGCGGCGCGCGACAAGGGCCTCTCGGTGCGGGTCGGTACGACGCAGGTGGCGAGCTCCACGCGTGGCTGGATCCACGGCCCGGGCAACGACGGGTTCATCAAACTGGTCGAGGACTCTGATCGGGGCGTGCTGGTGGGCGCCACGTCCTGCGGCCCCTGGGGCGGCGAGGTGCTCTCGATGCTCACTCTCGCCGTGCACGCGAGGGTGCCGGTCAAGACCCTCCGGACGATGGTCTACGCCTACCCGACGTTCCATCGGGGAGTGCTCGCCGCACTCGCCGACCTGGGGAACTGAGCCGGGTACTCCTCTCGGGCTACGGGTTGCCGGCCAGGCTGACAGCCACGAAGATCACGGCGAGCACCACTGCGAGGATGCCGAGCGACAGGAAGATCGAAGGTGTCGGCATCACCGACTGGTGCTTCTCAGGGACGTGAATGTGGTGCTTCATCGCGAGACTGCCTCCCTCACCAAACGACGGACGTTGGTGCGCGCAAGGTCAGTATCCTCCGTCCGGCCCCTCGGCGGGAGTTTTCGCCGGGACCGCGGGCGGCTTGCGCAGACCCCGGAACCGGCGTACGACGACGGCGGCCGGTCAGGTTGCCACTCATGCATCACGCCCGAGGTCAGGGTGGACCGTAGGTCCGCCTGACGAATCCGGCATCCGGCGCGGACTGGCGCCGCTAGCCTCATGATGTGTCCGCCTCCTGTGGCGTCGTCTTCGCGCCGGCATCGGCGCCCGTTGCAGCAGCGCTGTCGTCGGGAGCCGGCCGCTGGGCGCGTGGCGGCACGGTCGGGCTTGTCGCGGTCGGTGTCGCGCTCGCCGGGCACGCCGCGGGGGGTGCCAGCGCCCCCGAGCCCGCCGCATTGTCCGCCGTGGCGCTCGGCGCGGCATTGATCGGCGTCGCCCTGAGCGGCCGGCAGTGGACGCTCGGCCCGCTCCTTAGCCTGTTGCTTGGCGCGGAGGCCGTGCTTCACGTGCTGTTCGGGACCGGCGGCGATCCAGCAGCAACTGCCGTCGGCGGCTTCCAGCACGCGCACCATCACGCGGCCGCGGCTGCCACCGCCGACCACGGTGCGCTGGGCATGCTGCCGGCGCACGTCCTCGCAGCCCTGATCACAGCTTTGCTGCTTCGCCGTGGCGAACAATGGTGCTGGGCGCCGGCGAGGGCCCTCGCGCGCCCGCTACGCATCGCACTGCTCGCCGGTGCGCCGCCCGTGCCCCCACGAAGCAGGCTCCCCGTCACGGGGCAACGCCCGCACTCACCGCGGTCCCTGATGCTCGCGGCTGCGCTGCCCGACCGCGGACCCCCCGCCGGGCCCACCGCCTGACCTGACCGCTCTTGCCGCGCGCCCTCGAGCCGCGGGCCGATCCGCCGCGCGCGCCCGCACCCGAGCGTGTTTGCGGCGCATGCAGGGTCGAGGTCGCGCGGTCGTCTGCTGCCAACGTCCGCTCTGCCCGAAAGGCCCTCACCATGTTCCGCATGTCTCGGCGCGCCTTTGTGCGAGCCGTCACCCTCCTGGTCGCCGCGAGCGTCCTGGGGCTGACCGCCGCCCTGCCGGTGGCAGCACACGTCACGGTCTCCTCACCCGACGCCTCCGCCGGTGGCTTCGGAAAGCTCGTGGTGCGTGTGCCTACCGAGTCCGACACCGCGAGCACGACGAAGATCGAGATCAAGCTGCCGGCCGACACACCCTTCGCGCGGGTGTCGAGCAAGCCGCACGCCGGCTGGACCGTGACCACCACCGAACGCAAGCTGGCCAAGCCAGTCGAGAGTGGGGGTTTCACTCTCTCCAAGGCGGTCGCCACGGTCACCTGGACCGCCGGCAAGGGTGGCGGGATCAAGCCCGGGCAGTTCGACGAGTTCGAGCTGTCCGTCGGTCCGTTCCCGAAAGGCGCGACGACCCTGTCGCTGCCGGCGACGCAGACCTACTCGGACGGGACGGTCGTGAAATGGCTTGACGTCCGCAAGGCGGGCGCAAAGGAGCCGGAGCACGCGGCTCCGACGCTCGCCGTCGTACCAGCCAAGTCCATCAGCGGTGTGGCGACCCAGGCGGTGGCTGCTACCACCGCCACCAAGGCCACGTCACCGGCGGCGGGCAGCGATGCCGCCGCCCGCTGGCTGGGCGGCGTGGCTGTTGTCCTCGCCGCTGCCGCGCTGGCAGTTGCCCTGCTCGGCGCTCGCCGGCGCAAGACCTGATGGCCCGATCCACGTCCATGCGCGCGGTCGGCAATCCGACCGTGAGGCCGGCGCGAAAGTCCCTGGCCACTCCGCAGTCCCGACACACACGAAGGATCACCATGCGCACACGACTTGCCACCCTGACCGTGACCTCCGCCTTGCTGCTCGCCGGCTGTGGTGGCAGCAGCACCGGCGCCTCCGGCTCCGCGGGCTCTTCTTCCGCTGCGACTCCCTCAGCGACGAGCATGTCCGCTAGTCCCTCGGCGTCCTCAGCCAGCGCGACTGCCCCGACCGACACCATCACGGTGGCCGTGAAGAACGGCAAGGTCGTCCCACCGACCCACCGGGTGACTGTCAAGAAGGGCGACACGGTGCGCATCGTCGCCACGACGGACAAGGCGGACGAGGTACACGTGCACGGCGTCGACATCGAGCAGAAGACCCAGGCCGGAAAGCCCGTCACCATCCAGTTCACGGCCAAGGACCCCGGCCTGTACGAGGTCGAGACCCACGACAGCGGCTTGCAGCTCCTGCAACTCGTGGTTCGGTAGGTACACCCGGGCAGCCCTAGAAGACATCGAGGAGGATGAGCGGCATGCCTGATTCCAAGAGCGGCCCAACCGAGGACGATGTGCGCACCCGCGGCCAACTCCTGCCCGAGGAGAAGGTGGCCGGGGGAAGCGAAGAGCCGGAGGAACAGGCGCGAGCCATCCTCGAGGACTCGGAAGAGCGAGTCGACGCTCCGCACGATCCGCCGGACGGTGAGCTCCCTGGCGGGACCGGCTGACACGGTCACTGCCTGCTGGCACCATCGGGCACGGCGCGAACGTGTCCGTACAACGCATGCAGGCGCCCCGGAACGGGAGGGTCACGGTGTCATCGACGCGTCAGCGGCCGGGTCGGCCGCCTCGACTCGCCCTGCCGTGGATCGCGGCCGCCCTGGCGCTGGCCGCAGTCAGCGGTTGCGAGTCGTCGGATCCGGCTCCCACGGCGGCCAGCACGCCGCCGCCGCAGGCCAGCCGGCCGCCGGAGGTGTCGCTCGGCACTCCGCAGCAGGTGACGGTTGCCAGCGCCTTCGGTCCCGGCACCGAGTCGGTGCCGGTCCGGATCACCGTGTTCGCCGTACGCGACCAGGTGGCGCCGCGAGCGGCCATCAGACCGAGAGCGGCCTTGAGCCACTGGGCCAGCGCCGACGTCGAGGCGTGCCGGTCCAAACCGGTCGTGCTGGGCTTTCCCGCGTGGGTTCTCGGTGACGACGATGGCCGTACCGCCCAGGTCACCAAGGTGCTGCACAAGGCGTTTCCGCAGCCGACGTTCGACAACTCCTCGACCAAGACCGGCTGCCAGCGCGGCTGGGTGACCTTCGTGACCCCCGACGACCTCACGCCCACGAAGGTGACGTTCGAGCAGACGACTGAGGTGCCGGGCGCCTGGCGGATCGCCCGGCAGTGATGCCTGCTCCGGCGCCAGGAGGGAGAGGTATCCGTCAGGTCCACTCGGCATGGTGGTCATCGTTCGCACACCTATGAGCAAGAGCCGGGGGACCCGATGACCATTGCCGCGACGGCAGCGACGCGCCGCGTCGCTTCAGCCCGGCCCACGCCGCGTGCATGGGGAGTGCCGATACTCGCCGCACTGGTCGGGTTGCTGGCCGCCGTTGGCGGCGTCCTGGCGGTCGACCTCATCCGCGCCACGCCGCCCCCCGAGGTGAATGCCGCCGGCGGGAGCTTCGGCACGAGCTTCGGTTCGGTGTCGGTGCACCAGTCCGAGGTGGTCAACGGGCTCT
>JAVEDJ010000395.1 GCA_030841025.1 Actinomycetota bacterium
AGTGCGCACCTGGCAGTCCAGGCATTCGGCAGGCTCCAGACGCCGGCACACCTCGTGGTCGTGGGTGACGGGCCCGACATCGTCCGGGTGCAACGCGCCATCGACGCGCTGCCGCCAGACACCAGCGTCGCCTTGTGCGGCTTCTGCCCGCACGACGACGTTCCCGCTGTCCTGCGGTCACTCGACGTCCTCGTGCTGCCCTCGACCTACGAGGAGCTTGGATCCGTGCTCACTGAGGCCCTGGCCGTGGGGCTGCCGGCCGTCGCCTCCGACGTGGGGGGTGTCCCCGAGGTGCTGCGCGACAGCGGCCTGCTCGTCCCGCCAGGCGACGTGCGGGCGCTCGCCGCAGCGCTGGACGCGGTACTGCGCGACCCAGAGCTCGCCGCCCAGCTCTCGGCCATCGGTCAGGTCCGAGCGCGACGGTACGAGTGGCCCCGACTTGCCCGCAAGGTCGCCCGCATCTATCGAGACGTCCTGGCCACATGACCGAGCAGGTGCGGGCGTCCGTCCGGGCCTCCACGACCTTCGCCGGCCGCCGCAACGTTGCCACAGCTGCTCGCGGACCCGATGCGAGCGCAGCGTGTCCGCGGGGGTCCGTACGCCGGGCCGGGCTCGATGCCGAGGTTGTGGAGTTCAGTCGTCCTGAGCTGGTGGTCGACGGGAGCAGCAACAATCAGGGTTTCCGGGGATGCGCGCCGTCGTCGGGTGCGCGGAGACTGTCCCGCGCCATGAGTGGGCTGGTCGCGGCCGGTGGCCGCCGAGGGACCGAGGCATCTGATGAGCGACCCGAACGACGCAGCGGGCGTGGAGAGGGAGCTCATCGCGGTGGGGGTGGACGGCTCGGAGCCGTCCAAGCGTGCCCTCAGCTGGGCGGCACGACAGGCGGAGCGGGCGGACGCCGATCTGCAGGCGGTCATCGCGTGGGAGCCGCCGGAGGTGTTCGGCTGGATGCCTCCGCCGGCGGGGTGGACCACCGACTTCAGCGCTGACGCGCGACGGGTGCTCGAATCCTCCGTGACCGCCGTCCTCGGCTCGGACCCGCGGGTGCCCCTCACGTTGCAGGTGCTGGAGGGCAGCCCGGCCTTGGTCCTCGACGAGATCTCTCAGCGCGCCGACCTGCTCGTCGTCGGGAACAAGGGCCGTCGAGCCCTGGAGGAGATGTTCCTCGGCTCGGTGAGTCTGCACTGCGTGTTCCACGCGGCCTGCCCGGTAACCGTGGTCCGCCCCCGCCGACCCGTCGAGGGCCCCTCTGGGCCCAGCACCGGCACGCGGAGCTAGATGACACCTGCCCGATCACCGTCCTGGGAAGAGTCCTTCCACTCCGACCCCTCACGGGCGGGACCGCGGTCGCCGGAGACGGCCGCGGACCCCAGGCTGGGCAGCCGCCGGCGAGCGGATGCGGCTGCGCTCGGGATGCTCGCGTACGCCGAGTACGCGCTGCTCTACGTAGTCGCTGTGGCCCTGCTGGCCCTCAGTGGCGTCGTGCTCGCCCGCACCATCAGCGGGTTCCTCGGCGGCGCCGGCACCTGGCCCGAACGATCCATCGTCGTGCTCGAGGAGCTGCTGCTCGTGCTCATCATCCTGGAGATCTTCGTGACAGTTCTGGCGCATCTGCAAGGTGGGCGATTGCAGCTCGAGCCGTTCATCGTCGTGGCGATCATCGCGGTGGTGCGGCACATCCTGTCCATCGTGGTGCGGCTGGCAATCCCCGGTTCGCCGGCACAGGACAGGTTCGGGCTGGCAGAGCTCGTGGTCAACACCGGCGTGATGTTTCTGTTGGTCGCCGCCCTGGCGCTCAACCGCTGGTCGCAGAGACGGCACGCGGATTGAACGGCCGAGGCAGGCCCGTAGCTCAGACCGCCCGTACGAGGACGCAGTCCGCGCGGCCGACGCGGCACTCAAGCCCTTTGGTCTCACGAGCAGGCCCAGGCCTCGCCCCACATCGGGCTCTCTGTTGCACTCAGCGCGGACCACCCCAGGGCGACCCGGAGTCGACACTGCTCCAGCAACCGGAGTAGACCGCGCGCTTCACGGCCCTCGTTGACCTCGGGGCTGAACGACAGGCCGGGCCACGGCGATCCGGCCACCAAGGGAATGTCCGCCCACCCCGATGAGAGTAGGCTTGACCGCACCCGTAGGCGCCTACGGGTGCTGGGTGAAACAACCCGCCTGTTCATCCGCCGACGCCTCCCGAACAGAACGGCGTCGCGATGTCTGCGTCCTTTCCGACACATCCTGCACAGCCGCTGGTCGACGCGTTCGGGCGGATGGCGGACCGAGTTCACCTGTCGGGTGAGGACGACGCCGACGCGTACGCACGGATGGCGGACGCAGCCGTCGTGGCGTTCGCCGGATGTGACGGGGCCAGCATCTGCACCCTTGATGCCACCGGTCCGGTCAGCCACGGCGTTGCCGGTTCCCTCGCCGGGCGTGCGGACCAGATCCAGTTCCAGGAAGGTGAGGGGCCCTGCCTCGACTCGGCGATGCGGGGACGGTGGGTCTACCTCCCGGACATGGAGGCAGCCGGTCGGTGGGGGCGCTCGTGCGAACGCCTCGTGGACGAGCTCGCTGTCCACAGCATGTTCTGCTGCCGCCTCGCCGCGGGCGGCGCCCCGGCCGTCACGCTCGGGGGCATCGGGCTGTACTCGCTGTCCCTGGACGGATTCAGCGCCACGGACCAGCTGCTAGCCACCCTGTTCTGCTCGCTGGGCGGCCTGGTGGTCAGCGCGGCCCGCCAGCAGGCCAACCTGCGCGGCGCGATCGCTTCGCGTCAGGTGATCGGTGAAGCCATCGGCATCCTCCGCGCCCAGAGCAAGCTCACCAGCGACCAGGCGTTCGACATGCTCGTCTCGGCGTCCATGCGCAGCAACGTCAAGCTGCGCGACATCGCCCGCCAGATTGCCGGCCGGCCGATTCCTCCGGCCTGACTGGTTCTGCACGACTCTCGGGTCTGTCACGCAAACCTCGGCCGCTGGACTCGGTTCCTCCAGCACGCGATCGCACGGCGCGACGAAGTCGTCGCCCAGGGCGGCGATAGCCCAGTCCTCACCCGCACCTTCGCCAAAGCCGTCCTCGCCCGGCTGCCCCGCACCAGGAAGCCCCGCTGATGCCCGTCCACCACGTCGACCTCACCACAGCACGACTCACCGCGCCGTCCGACTCGTCGGCACCCGGCTCGCCGGTCTGGGTCGAGGTCCGCAGCGGCCTGCGTCGGATCCACGTGCTTGCCGGCGACATCCTCGCCGCACTCGGCAAACGTCGCGACCTCGCCGGCAAAGGCCGCAACGAGAGCGAAGACGTCCACCACGCCATCGCCTGGCTGCCGCATATGGCGCCGAACACCTCGTCGTCACCGAAGCTCAACGGCTGCACCCGATCATCCTGACCACGCTGATCGAACTGACGAACACCGCCGAGGTCACGCTGTGGCTGCTCCACCGGCCGCCGCGCAGCGATGCCTTCGTCCGGTCTCTCGGACGCAGAGGCGCCGCACCGGCAGGACGTCACGAGGTCCCGCCGCCCCAAGCCGCGCAGCCCGAACATCTTGTTGTCGCGGAACCGCTGCCCACCGTGCCGCCGAACGACTTCGTCACCTTCCGGGCGGCCTGTCACGAACGACTCCCCGCCGACGACGCCGCGCGCGTGGACGCTCACTTCCAGGCCGCCCTCGACAGAGGCACCCGCGCCCTGCGAGACGCCGCTGCCGCGCCGGACACTGTCGCGGACCTGGTGCACGTCCTCGTCAACGCCGCGCCCACCGACCCGGAGCTCACCATCGGCCTCCGAGCGATCCAGGTCGCCGCCTGGCACCACGACCTGTTCGTCCAGATCGACCTGCCGCGGGTCCTGAACAGCGAAGAGCGGCCACGCATGACGTCAGTCGAAATGGATCGGGTCGTCATCGCCTACAGGCAGCCCTACCGGCCCATCACCATCGCACTCACCCGCGCCGGCACGGTGTCGCTGACATCGCCGCCATCCCCATCTCCAACGCCGCCCCCGACGGGACGAACATCCGCATCGGTTGCAGGCGCGAACGACTCGGAGACGCCGCCGCACGAGCCGTCCGGGCACAGCTCCACCTGCGGCACGGTGCTGGAGCGACTGCAAACGACCCGCTCCTTCCGCATATGCCTAAGGCCCTCGCCAAGGTCCTCACGGACGCTGCCATCGATCTCGGCGTCCACGTTCATGGCCGCCGCGCCGAGCGCACCCGCAACCGCACCGGCGCCAGCCTGCGAGCCCTCGGAATCACGGTGACGGAGCTCCCGTGATCGACCACAGACGTCTCCGCCACCTGCGCACCGACCGCGGCCTCAGCCAACGCAAGCTCGCCGCTGCCGCCGGCGTCGATCCCTTGACCATCACCCGGCTCGAGCGCGGCGCCGACATGCGCGACCTGCCGCTGCGCGTACTCGGGAACATCGCCACCGCCCTGGGCGTGCCTACCGCAGACCTGCTCACCAGCAGCCCTCAACGCATCGACCAGCCCACCGAGCTCGCGACGACCCTCGGCACGCTGCTGTCAGCAGCCGGACCCCGGCGAGTCTCCACCTGCGCCTTGGTCCGAGCCACAACAGCGACCTCGACACCGTCGCGGCCGGGCTCGAGACCCTCACCGCGCACCTCGCCCGGGCCGGCATCGCCGTCGCTAGGTACGGGCGCCACGTGTGGCTCGCACCACGCCACGACGACTGTGCCCCGTCCATGGACCACCCGACCCTGGATGTCAACCAGGCACGACTCCTCCGCCGGATCCACCGCGGCGAGGACGTCCGCCGGAAGCTCACCCAGGTCGAACGGCAGGTGACCCTCCCCTCCCTGCTGCGCCTCGGCCTCCTCGCCGACGACACCAGGGTCTCGGACATCTTCACCCGCTCCGTCAGACCCACCGTCGCGAGACCACCGGCCCGGCACGCTTCCCGGCCACAGCCGGAGACAACGCGAAGCACAGGACCCCAGCCCTAGGACAGGAGCATCCGGATGACGGCCCCCGCGGATCCGCCCCAACTCTTGGCGCCACCTCACCTCGACATCGGAGCCCGGTCCAACCGGTCAGCCATCGAGGTTCTGGTACGGCCGCTGTCACGGACTTCTGCGGCCCACCAGAACTCGCAC
>JAVEDJ010000397.1 GCA_030841025.1 Actinomycetota bacterium
CGCGCGTGAGCCGGGCGACCTTCGTCTTGTGCGGCTCGCCGGAGCCCTTCTCGATGCCGGCGGCGGCCAGGATGAGCCGGGCTGCCGGGGGCGTCTTGGTGATGAACGTGAAGGTGCGGTCCTCGTAGACCGAGATCTCCACGGGCACGACCTGACCGCGCTGCGACTCGGTCGCGGCGTTGTAGGCCTTGCAGAACTCCATGATGTTGACGCCGTGCTGGCCCAGCGCTGGGCCGACGGGCGGGGCGGGCGTGGCCGCACCGGCCTTGATCTGCAGCTTGATGACGGCTGCGAGCTTCTTCTTGGGGGGCATTGCTGTTCCTCTTCTACGTTGCTGCTGGCTGGCTGCACGTCGGCACACGCCCGGGGGCGCGCGTCGTACGTGTCAGATCTTCTGCACCTGGCTGAACGACAGCTCGACCGGTGTCTCGCGGCCGAAGATCGACACCAGCACCTTGAGCTTCTGCGAGTCGGCGTGGATCTCGTTGATCGATGCAGGGAGGGTGGCGAACGGGCCGTCCATGACCGTGACCGACTCGCCGACCTCGAAGTCGGCGGCCTTGGTCTCGACGACCTTCTCCTTCTTCTCCTCCTCGGGGGCGAGGAACTGCATGACCTCGTCGATCGAGAGAGGGGACGGCCGGTGGGTGTGCCCGACGAAGCCGGTGACGCCGGGCGTGTTGCGGACCGCCGACCACGACTCGTCGCTGAGCTCCATGCGCACCAGCACGTAGCCGGGCAGCAGGTTGGCCTTCACCTGCTTGCGCTGACCGTTCTTGATGACCGTCTCTTCGCGGGTGGGCACCTCGACCTGGAAGATGAAGTCCTCCATGTTCAGCGAGCTTGTACGCGTCTCCAGGTTGGTCTTCACCCGGTTCTCGTAGCCGGCGTAGGAGTGCACGACGTACCAGTCGCCGGGTGCCCGACGCAGCGCTTCGCGCAAGTCGGCGACCGGGTCCTCGGCTTCTGCCGGCTCGTCGGCGGCCGGAGCCGCGTCGGCGGGCTCGGCGTCGTCGGTGGGCTCGGCGGCAGCATCCGTGGGGTCGGCAGCAGCCTCGGTCGGCGCAGCGTCATCGTCGGCCGGACCCGCATCCGCCACGGGCGGCTCGGCGGCGGCTGACGCCTCGTCGACGCGTGCTACGTCGTCGGCCGATGGCTCGGGAACCAGCGGGTCGACCTCCTGCTGAGGGTCGACCTGGCTGTTGGTCTCGGACACGGTGCGGGCTACTTCCTGGTTCGTGGTGCGGGATGGGGCGAGAGCGGACGGCTAGCCGAAGACGGCGAGGACCAGCTTGCTGAAGCCGAAGTCCAGCGCAGTGACGTAGGCGATGACGACCAGCACGAAGACGATGACGACCGTCGTGTAGGTGACCAGCTCCTTGCGCGTCGGCCAGATGACCTTGCGCAGCTCGGCGATCACCTGCCGGTAGAACAGCGAGATCCGGGCAGGCAGCGGCTTCTTGGGCTCCTGGCCCCGTGCAGGGGTCGGAGTCGCGCGCGTCTCTGTCACGAGATCCTCACCAGTCGGTTGTGCGGTGCCCCGCGCTGGGCGGCGCCTTGCAGGGCCGGAGGGACTCGAACCCCCAACCACCGGTTTTGGAGACCGGGACTCTACCAATTGAGCTACGACCCTTGGTGGCGTCCGGACTCGTCGCCGAACCAGCGTGAGACCCGTTTGCGGGCGCGCTGGCGCAGCGGCGAACAGGCCACCAAGGCGTGGAGTCTACGTGAGAGTGGACGACGAGGTCGAACTGAGCCGAGCCGGACCCGTCTGCGACGATTGGGCCATGAGAGCGTCCTCGTCGTCCGCTGGCCCGGCTACCTCGCGCTTGTCGCACCGGATCGCGTCCATCACCGAGTCTGCCACGCTGGCCGTCGATGCCAAGGCCAAGGCCCTCAAGGCCTCCGGCCGTCCGGTGATCGGCTTCGGTGCCGGCGAGCCCGACTTCCCGACCCCTGACTACATCGTCGAGGCCGCGGCTGCCGCCTGCCGCGACCCGCGCAACCACCGCTACACGCCCACGCCGGGGCTGCCCGAGCTGCGCGAGGCGATCGCCGACAAGACCGCGCGCGACTCGGGCTACCAGGTCTCCCCGGCCCAGGTGCTGGTCACCAACGGCGGCAAGCAGGCGCTGTACAACGCCTACGCCACGATCCTCGACCCCGGCGACGAGGTGATCCTGCCGGCGCCGTACTGGACGACCTACCCCGAGTCGATCCGGCTGGCCGGCGGCAGGCCCGTCGAGGTGCAGACCGACGAGAGCACCGGTTTCCTGGCCACCATCGAGCAGCTGGAGGCCGCCCGCACCCCGCGGACGAAGGTCCTGACGTTCGTGTCCCCGTCCAACCCGACCGGCGGGGTCTACTCCCCCGAACAGGTCGAGGCGATCGGCCGCTGGGCGCTCGAGCGGGGCCTGTGGGTGATCACTGACGAGATCTACGAGCACCTGGTCTACGGCGACGCGCGGTTCGCGTCGGTGCCGACGCTGGTGCCGGATCTGGCCGAGCGCTGCATCGTCGTCAACGGCGTGGCCAAGACCTACGCCATGACCGGCTGGCGGGTCGGCTGGCTGCTCGGCCCCCCCGACGTGGTCAAGGCCGCGACCAACCTGCAGTCCCACGCCACGTCCAACGTCGGCAATGTCAGCCAGCGAGCCGCCATCGCCGCGCTGACCGGCGACCTGTCGGCGGTCGAGATGATGCGCGAGGCCTTCGACCGCCGCCGGCAGACCATGGTCCGCATGCTGCGTGAGATCCCCGGCGTCACGTGCGCCGAGCCACAGGGCGCCTTCTACTGCTATCCCTCGGTGGCGGGCGTGCTGGGCAAGGACATCCGCGGCGAGCGGCCGCAGTCGAGCGCCGAGCTCTGTGCGCTCGTCCTCGAGCAGGCCGAGGTCGCGATGGTGCCGGGAGAGGCGTTCGGCACGCCGGGCTACGTCCGGCTGTCCTACGCCCTGGGCGACGACGACCTGGCCGAGGGCGTCTCGCGGTTCCACAAGCTGGTGGCCGAGGCCCGCTGAACAGAGATCTCCGGGCGCTGCCCAAGGCGCACCTGCACCTGCACTTCACCGGGTCGTTGCGGCCTTCGACGATGCGCGAGCTGGCCCTGGAGCACGGCGTACGGCTGCCCGACTCGCTGCGCAGCGGCGCCACGCCCGACCTGCGGGCCACCGACGAGCGCGGGTGGTTCCGCTTCCAGCGGCTGTACGACGTCGCGCGCGCTGTGGTGCGGACCGAGGCCGATGTGCGCCGGCTGCTGCGCGAGGCCGCCGAGGACGAGGCTGCCGAGGGCTCCGGATGGCTCGAGATCCAGGTCGACCCCACGTCCTACGCCCCCCGGCTCGGCGGGCTGACGCCGACGATGGAGCTGATCCTCGACGCCGCCCGCGACGCCAGCGAAAGGACGGGGGTAGGTGTCGGTGTGGTGGTCGCGGCCAACCGCACCAGGCACCCGCTCGACGCCCGGATCCTGGCCCGGATCGCCGCCCAGCACGCCGGCGCCGGGGTCGTTGGGTTCGGCCTGTCCAACGACGAGCGCCGCGGCCGGGCCGAGGACTTCGCGCCGGCCTTCCGCATCGCCGCCCGGGCCGGGCTCATCGGCGTACCGCACGGTGGGGAGCTGGCCGGGCCGGGCAGCGTCGCCGCCTGCCTCGATGCCCTCGGCGCGGCACGGATCGGTCACGGTGTGCGTTCGATCGAGGACCCTGCCCTCGTGGACCGGCTGGCCGAGGCCGGGACGACTCTCGAGGTCTGCCCGACCTCCAACCTGCGCCTCGGGGTGTTCGACCACCCGGAGCAGGTCCCGGTTGCGGCCCTGCGTGCGGCCGGGGTGTCGGTGGCGCTCGGTGCCGATGACCCGTTGCTGTTCGGCTCACGGCTCGTTGAGCAGTACGAGCTCGCGCGCCATGACCTCGGCATGTCGGACGCGGCGATCGCCGACCTCGCCAGAGGCTCAGTGCGCGGTTCGATGGCTCCCGAGCCGCTGCGCGAGCGGCTGCTCACCGGCATCGATGCATGGCTGGCCGCCGACCCGGCCGACCCAGCCGACGCTGCCGATGGCGGGAGGGATCCGGCTAGAGCGTGACGCCGACCAGCACCGGCTCCTGGACCAGCGTGACTCCGAAGCGGTCCCGGACGCCGTCCCGGATCTCACGCGCCAGGGCCAGCAGGTCGGCGGTCGTCGCGCTCCCCCGGTTGGTCAGCGCCAGCGTGTGCTTGCCGGAGACCTGCGCCGGCCCGGCGCCGTACCCCTTGGCGAACCCGGCCTGCTCGATCAGCCAGGCCGCCGAGACCTTCACCTGCCCGTCGCGCTCGGGCCAGCGCGGCGCGGCCGCGGGAAGGCCCGCGACCTCGTCGGCGCCCAGGATCGGGTTGGTGAAGAACGACCCCACGCTCCACGTGTCGTGGTCAGCGGCGTCGAGCACCATGCCCTTGGCGCGCCGCAGGTCGAGCACCGCCGCACGCACCTCGGCCGCGGGCACCGTGGCGCCGACCTCGACCCCGAGATGGGCAGCCAGCGCGGGGTAGCGCACGGCCCCGCCCGCCGGTGCCTCGTGCAGGTCGAATGTCACGGCGAGTACGACGTGGTCGTGGCCGCCCTTGAAGGCGCTGTGGCGGTAGGTGAAGCGGCACGCGTCGGCCGACATGGTGCCGACCTCGCCGGTGCGCCGGTCGAGGACCCGCACCGAGGCGATCGTCTGCGCGACCTCCTGTCCGTAGGCGCCGACGTTCTGGATGGGGGTGGCTCCGACGAGACCGGGAATGCCTGCCAGGGCCTCGACGCCGACGAGTCCCTCGGCGACCACCTGCTCGACCACGCCGTCCCACGGCTCCCCCGCCGCAACGGTCACCCGCGCGTCGGAGCGCTCGACGCCGTCGGTCGCCACCTGGACGACCAGGCCGTCGAAGCCCTCGTCGGCGACGACGATGTTGCTGCCGCCGCCGAGGATCAGCACCGGCTCACCGGACGCGTCGGCGCCGCGCAGGACATCGACCAGGTCGGCCTCGGTCTGCGCCACGGCGAGCCGCCGCGCGGGGCCGCCGAGGCGCAGTGTGGTGTGCTGCGCGAGAGGGATCGCGGCAAGCTCGCGCGAGCGGCGGGGCTCCAGTGCGTAGCCGTCCGGGGTGTCGGACACGAGCCAGCCGGCGGCGTGGATCTGCGCGGTCAGCCGGTCACGTGCCGTGTCGTCGCCGTGGTCGCGGGCTTCCTGCCGGGCCCGGGCGGCCGCACGGACGGGAGGCGGTGGCCTCACGCCAGCTGGACGACCGCCTGGGCACGGCCCAGCACGGTGCTGCCGTTGCAGGTGGCCTTGAGGTCCACACGCACCCGCTTGTCCTCGAGCTTGGCGGCGACGGTGCCCGCGACCTCGACGGTGGCGCCGATGTCGTCGTCGGGGACCGGGACCGGTCGGGTGAAGCGCACGCCGTAGTCGACGACCGCGCCCGGGTCGCCGGCCCAGTCGGTCACGACGCGCACCGCCGCGGCCATGGTGAACATGCCGTGGGCGATGACGTCGGGCAGGCCGACGGACTTGGCGCTGCGCTCGTTCCAGTGGATGACGTTGAAGTCACCGGAGGCCCCGGCGTAGCGCACGAGGTCGAGCCGCTGGACGGGGAACGTCTGCGCGGGCAGCTCGTGACCGACCTCGACATCGTCGTACGACGGGACAGCACCGGCGGGCGAGCGGGACATCAGCCCTCCCCTCGGACCACGAGCGTGGACAGCGCGGTGACCACGTGCTCGCCGTCGGTCGTGTGCACGTCGCTGCGGGAGGTCACCATGCGGTGACCGCCCGCAGACCGGATGGAGTCGATGGTGACGGTGACCGTCAGGGCGTCGCCGGCATGCACCGGCCGGCTGTAGGTGAAGCGCTGCTCACCGTGCACCACCCTGCTGTAGTCGATGCCGAGGTCCGGGTCGTCGATGACGGCGCGGGAGGCCTGGAAGGTCAGCACGAACGGGAACGTCGGCGGTGCGATGACGTCGGGATGCCCCAGCGACCGGGCAGCCGCACGGTCGCGGTAGGCCGGGTTGGGATCGCCGATCGCGTCGGCGAACTCGCGGATCTTCTCCACGCCGACCTCGTAGGTCGGTGAGGGCGGGTAGCTGCGCCCGGCGTACGA
>JAVEDJ010000400.1 GCA_030841025.1 Actinomycetota bacterium
CGACGTGGACATCCAGCTCGCCGACCAGGTGATCACCGCGCTCGCGCTGGCCTGGCCCAGCGTGGATCCGCACGGGCAGCCGTTGACGATGGACCAGCGCCGCGTCGACGCCCTGCTCGACGTGTTCCGCCGGCTCCGCGACGGCGCCCCACTCCCCGCCCACAGCCTGCGGCGGGAGCGCGAGATCGGGCTGGTGCTTCACACCGACACCCTCGTCGGCGACGGCCCGGCTGCCGTCGACCCCGGCGAGCTGCGCGGCCTGGGCTTCCCCGCCCCGCTGGACCCGCACACCGCCCGCGACCTCGCCCGCGCCGAGCTCGCCCGCGGCGCAACCACCTGCGTGCTCCTCACCGACCCGAACGGCACCCTGCACCAGGTGGTGCCCTTGCCGGCCCCGCCCGAGTCCGGCTGGACCCGCGAGAGCCTGACCGCCGCGGTGCGGGCCGCGCTGCCCGACCAGCCGCCGCTGCGCACCGACCGCTACACCCCGACCGGCGCGATCGTCGAGCACGTCCGAGCCCGCAACCCGCACTGCACCGCGCAGGACTGCGCCCGCTCGGCCCGCCGCTGCGACCTCGACCACGACCAGCCCTGGCCGCGCGGCCCCACCCAGGTCGAGAACCTCGCGCCCCGCTGCCGGCGCCACCACCAGCTCAAGACCAGCGGGCTGGTCACCACCCACCTGCAACCGGATGGCACCGTCGACACCCGCATGCTCAGCGGCCTGCTGGTCACCACCCGGCCCGCACCCCTGCCCGGCCACGGACCCGGCGAGGGCTACGCCCGAACAGCGACGTGACCGGACCGCGGCACATCGGGTGAGACAAACCGCGTGGTCGCGATGTCCGCGCGGGCTTGGCCGGTGCAGCTAGGGTCGAGCGCGATGAGCGACGCGCCCCGGCTACGCCACGCCGTGCGAGTGCTGCTGCTCGACGAGCGCGACCGAGTCCTCCTGTTCCGGGGCGAGGAACCGGACACCGGACGCGCGTTCTGGTTCCCCGCCGGTGGCGGCCTCGAGGAGGGTGAGGACGTGCAGTCCGCGGCCGTGCGCGAGGTCACCGAGGAGACCGGCTTGGCGGACGTCGCACTGGGTCCAGAAGTCTGGCGTCGCCGGCATGTCTTCACCTGGCGCGGGATCCAGTGGGACCAGCGCGAGCGGTGGTTCATGGCCCGTGTCGTCCATTTCGAGCCTGACGGGGCAGCGATGACCGAGACAGAGACGGAAGACCTCACGGCCTGTCGATGGTGGACGGTCGTGGACCTCCAGGCGACGACCGACGAGCTGGTGCCGCGCGATCTTGCCGCCCTCCTGGTCACGTTGCTGGCCGACGGACCGCCACCGATCCCGATCGATGTGGGCGTCTGAGTGCCGAGCAGCTAGGAAACCGTCGACTACGGCGCTGTGACGACGGGCCTAGCGCTTTCGTCGTACGGCGACGGGATTGAACGCCTCGAGAGTCCAGCGGTCGAGGCGCCGCGCCATGCGGGTGATCAACTGACGTGCCATATAACTGTCCTTCAAGGTGGCGATGGTCACTGGGTGCAGCAACGCTAGGCCGCTGAATGCATCCCGAGATGACAGTGAGGTGAACCACGTGTTGCCTCTCGGCGAGTGGCACCCGGGGCATGACGAGGAGTCCTGGTGAGCGAGCTCGACCTGGCGAAGATCGCGGAGCGCGTCGAGCGTCCGGACGACGGCGTACGGCACGACGCGCGCGCGCAGCTGAGGTCGCTCGTGCGACCGGCGGACGGGCTCGGCCGGGTCGGTGACCTCGCTGTCTGGCTCGCGGGCGTACAGGGCGTCTCACCGCCGCGGCCGTTGCGTGACGTGCGGCTGGTGGTGCTGGCCGCCGACCACGGTGTCGCAGCAGCCAACGTGTCGGCCTGGCCGCCCGGAGCGAGCGTGCGGCTGGCCGAACGCATCGTCACGGGCGGTGCTCCGGTAAACGTCGCCGCAGCGGTTGCCGATGTGAACGTGCACCTTGTCGACGTGGGCCTCGACCGGGAGCCGGAAGCTGCGGCGCTGCATCCGCATCGGGTGCGCCGCGCCACCGGCAACATCGGCGTCGAGGCAGCACTGACCCGCGACGAGGCCACCGCGGCGGTGCAGTCGGGCATCACCATCGCCGACGAGCTGGTCGACGCCGGGACCGACCTCATCGTGCTGGCCGACGTCGGGGTGGGCTCGACCACACCAGCCGCTGCACTCATCGGGCTGCTGACCCGCACGGACGCTTCCGGGGTCATCGGCCGCGCGTCCGGCATCGACGACGCGACCTGGATGCGCAAGGCCGCAGCGATCCGCGACGCCATGCGCCGCGCCCGCCCGCTGTTGAGCGACCACGTGGGCCTGCTGGCCGCAGCCGGGGGTGCGGACCTCGCTGTCGGCGCGGGCATCCTGCTGCAGAGCTCGGCGCGGAAGACCCCGGTGCTGCTGGACGGCGTCGTGTCGGGTGCGGCTGCGCTGCTGGTGCAACGCGTCGCCTTCCGCTCGGTCGACTGGTGGCTGGCCGGCCACCGGTCCGGCGACCCGGCGATGGACCTCGCGCTTGACCGGCTCGCGCTGGAGCCGGTGCTCGACCTGCGCATCGCTGTCGGGGAAGGTGTCGGCGCGACCTTCGCCGTGCCTCTGTTACGCGCGGCGTCCAAGCTGCTGGCGGAGGTGCAGCCGCTCACGGAGTAGGCGAAGCCGCGCAGCGGCGGGCACACGGCAGAAGTCAGCGTCGGACGTCGGCCGGTCCGTCCGTGACGGGCAGTCCCGCCTCCAGCCAGGCCTCGACGCCGCCCACCATGTCCGTTGCTCGCCACAGGCCGATCGACCGCAGGCTCGCGGCGGCCAGGCTCGAGCTGTACCCCTGCCGGCACACGACGACGACCTCGATGTCGTGGTCCGTCGCCTCCGGGATGCTCGCGCCACTCTCGGGGTCCAGCCGCCACTCGAGCACGGTTCGGTCGATGACGAGCGCGCCGGGCAGCTCACCCTGCTCGCGGCGTTGCTGCTCGGTGCGCGTGTCCACGATCAATGCCCCCTGCTGCGCGACGGCGACGGTCTGCAGCGGCGTGAGCCGGTTCAGGTACGTGCGTGACCTCGCCAACGCGGCGTCGACTCCGGTGCGGGCACGGTTCACCGGGCCATTGTGAGCACCGGGAGCGGACGAACGCGGACCGGTCCCCCCAGCGTCGCGTGGGAGACTCAGCCCGTGCTGCGCCCCTTCCGCCAGGTCGACGTCTTCGCCACGACTCCCTACGACGGCAACCCCGTCGCCGTGGTGCTGGATGGAGGCAGCCTCAGCAGTGAGCAGATGCAGCAGTTCGCCCACTGGACGAACCTCTCCGAGACAACCTTCGTCCTCCCGCCCACCGTTGCCGAGGCGGACTACCGCGTCCGGATCTTCACACCGGTCAGCGAGCTGCCCTTCGCGGGGCATCCGACACTCGGCACGTGCCATGCGTGGCTCTCGGTGAACACTCCCGAACCCGGTCGCGACGTGATCATCCAGGAGTGCCAGGCGGGACTGATCCCCGTGCGCCAGACGCCCCAGGGGCTGGCGTTCGCCGCTCCCCCGCTGGTGCGATCAGGACCGGTCGAGCCCAAGCTGATCGAGCGCATCGCGTCGCTCCTGGACATCGCCCCCACCGACATCGTGGACGCGCAGTGGGTCGACAACGGACCTGGCTGGGTTGCCGTGCTGCTGGCCAGCGCCGACGCCGTGCTCGACATCCGGCCCCGACCGCACGAGCTCTTCCTGGGTGTTGTCGGGCCCTACCCGGCCGGTGCACCGCAGGCGTTCGAGGTGCGCGCCTTCTTCCCCAAGGACGGCGCCACCGTCGAGGACCCCGTGACGGGAAGCCTCAACGCATCGCTGGCCGACTGGTTGCTGCGCACCGGCCGGGCCCGCGCGCCGTACATCGCGAGCCAGGGCACCGCGCTCGGACGCCGGGGCCGGGTGCACGTCACCGTCGACGATGACGGCGTCATCTGGGTGGGTGGCGCCACCCTTACCTGCGTGACCGGCGAGGTCGAGCTCTAGCTCTCAGTCCGACGTGGAGGCCGCGACGAACGGCGGCCGTACGACGCGAAAGCGTGCGGGCCTGCCACGCACGTCGACCTGGACCTCGTCACCCTCGGACACGGACCGATCGAGCAGCGCCAGCGCGATGCCGATCTTCCGGGTGGGCGAGAAGGTTCCGCTGGTGACCTCACCCACCGCCTCGCCCGAGGACGAGGCGACCGCCATGTGCGAGCGCGGAATGGCTCGCTCGAGCCCCTCGAGTCCCCACAGCAGCCGGCGCGCACCGGCCTCCTTCTCGGCGACGAGGACATCGCGTCCCCAGAACGCCGGCTTCTTCCAGCCGACGGCCCAACCGACCCGCGCCTGCACCGGGGTGATGTCCAGGGACAGGTCCTGGCCGTGCAACGGGTACCCCATCTCGGTGCGCAAGGTGTCTCGAGCACCCAGCCCGGCCGGTCGGATCCCCGACGACTCACCGGCGGCAAGGACGGCGTCCCACAGGGCCGGAGCGTCGTCCCACCGTGGCAGCAGCTCGTAGCCGCGCTCACCGGTGTAGCCGGTGCGGCACACGATGACCGACCTGCCTTCCCACGAGGCTTCGACGAACGCCATGTACTCCAGGCCGTTCTTGCCCGTGGGCAGCTCCAACGCCTCGAGCACGTCATCAGCTCGGGGGCCCTGGACGGCAAGGATGCCGAAGCTCTCGTGCAGGTCCCGCACCTCGACGCCCTCGGGAGCCGCGGCCTGCAGGCGTCGTACGACCTCCGCGGTGTTCGCCGCGTTGGGGATGAGGAACACCTCGTCGTCGCTGCGGTAGTAGGCGATCAGGTCGTCGACGACCCCGCCGGACTCGTCGTCGCAGCACAAGGTGTACTGCGCCTTCCCCGCGCCGATGCGTCGGAGGTCGTTGGTCAGAGCGGCGTTGACGAAGTCGGCCGCACCGGGTCCGCGCACGTCGGCCTTGCCGAGGTGGCTGACATCGAAGACACCGACGGCCTCGCGCACCGCGGTGTGCTCCTTGACCACGCCGCCGCCGTAGCGGTCAGAGGCCTGGTACTCGATGGGCATCTCCCACCCACCGAAGTCGGCCATCTTGGCGCCGAGGGCAACGTGGCGTTCGTGCAGCGGGGATCGGCGAAGACTGGTCACAGGCGCGGACGCTAGCATCGCTGGGATCCGACACGACCGCCAGATGAGCAGAGGTCCCGAGTGTCCACAGTGAACCTGAGCAATGCCAAGCCGTCCGGTCTGAAGGTGGACGCTCTGGTCGTCGGTGTGACCAAGGGGCCGAAGGGCGTCGTCCTGGCGGCCGGCGCCGATGAGGTCGACAAGGCCTTCAAGGGCAGGCTGGCGAGCACCGTCGCGACCCTCGGCGGCACCGGCAAGAAGAACGAGGTCGTCAAGGTGCCCTCGTTCGGCGCGGTGACCGCCCCGATGGTGGTGGCGGTCGGACTCGGGTCGGCCCCCGAGGGCAAGGACGCGGCGTACGACGCCGAGACGCTGCGGCGTGCTGCCGGAGCGGTCAGCCGGGCGCTGGCGGGGACCGCCAAGGTGGGTCTCGCCCTGCCCACCGACACTCCTCAGTCCGTGAGCGCTGTCGCCGAAGGCGCGCTGCTGGGTGCCTACGACTACCAGGCCTACCGTGTCGCCTCGAAGGCCGAGCAGAAGAGTCCGGTCGACGCCTTCACGTTGGTGACGTCGAGCGCGCGCGACCGCAACGTGAAGAAGGCCATGGAGCGAGCTCACGTCATCGCCTCGGCGGTGCACCTGGCGCGCGACCTCGTCAACACGCCGCCCTCGGACCTGCCGCCCGCAGTGTTCGCCGACGAGGCGGTCACTGCCGCGAAGGCGGCCGGTCTCTCGGTCGAGGTGCTCGACGAGAAGGCGCTGAAGAAGGGCGGTTACGGCGGGATCCTCGGCGTCGGTCAGGGGTCCTCCCGTCCGCCGCGGCTTGTGAAGCTCACCTACCGGTCCGGCCGCGGCAAGCGTCATCTGGCACTGATCGGCAAGGGCATCACGTTCGACTCGGGCGGCTTGTCGCTCAAGCCCCCGACCGCCATGGAGTGGATGAAGGCGGACATGGGCGGCGCGGCAGCTGTCATCGCCGCCGTCACGGCCATCGCGCGGCTTGGTCTGGACGTCAACGTGACCGCTTGGGCGCCGATGGCCGAGAACATGCCCTCGGGCACGGCACAGCGCCCGTCAGACGTGCTGCGCATCTACGGCGGCAAGACCGTCGAGGTGCTCAACACCGACGCCGAGGGGCGGCTGGTGCTGGCCGACGTGATCGTGCGCGCGAGCGAGGACAAGCCCGACCTGATGGTCGACGTCGCGACGCTGACCGGGGCGCAGCTCGTCGCCCTGGGCTCGCGCACAGCAGCGATCATGGCCAACGACGACGACGTGCGGAGCGCCGTTCACGACGCGGCGAACCGGTCCGGCGAGCAGATGTGGCCGATGCCGCTGCCCGACGAGCTGCGCCCCTCGATGGACTCACAGATCGCCGACATCGCGAACATGGGGGACAAGTACGGCGGCATGCTGGTGGCCGGGCTGTTCCTGCGCGACTTCGTCGGCGAGGGCCTCAAGTGGGTCCACCTGGATATCGCGGGACCCGCCTGGAACGACTCGGCGGCCCACGGCTACACCCCGAAGGGCGGCACTGGCGCCGCCGTACGGACCCTGGTGCTGCTGGCGCAGGACGTCGCCGACGGGACCTTCTGAGCCGAGCGCACGCCCAAGCCGCGAGGCCAGCCGCCCTCAGCCGGGCGATCCGCCGGAGGCCGTCTGGTCGTCGCCGCCGGCCCGCTTGCGCTGGTTCCAGTCACGCATCCGCTGCGGATAGCCCACGACCGCCGCGTCGTAGGACGGGATGCCGAGCTTGTTGGCCAGCTCATGGGCCGCGCGGGCGTCGCGTACCCGCCGGCGCGTCCACTCCCCGGTGTTCGCGACGAAGACGACCGTCGTGGTCGACACCGCGGTCGGGGGCTCGACGAAGGCCTCGACGCCGGTGTGGCTGGCCGCGAACGACTTCAGGTGGTCGAGGTCCCCGGAGTCGGCCACGCGGACCTGACCGCGGCGCTGACGCCTGCGGAACAGCGGCACCCACGTCCTCCTGACGAAATGCACCGGCGACTCGCGGGAGCCTCCGATGCGCCGACATGTCGTTGTCAGGACCACGGTAGGGCACGTCCCTGTTGCACAGCAGCAACAGCGATCATCGCCCGGCCCCCATTGCGCCGAGATTGCGCAGCGGTGACAGGATGAGCACGTCCCACGAGCGCAGAGGCAGAAGGAGCAGGCCGTGGCGGAGACCGCTGGCACCGTCTTCGACGTCGTCATCCTCGGAGGGGGCAGCGGCGGTTACGCGTGCGCGTTGCGCGCGGCCCAGCTCGGAATGAACGTCGCGCTGGTCGAGAAGGGCAAGCTCGGCGGCACCTGCCTGCACCAGGGCTGCATCCCCACCAAGGCGTTGCTGCACGCGGCCGAGGTGGCCGAGTCGTCGCGGGAGAGCGCGCAGTTCGGCGTCCGCTCGACCTTCGAGGGCATCGACATGCCGGCCGTCAACGCCTACAAGGACGGTGTGGTCTCGCGGCTGTACAAGGGCCTGACCGGTCTGATCAAGAGTCGCAAGATCACCCACGTCGAGGGGATCGGCCGCCTGGTCGGCCCCACCACCGTCGAGGTCGACGGGCAGCGCGTCGAGGGACGGCACATCGTGCTGGCCACCGGCTCGGTTCCCAAGAGCCTGCCTGGCCTCGCCATCGACGGTGACCGGGTCATCAGCAGCGACCACGCCCTGCTGCTCGACCGGGTCCCCGAATCGGTCGTCGTGCTCGGCGGCGGGGTCATCGGATGCGAGTTCGCGAGCGTGTGGAAGTCCTTCGGGGCTGAGGTGAGCATCGTCGAGGCGCTGCCGCACCTGGTGCCGCTCGAGGACGAGCAGGCCTCCAAGCAGCTCGAGCGCGCCTTCCGCAAGCGCGGCATCCGGTATGAGCTCGGCTCGAAGTTCTCCGGCGTCGAGAAGACCGAGGGCGGGGTCCGGGTCTCCCTCGAGAACGGCAAGCAGATCGAGGCCGACCTGATGCTCGTCGCCGTCGGCCGCGGCCCCGTCTCGCAGGAGCTCGGCTACGAGGCGGTCGGCGTCGAGATGGAGCGCGGCTTCGTCAAGGTCGACGCCCTGTGCCAGACCAACATCGCCACCATCTCCGCCGTGGGCGATCTCATCCCGACACTGCAGCTCGCACACGTGGGCTTCGCCGAGGGCATCCTCGTCGCGGAACGGCTCGGCGGCCTCAGCCCGGCGCCGATCGACTACGACGGCGTGCCCCGGGTCACCTACTCCGAGCCCGAGGTTGCCTCGGTCGGCATCACGGAGGCGAAGGCCAAGGAGCGGTACGGCGACGACGGCGTCGAGACCTTGACCTACGACCTAGCGGGCAACGGCAAGAGCCAGATCCTCAAGACGGCGGGCTTCGTCAAGCTGGTCCGTCAGAAGGAGGGTCCGGTCGTGGGCATCCACATGGTCGGCAGCCGGGTCGGCGAGCTTGTCGCGGAGGCACAGCTGATCTACAACTGGGAGGCCTTCCCCGACGAGGTGGCCCAGCTCGTGCACGCGCACCCCACGCAGACCGAGGCTGTCGGCGAGGCCCACCTCGCGCTCGCCGGCAAGCCCCTGCACATGCACGGCTGACAGACCCCTAGCTCATCGCTCACGAGAAGGAGATCGAGACCAGATGTCGACCTCGGTAACCATGCCGGCTCTCGGCGAGAGCGTGTCCGAAGGCACCGTCACCCGCTGGCTCAAGCAGGAAGGTGACCAGGTCAACGCCGACGAGCCCCTGCTCGAGGTCTCCACCGACAAGGTCGACACCGAGATCCCCTCACCTGCCTCCGGCGTGCTGCAGAAGATCGTCGTCGGCGAGGACGAGACCGTCGCCGTCGGCGCCGAGCTCGCCGT
>JAVEDJ010000021.1 GCA_030841025.1 Actinomycetota bacterium
TCGTAGGTGCCCACGACGACGTGTACGCCGGTGCGGCGCGCGACCTCCTGCAGGGGCTCAAGAACCGGGCCGGGGATCTCGGAGACGAGGTCCCACAGGTCCTCGGGTGACAAGCCCGGCGTGAACCCGGTGGTGACTGACTCGGGCAGCACGACCAGCTCGGCGCCGGTCGCGTCGACACATCGCTCGACCCAGTCCGCGGCCTTCGCCACGTTGCCCTTGAGCGACTGGGCCGTCAACGGCCCCGGCACCGGTGCGATCTGGATCGCGGCCGCGGTGAACGCCTTCATGACTGATCCCTATCTGTAGCCAACACGTCAGGCTAGCTGTCGGAGGTGCGGCTAGCGTCCACTGTCGTGACGGGAAAGAGCAACCGGCCGCTGTCGGGACGGGTCGCGCTGATAGCCGGCGCCACCCGCGGGGCCGGTCGCGCCATCGCGGTCGAGCTGGGGGCCGCGGGCGCCACGGTCTACTGCACCGGACGGTCGGGCCGTGGCGCACCCTCCGAGATCGGGCGCCCGGAGACCATCGAGGGGACGGCGGAGCGCGTGACCACGGCGGGAGGCACCGGCATCGCCGTACGGGTCGACCACCTGGTCGAGGCGGAGGTCGCGGACCTCGTCGCGCGGATCTCCGCGGAGCAGGAGGGGCGCCTCGACGTCCTCGTCAACGACATCTGGGGCAGCGAGCACCTCAGCCACTGGGGCTCGGGATTCTGGGAGCAACCGCTCGCGGACGGGCTGCACATGCTCGATCTCGCGGTGCGCACGCACCTCATCACCAGCTGGCATGCCGTGCCGCTGATGGTCGCGCGCGGCAGTGGGCTGGTCGTGGAGATCACCGACGGCGACCGCGACGACTACCGAGGCAGCCTCTACTACGACCTCGCCAAGGCGTCTGCCAACCGGTTGGCGGTGAGCCAGGGAGCGGACCTGGCGCCGTACGGCGTCACGGCCGTGGCCGTCACACCCGGGTTCCTGCGGTCGGAGCAGATGCTCGACCACTTCGGCGTCTCCGAGGGCAACTGGCGCGAGGCGGCGGCGAAGGACCCCGACTTCCTCGCGTCAGAGACACCGCACTACCTCGGCCGGGCGGTGGCGGCGCTGGCTGCGGACCCCGACGTGGGTCGGTGGAGCGGGCAGGTGCTCTCGACGTGGGGGCTGTCCCCTGTCTACGGCTTCACCGACCTCGACGGTCGGCAGCCCGACTGGGGCGCCCACTTCGCGGCACGCGAGCCCGGTTAGGCCGGCGTCGCGGCACCCGGCACGCGGCACGCGCTTGACCGGCGTCGGTCTCGTGTCGGTTCTGCGTTCCTTCTGCGGCGCTTCTCAGAAGCGCACCACTGTGCGCCTCAGGGACGTCAGCGGGTTCACCGCGGACGCATAGCCGCGACCGGCCGGTCGCTTCTCGAAGTGCAGGTGGCAGCCATCGGGCGCCGCGAGCTTGCCGGAGCGTGCGATCAGCTGACCCGGCCGGACGCGTTGCCCCGGTCTGACGAAGACTCGGCGCGCATGCCCGATCACGTAGTCGTACCGGCCCGACCGGATCGTCAGGCCGTACTCGCCGTAGGCCGGACCCAGGGCCGGAAAACGCACGACCGTGCCGGCGACCGCGGAGCGCAGCTTGGTGCCGCAGAGCATGAACGTGTCGATGCCGTGGTGCCGGCCAGGCTTCGAACGGGGACACGTGCGATCACGCGGGTAGTAGGGCGCCTTCGTGCAGCCGAACGGGATCATCTCCTGCCAGGCGCCGTCGTACCACGGTGATGCGTAGTAGTTGCGATCGGTGCTGAACGTCACCTCCTTGGGGGGCGACGGCGGCCGCTTCGGGTCTGCGAAGGCGTGCGGAACCGCACCGAGCACGAGCAGGACCAGCACGGTCAGCGAGGTGGCCGTAAGCCGACGTTCGGTGCGAAGACCCGCGCGGCGTGCATCCATGCGCATGCCTGCCACCGTAGCGGCGCGCCACTGCCCCTTGCGCGGCACGACATCAAGCGCCCGTTGACTGCCTGTTGCTGCCGATCACGGTCGCCAGTGGAGTGGCGAGTCTCGTGCAGCGCTGACTCGGCGTGCGCCGCGCAGGGCAGCGCGCCGTTCTCGGTGCTGCCGCGGGCGCAGGGCTGCCGGTGGTGCGCGACAGCCTGTGCACGGCGCCGGTCCCGCACCGCCTGACCGGCTCAGGATTCGCGGGCGTTCACCAGCCACGGCGCGGCGTACGTCCCTCACTGCACGACCCACGGCGGCTAGGCGGTGTCCCCTGCTGCATGATCAACGGGGAGGGGCTGTGGGGCGCTGTGGCTCTCGCCGCGGGGGATGGAGCGGAGCAGTGTCTTGACCCCTCGCCGAAGGCGCTCTTCGGCCACCAGCAACGGAACCCGTTCGGCGGCGTACCCGGTCACGAACTTCGCCTCGGCGCCGAAGCCCTCCTTGAAGCTGGACAGATCAGACCTGAACGACCGCCCCATGTCGTAGGCCTGCTGGCCGGCGGAGCAGGCCCGCTCGATCATCGTGCGGTGCAACAGCTCGTTCGCGCCGGTGCTCTGGGCCAGCTCCTTGTCCATGGCTCCGCGCCAGAAGGTCGCCTGTCGCCCCTTGGACAGCACGATGATCCCGGCCACCGGCTCCCCCGCACGCCAGGCCATCGCGACGACGCACTGGTCGCCGAGAGCGCGTGCGACCGTGGCGAACTTGTCCACCGGTTCTCGCCGCAGGCTCAGGTGTCGAGATATCGCCACCGGAAGGCGCTCCTGCTGCGCCCAGCGCTCCACGGACTTGCGGTAAAGCCGTTCGAACGTCTCGATGAGTCGCCCACTCGAATCCAGCTCCACCTCGACGCCACGCCGCGCTGCCTTGCGCGAGTTGGACCGAGCCTTGCTCGTGAAGCGTTCCTTCCACACGGTGTCGAATCCGCCAGACAGATCCAGCTCGTGAACTCGGTACGTGCTCCCCGGCAGACCCTCCGCCGCATCCGCCCACGCCGCCTCGTCCCTATGGCTCGGGACGACGTGAATCCGCACGGCCGTACGACGGCGCAGGTCCGCCACGACGGCGCGCACGTCGTCTACCGTGGGACGGCCGCCGCCTTCACGGATCAGCCCGCCGCTGTCGCGCCCGAGATCCCATCCAGACGGCAACGATTTGAGTACGCCGACCGGCACGCCCCCGATGAGGCGGCTCGCCAACGGCAGTACCAACCGGCCGCCCTCCGGCGTGCGGTACACGGTCGTCGCGTCGGCGTAGCGTCCCGACGCACAGACACAGTCCATCCACGTCGGCGTCTGGCTCAGGGGAAGATCGTCATCGGCCGCGGCGATCTCCTCCCAGTGCGGACGCGCGGATCGTCCCTGCGCAATGACGGTCAGCCGACGTGCAGCATCCCGCGGCTCGTGCATAGTCGGTCTCCCCTACGTGACTTCGGCGGTCAGATCTCGGAGAACGACATGTGCAGCCGAACGACGCCACCACTCGGGAACGACCGGATCTGCACGAGGTCGCACAGCTGGTTGGCGAGCCACAGGCCACGCCCCCCGAGCCGATCCGTTGCTGGACGTTCGCGTCCCGCGAGCGCGTCGTCGATGTGCCCACTGTCACGGATCTCGCACACCAGTGACTGGGCGTCACGCCACAGCCGGAACTCGGCGGTACCGCCCCCATGGACGACGCTGTTGGCGGCGACCTCACTGGCGGCGAGCATCAAGTCATCTGTCTGCTGCTGTTCCATGCCGAACTGCTGGGCGCGGGCGGCCACCAAGACGCGCATCCTGCCCAGCTGAAGTCCATCCACGACCAGCGCCTCGAGCACCCGCGGGGGTTCCGGCAGCTCGTCGGTGAGATGACTCAGCGGCATCTGCTCGGCATGGAAGTCGGCGCTAGGCCGCTCTCCCCTGTCGTCGGCGAGGAACGCATGGCTGCGCGCCGCCTCATCGAGCACGGCCTGGGGCAGCTCACTGGTGTCGTAGGGACACAGCAGCCGCCAGGTGCCGGAGCCGGCGAAGGCCACGTTGAGCAACGCCTCGTGCCGTTGGCTCTCCACCAGCTCGGCCGGCGTGCGGGTCGCCCAGATCGGCTCGCCCACCCCACGGACGGCGAGACCGTCAACGGCGTTGCGGTCGAGGAAGTCGCGCCACGCCGGGATGATGCGTGCCGGGTTGCGGCCAACCTGCGCCATGTCGGCGAACATCACCCGGTCGCTGACCCCAGGGAGCTCGGCGCGCAGCATGTCGATCTTGGAGGCGTTCACCACGACAAGCACGGCCTCGTCACGCTCGACGCCGTCACGGACGAATGGGGCAATCCCGGCCACAAAACCCTCGTCGCCCTCGTAGAAGAGCGCCTCGTGACGGAAGTCGGCCTCGCCGAGCGATCGCGGGTCCGTCTCTGTGGTGTTCATCGGCCTGCCACGGTAACGCCGCCCGCACGATGCGGCCAGGCCCCAGTGACGGGGCTCGCGACGCACCGCCCGCACCGGCGCCCGGGCACCCGCAGGCGGAACCACCCCCACCATCAGCCGCGGCGGCGGGTCACGAACCCGCCGACCAGGACTCCGGCGAGGGCCGCAGCGGCGCCCACGACCGCGCCCTTGATGAACGGCGACCCACCTCCCGCGGTCCCCGTCCGTCCCAGCGCCGGCGCGGTGAACACGCCCGGAGTGGGAGAGGCCGGCGCACCCACAGCAGGCGACACCGGCTCGTCGCGAGGCGCGGGAATGGTCGGCGCCTTCCCGGTCAGGACGTCCTCGACGGCCTTGAAGAACTCCCCCGCGGTCTTCTTGGCCACGCCGCTGAGCACGCGTTGGCCGACGCCGCCGATCATGCCGCCCACGATCGCGTCGGCGTCGTAGTCCAGCCGGGTGGCGCCGTTGGACTCGGCGAGCGACACCTTGACGTCTGCACTCACCGTGCCGGGGGCGCCGGCACCCGAGGCCCGGAGCGTGAAGGACCCGGGCTGCTGCTGGTCGGTCAGCGAGACGTCACCCTGGTAGACGCCCTTGATGGAGGCAACGCCCGCGGTGATGGTCATCCGGTAGGAGTCGGGGCCGACCTCCTCGAGCTGCTGGCAGCCCGGGATCGTGCGTACGAGCACGGCCGGGTCGTTGAGCGCCGCCCACACCTGGTCACGCGGGGCGTTCAGGGTGGCTGATCCGGTGACCTTCACGTCGGCTTCTCCTGGTTGGTCTGTGCCTCGACTACGTCTTGCGCAACAACCTCGTCCGGACCTGCTCGCTGTGAGCCCGCGCGGCGCAGCGAAGGGATGTCCCCCGCGACATGACGTCGCCGCAGCTCGAACAGCTCGCTGGGCGAGATCGGCATTGCGGTGATGACGAAACCCTCCGCGTCCTCGATCGCCGACGCGAACACGGCCGCCGACGGGATGACGCCGGCCTCCCCGGCGCCCTTGATGCCCAACGGGTTCAACGGCGAGCGGGTCTCGAGATGGTCGATCTCGATGTGCGGGATCTCGGAGGCATAGGGCATCAGGAAGTCCATGAACGACGCGTTCAGCAGCTGGCCGTTCTCGTCGTACTCCATCCGCTCGTACAGGGCCCCGCCCACGCCCTGAGCCACGCCGCCGTGCACCTGCCCTTCCACGATCATCGGGTTGATGAGCGGGCCGCAGTCGTGCACGACGCAGTAGCGCAGCACCTTGATCTCGGCGGTTTCCGGGTCGGTCTCGACCACGACCGCGTGCATCCCGTTGGCGAACGTCGCGCCCACGGGTGAGTAGTAGTCCGTGCCCTCGAGGCCCGGCTCGTCGTCCTCGCGCACCGGCGGGCCGGACGTGTCGCCGACCGCGAACTGCGTCGCGGCCTTGGACGCCTCGTCGAAGGCGTAACGCAGCGGGTTGGAGAGCACGGCCACCGTGGCCAGCGGGATCGATGCGGCCGGAGAGCCCTTCACGCGTACGACGCCGTCCACGATCTCGAGGTCGCCCGGGTCCGCCTCCAGCGCGTCACCCGCGATGCGCAGCGCCTTGGCCCGCACCTTGCGAGAGGCGAGCGCAACGGCGTTGCCGCTCATCACCGCGGCCCGGGACGCGAAGGTGCCGACGGCATAACCGAAGCGCCGGGTGTCGCCGGTGACCACCTCGACGTCCGCGAGCGGCACACCGAGCTCGTCGGCAGCGATCTGCGCGAAGACCGTGAAATGGCCCTGCCCCTGCGTGGTCAGCCCCGTGGCGACCTTCACCTTGCCCGACGACTCGACCACGACGTGAGCGCCCTCGTACGGACCGACCCCGGTGCCCTCGACGTAGCAGGCGAGGCCGACGCCGATCCGGCGTCCCTCGGCGCGAGCGGCCTCGACCTCGGCCAGCGTCTGCTCCCAGCCGACCAGCTTCTTCAGCTTGTCCAGCGAGGCGGGGAAGTCACCGGAGTCATAGATCAGCGGCCGGCCGTCCTGGAAGGTCAGCTGGTGGTCGTAGGGCATCTCGGCCGGAGTGATGAAGTTGCGCGCCCGCACCTCCGCCCGGTCGATGCCCAGCGACTCGGCGATCGCGTCCATCGTGCGTTCCATCGCGAAGCACGCCTGCGGCCGACCGGCCCCGCGATAGGGAGTGACGATGACAGTGTTGGTGTACAGCGACCAGAACTCCACCCGGTAGGCGCCGGGCTTGTAGGGCCCGAGCAGCTGCGTCGAGGTGATGATCGGGACGATGATGCCGTACGGCGTGTAGGCGCCGTTGTCGTGCCAGAACCGCACGTCGAGCGCCAGCAGCCGGCCCTCGTCGTCGAAGCCGACCTGCACCGTCTGCAGCTGCCCGCGTTCGTGCGCCGACGAGACGAAGTGCTCACGGCGGTCCTCCACCCACTTGACCTCACGGTCGAGCTCACGGGCCGCCCACGGCACGAGCACCTCTTCGGGCCAGGGATGCATGATCTTGACGCCGAAACCACCACCCACCATCGGGGCGATGCAGTGCACCTTGCTGAGCGGCAGCCCCAGCCTCGCGGCGACGGCCGCGCGGACGCTCGTGGAGGTCTGCGTCGAGGAGTAGACGCGCATCGAGCCCTCGGCGGCGTCCCACCGGGCGAGGACGCCCTTGCCCTCCATGGGCATCGAGGCACTGCGTTCGATCGAGAGGTCGAGCTCCAACGTGTGCGGGGCGGCGGCCATCGCGGCGTCGACGTCGCCGACCTCCTGCTTCAGGTGCGCGGCAACGTTGTCGGGAACGTCCTCGTGCACGCAGCGGTCTGCCGCGCGCGCAGCCGCGACGCCCACCACGGGCGGCAGGAAGTCATAGGTGACCATGATGCGTTCGGCCGCGTCCTCGGCGACATAGCGGTCCCGTGCCACGACCATCACGACCGGTTCGCCGACGTGGTTGACCTCGTCACGGGCCAGCGGGTAGCCCGTACGGGGCGCGTGCAGCGCGGGATGCGGGATCAGCAGCGGCAGCCGATCGGCGACGGCGCCGCCGCTCGCCACGAGGTCCTCGTAGGTGTAGATCGCGACGAGCCCGTCGACGTCGAGCGCGCCCGTCACGTCGATGTCCAGGACACGCGCGTGGGCATGGGGGCTGCGCACGAAGGCCGCCGCGAGAGCGTCGTGACCGAGGTCGTCGAGGTAGTGCCCGCGACCGGTCACCAGCTTGACGTCCTCGACCCGCAGGACGGGCTCCCCGAACAGCCGCGTCGTCACGCCCCCGCCCCCGCCCCCGCCGTCGTACCGCCTTCGTCCGGTCGACCAGCGACCTTCGGGCGCGAAACGCCCGGCGTGTCGTGACCGAAGGTCGCTTGCCGGTCGCGCGTGATGGCAGCAGCGCGCAGCACCGACGCGACGATGTTCTGGTAACCGGTGCACCGGCAGAGGTTCCCGCTGATCGCCTCGCGCGCCTCGTCCTCGGTGGGGTCGGGGTTCTCCTCGAGATAGGCAGCGGCGGTCGTCAGGAAGCCGGGCGTGCAGAATCCGCACTGCAGCCCATGACACTCCTGGAACGCCTGCTGGACCGGGTGCATGTCATCGGGCCCCCCGAGTCCCTCGACCGTCGTCACCTCGTGACCGCTGACGGTCACCGCGAGCAGCAGGCACGAGCGCACCGGTGCACCGTCGAGCAGCACGGTGCACGCCCCGCAGACACCGTGCTCGCACCCGACGTGGGTGCCCGTGAGCCGCAGGTCGTGGCGCAGGAAGTCCGACAGCAGTCGCCGCGCGGGCACGCAGGCGCCGCGCGGGACGCCGTTGACGGTCAGCTGTACGTCGTGCCGCGCGTCGCTGTCGGCGGTGCCGGGCGTGGAACGCGCCTCGGTGCTCATGCGGCCCGTCCCGCCGCCTCAGCCAAAGCGCGGGCCGTCAGCACACCGACGAGATGCCGCCGGTAGTCAGCCGTCGCGTGGATGTCTGCCTCCGGCTCGGTCTGTGACTGCGCGAGCTCGCCGGCCGCCGCCCAGTCTGCAGCGGTGACGGAAGCGCCGGAGACCGCGGCTGTCAGGTCGAGCAGGACCGGAGTCGGCCCGACGGAGATGTAGCCGGCGCGCGCGGACACGACGGCGCCGTCCGCGTCCAGGGTCACCGCCGCCGCGACACCGCACATCGCGTAGTCGCCGTGCCGGCGAGCCACCTCGACGAACGCCGTGCCGGTGCGCTCCGGAAAGCTGGGGAAGTGCGCAGACACCGCGAGCTCGCCGCCGGCAACGGCCGACTCGAGCGGCCCGAGGAAGAACTCGGCGGCGGGAACCGTGCGGGTGCCGGTGCTGCTGACCACTTCGACGCTGCCGCCGGTCAGCGCCAGCACCGCGGTCATCTCGCCGCTCGGGTCGGCGTGGGCAAGGCTGCCGACCGTCGTACCGCGATTGCGGATCACCGGGTGCGCCACGAGCTGCAGCGCCTGACGCAGCAGAGGCAGCACGGTGTGTGCCTCGGTCGACCGCTCCACGTCGACGTGTCGGGCGAGCGCGCCGACCCGGACGCCACCGTCCTCGACGCGCACGTAGGCCAGCTCCGAGATGCGGTTGATGTCGACCAGGTGTGCGGGCGCAGCGAGCCGCATGCTCAGGATCGGCAGCAGGCTCTGTCCACCGGCAAGGACCTTCGCGTCGTCACCCACCTCCGCGAGCACGGCCAGGGCCTCGTCGAGCGACGAAGGCGCCGTGTAGGCGAAGGGGGACGGCTTCACAGTCTCGGATCCTCTCAGATAGCCGCGCCGTGCGAGGGCCCAGCGCCACGGCTGCGCGATGAGCGCAGGGCACGGCTACGACGGCAGGTCGCCAAGGACATGCCGTCGTACCGCGGCGTCGACCGTGGGGGCGCGAACCCTCAGTGGGTGCTCTCTCGTTCGTCCGGGTCGCGACGGTGCGACGTGTGCGCCGTCGGCGGCGTCCCGGCGGCCCCCTCGTCGAAGCCGATCTCGCCTCCCGACGCCGCATGGGCACCGGCGTGACCGACGGCCATGGTCGTCCCGTCCCCGTACCCGGCCGGCTTGTTCAGGGCATCCCTCATGTACGACGGCGCGATGACCCGCATCAGGTGGTAGCCGACCAGCAGGACGACGGTGCCCAGAGCGATGCCCTCGAGGGTGAAGTCGTTGGTGATCCGGTGCCCCACCGGGCCGACCGCCAGGATGATGCCGGCGCCGATGGGCACCAGGTTGATCGGGTTGGAGAAGTCGACCTGGTTCTCGACCCAGATCTTCGCGCCGAGCAGCCCGATCATGCCGTAGAGGACGACCGTGATGCCGCCGAGCACGCCACCGGGTGTCGCGGCGATGAGCGCTCCGAACTTCGGGCTCAGCCCGAACAGGATCGCCACGATGCCCGCGACGTAGTAGGCAGCAGTCGAGTAGATCCGGGTTGCCGCCATGACGCCGATGTTCTCGGCGTACGTCGTGGTCGGTGACCCACCTACGGACGTCGAGACCACCGTGCCGACGCCGTCGGCGAAGATCGCCCGTCCGATCATCGGGTCGAGGTCGGTCTTCGTCATCGCGCCCACCGCCTTGACGTGGCCGGTGTTCTCCGCGATGAGGGCGATGATCGCCGGCAGCACCAGCACGATGGCGGAGAACTTGAAGTCCGGGCCGGTCAGGTCCGGGAAGCCGATCCAGCTCGCGTTCTGGACGCTGTCGAAGTTGACCCGCGCGTGGGTGTCGACCTTGCCGATGCCGGGATTGAACGACGTGATGTCACCGGCCGCCTTGTCGAGCACCCAGGACAGGACGAAGCCGAACACCAACGCCAACAGGATCGCGATGCGGCTCAAGAACCCGCGCAGCAGCACCGTCATGAGGAACAGCGCGAACATCGTGATCATCGCGACCCAGCGGTCCTGCTGCCAGTAGACGTCGGCCACCACGAAGGCCAGACCGAAGCCGATCAGCATGACCACGGCGCCCGTGACCACCGGCGGGAAGACCGTGTGGATGACCCGGATCCCGAGGAAGTTGATCGCGATGCCGACGGCCGCCAGGATGACGCCGGCCACCAGGATGGCGCCCGTCACCACCGAGTCGCTGTCCTGTGCCGCGCGGATCGCGAACACGGCGCCCACGAAGGAGGCGCTCGTCCCGAGGTAGCTGGGCACCCGGTCCTGCGTGATCAACAGGAACAGGATGGTCGCGACGCCGGACATCATGATGGCGAGGTTGGGGTCGAGCCCCATGACCAACGGGAACACGAACGTCGCACCGAACATCGCGACGACGTGCTGAGCACCCAGACCGATGGTGCGCGGCCACGACAGCCGCTCGCCTGGACGAACTACTTCACCTGGCGGCGGAGTCTTACCGCCATATACGACATCCCACTTGAATGCCATCGTGGCCCCTCCTCGAGGCTCATGCCCGCCGGGCGGCCGGACCTGGCCGCCGTCGTGGTCCGTTCGCGCAGACCGACATCGAGCTGCGCCCAGTCCGAACTCGAGATGGCCGGCCCGCGGCCATATCGAGGACAGAGTGGCGCAAAGGCGGGGCGAATGTGGGAAGCCACACAGATTCGTTGCCACCACATCCGGCTCCGGGCTTTGTCGGGTTCCGCCAATTCGGCGGCACCCGGGCGGCCGCCGCCGAACGAGTCGAGACGCACTCGCAACGGCTCGGTCGGCAGGCACTACGGTCACCTCCAACCGGGAAGGAGGCACCGCGTGCCGAGCACAGGTCACCGCGCCGCCGCGAGCACCGCGCTGCGCTCCGCGCTGGGCGCCGGCGACCGGTGTGGCCGGGTGCTGGGCGTCTTCCCCTCGGCCGTCTACGCCGAGCTGGGCGACGAGCTGATCGCCCTCGAGACGAGCGACGCGCTTCGCCTGCCCTGCGCGGTGGTGCTGCCGGTGCCCGCGGCCGCCCGACCGTTCGCGGGGCTGCGGGCCGGTGACCCCGTGACGGCCAAGGGTGCGCTGCTCACCGTGGGAGGGCGCACGGCCGTGGTCGCGCGGTGGTGGCGTCCCCGCCGCCCGCGGACGACCGGTGCGTACGACGTCGCGCAGCTCTCCACGATCGCCGCGACCCTCCCGCCGCTCACCCCGCTGGTCACCGATCGGCTGGCCGATCTGGTGCGCCGACTGCAGACCCACGGCGACGTCCGCCACGAGACCCGCGGACTGCTCGGCCTCGGCGACGGACTGACGCCGGAGGGCGACGACGCGCTCGCCGGCCTGCTGGTGGCGCTGCGCGCCCGCGCGGCAGATGGCCCCACCGCGGACCGGTTGGCGGACGCCGTCCGCGAGCTGGCGCCGTCGCGCACCACCACCGTCAGCGCCGCGCTGCTACGGCACGCGAGCGAGGGCCACGCGATCCCCCGGCTGCTCGATGTCATCGACGCACTCGGCGCCCCGTCCGGCGACGAGCTCACCACCGCCGTCGTACGGTTGCTCGCCGTCGGGCACACGTCCGGCACCGCACTGGCGCACGGCGCGCTGGCCGCGGCCCGCCTGCAGACGACGACGCGGGCGCGATCGGAGGTCGCGTGACATGAGGAGCGGCAGATGACCGGCAGCACCGTGGACGACCGTGTCGTGGTCGAGGTGCGACGTGGGGCCTACCACGACTCGGTGACGCTGATGGTGGTCAGCCGGACCCTTGCGGGCGTCGAGGGCGTCTCCGCCGCGCAGGTGGCGATGGGCACCGAGCTCAACCTCGGCCTGATGCGCGGCATGGGTTTCGACCCGCCCGAGGGAGCCGGCGCGAACGATCTGGTGGTCGCGGTCCGGGCCCGCGACGACGAGGCCATCGACCGGTCCCGGGCAGCACTCGAGGCCGCGCTGGCCGGCTCCTCCACCGCGGGCCTGGGTGGCGGTGGCCGGGGCGCGGCTCCCCCACCGCGCACGGCGGGGGCGGCCGCGCGGCGCAGCGCCGGTGCGAACCTGTGCCTGGTCTCGGTGCCGGGGGCACACGCCTTCACCGAGGCGATGGATGCCTTGGAGTCGGGACTGTCGGTGATGCTCTTCAGCGACAACGTGCCTGTCGAGGCCGAGGTGCGGCTCAAGGAGGAGGGCGCGCGGCGCGGCCTGCTCGTGATGGGCCCGGACTGCGGTACGGCGGCGGTGGCCGGGGTCGGTCTGGGCTTCGCCAACGCAGTGCCCCCGGGGCCGGTCGGCATCGTGGCCGCGTCGGGCACGGGCGCGCAGCAGCTGATGTCACTGCTGGCCGGTGCGGGCGTCGGGGTGAGCCACTGTCTGGGGGTGGGCGGGCGTGACCTGTCGCGCGCGGTGGA
>JAVEDJ010000033.1 GCA_030841025.1 Actinomycetota bacterium
GACGGTGGGCGAGCTGTGGCAGATGCCGTCGTTCCAGGCACGGATCCGGCTGTCCGCTCTGCTGCTCGGTCACCTCGCGTCTGCTGCGACGCGCGTGGCCGCCGACGAGCGGGCAATGCTCGCCGAGCGGGGCGGCGAGCTCGTCGCGGCGGCGGCGAAGGTCGAGGAGAAGGGCCTGGTGCGCGGTCGTCGACGTGGGCCCGAGGGCGACGCCTGGGCCGCGCGTGTGGCGGCCGAGCGGCTGCGACTGTCCTGGCTCACGGGCGCCGATGCGCCACCGGAGGAGCAGCTCGTCGAGGCATGGGAAGCGGCGGTCGCGGCCTTCGAGCGGTTCGGGCACGTCTTCGAGGTCGCACGCTCACGCGCCCGGCTGGCCGCGGTGCTGCGCGCTGTCGGGCGCCCGGCGGAGGCGACGGAGCAGCTGACCCTCGCCCGGGCGACGGCGCAGCGGTTGGGTGCCGAGCCCCTGTTGTCCGAGCTGCGGCTGCTGGGCGGCCAGGGCGCGGCGGCACGTCCGGCACCGGGGACTCGGCCGGGCTCGCGGCGCGGCGAGGCGCTGACGGCACGCGAGCAGGAGGTGCTTGCGCTGGTTGCCCAGGGCCGCAGCAACCGCGACATCGCGGGCCATCTGTTCATCAGCGCCAAGACCGTCAGCGTCCATGTGTCCAACATCCTGGCCAAGCTCGGCGCGGGTGGTCGCACCGAGGCCGTGGCCGTGGCCCGGCGCCGTGGGCTGTTGACCGACACGCACGTCTGAGCGGGCACGGGGCAGACAGGCCGGTCTGCTCGCTCTAGCGTGTCGGTTCATGACCGAGCGCGCCGTCGCCACCCTGCCGCAGGTCTGGCGCAGGCCAATGGTCGGCCGGCGGACCGACGAGGAGCACCGCAGCCCGACGGTGCTGGAGCTGTTCTTCGACCTGTGTTTCGTCGTCGCGGTTGCCCAGGCCGCCGGCGGGCTGCACCATGCGATCAGCGCAGGCCACTTCGCCGACGGCCTGTTCGCCTACGCCCTTGTCTTCTTCGCGGTGTGGTGGGCGTGGATGAACTTCAGCTGGTTCGCTTCCGCGTACGACACCGACGACATCGCCTACCGGCTGACGACGCTGGTGCAGATCGCAGGAGCTCTGGTGTTCGCCGCCGGTGTGCCCCGCGCGATGGACCAGCGGGACTTCGCGCTGACGACTCTCGGCTACGTGATCATGCGGTTGGCAATGGTGACGCAGTGGCTGCGCGCAGCGCGGTCGGACGCGTCCCACCGGCGCGTGTGCCTGCGCTTCGCGGGCGGCGTGACGCTGGTCCAGATCGGCTGGGTCCTCCGGCTCGCTCTGCCGGAGCCGTGGGACATGGTGGCCTTCGGCGTGCTCACGGTCGGCGAGCTGGCGGTGCCGGTCTTCGCCGAACGGTTGGCCCGCACCAATTGGCATCCGCGGCACATCGCGGAACGCTACGGACTGTTCACCCTCATCGTGCTGGGGGAGTCGGTCTTTGCGTCGACGATCGCCATCCAGACGGCCTTGGACGACGACGTCGCCTTGGGCGACGTGGCTGGCACGGCGGTCGGGGGCATGCTGACCGTGTTCGCCATGTGGTGGCTGTACTTCTCCAAGGACGCAGCGTCCCTGCTCACCTCCAACCGAGCCGGCTTCATCTGGGGCTACGGTCACTACTTCGTCTTCGGGTCCGTGGCGGCGGTGGGTGCCGGTCTCGTGGTCAATGTCGACCAGGCGATCGGCGAGTCGTCCATCAGTGCCACGGCGGCGGCCGCCTCCCTGACGGTGCCCGTCGCCGTCTTCCTGCTGGCGATGTGGGTCCTGCACTGGAATCCCCACCACATCGGCGGGTGGCACAAGGCCCTCGCGCCGGCCTTTGCCGTCGCGGTCCTGGTCGCCACCTTCAGCGCGCAGGCTGTGCTGGTCACCGGGTTGCTCATGGCGAGCATGGTGGCCCTGGGAATGCTTGCCGTAGGCGCGACCTCAGAGCACCTTCGACAGGAATGACTTGGTCCGCGCATGCTGCGGGTTCGAGAGCACGTCGCGCGGATGCCCGGCCTCGACCACCATGCCGTCGTCGATGAAGACCAGGGCGTCGCCCACCTCGCGGGCGAAGCCCATCTCATGGGTGACGACGATCATCGTCATGCCGCTCTCGGCCAGATCACGCATGACGTCGAGAACCTCGCCGACGAGCTCCGGGTCGAGCGCCGACGTGGGCTCGTCGAACAGCATGAGCTTGGGCTGCATCGCGAGCGCCCGTGCGATCGCGACACGCTGCTGCTGTCCGCCCGAGAGCTGCGCTGGATAGCTGGCACCCTTGTTGGACAGACCGACGCGGTCGAGCAGCTTCTCCGCGTGCTCCCGGACGACCGCCTTGGGCTCCCCGCGGACCCGCAGGGGTGCTTCCATGACGTTCTGCAGCGCGGTCATGTGCGCGAACAGGTTGAACCGCTGGAACACCATGCCGATGTCTCGCCGGTGAGCAGCGACCTCCTTCTCCCTGAGCTCATAGAGCTTGTCACCGCGCCGCCGGTAGCCGACCAGCTCGCCGTCGACGTACAGCTGGCCGGCGTCGACCTTCTCCAGGTGGTTGATGCACCGCAGGAACGTGGACTTTCCCGAGCCGGAGGGGCCGACGAGGCAGAACACCTCCTTAGGCGCCACCTCGAGGTTGATCCCCTTGAGCACGTCGACGTGTCCGAAGGACTTGTGGATGTTCTCGGCCTTGACCATCTGGTGGCTCACCGTGCACCTCCGGACACGCGCCCCGGACGCAGGTTGGCCAACATGCGCTGGCCCAACGTCGGCGGAAGCACGCCTGCGGCACCGCGCGCGAAGCGACGTTCGAGATGCGACTGCCCATAGCTGAACAGCGAGGTGAGCACCAGGTACCAGAAGCTCGCGACCAGGAGCATCTCGATAGTGGTGAAGTTCTTCGCGGCGATCGCCGACGTCCGCGTGAGCAGGTCGCCGGCGCCGACAACCAGGACCAGTGACGTCGTCTTGAGCATCGTGATCGTCTCGTTGCCGGTGGGCGGGATGATGACGCGCATCGCCTGCGGCAGCACGATGCGACGCATGGTCTGGGCCTTCGTCATGCCGAGCGCGGCCGACGCCTCGTTCTGTCCCGGGTCCACCGCAAGGATGCCGCCGCGCACGACCTCGGCCATGTAGGCGGCCTCATTGAGGGCGAGTGCGAGCAGGGCTGCGACGAACGGCTTGATCAGCGAGTTGGTGTCCGCACTGAGCGAGCCGATGCCGATGCGCGGGAAGAACAAGGCCAGGTTGAACCAGATCAGCAGCTGCACCAGTACCGGCGTACCACGGAAGAGCCAGATGTAGAACCAGCTGACTGTTCGAAGCACCGGGTTGCTGGACAGCCGCATGACGGCGAGCAGGATGCCGAGGACGATGCCGGCGA
>JAVEDJ010000132.1 GCA_030841025.1 Actinomycetota bacterium
TCGAGCGTCATGTCCCGCAGGACGACGTTGGGCTCCTCGAGCATCCGCAGCATGAGGGCAGCGGCGCCGACCTTCAGGAACGTGGAGTACTCGCTCATGTTCGAGTCGCCCACGATGACGTGGAGGCGGCGGAAGCGCTCGGCATCGGCATGGGGCTCGTCGCGCGTGTTGATGATGGGGCGGCTGCGGGTCGTGGCCGACGAGACTCCTTCCCAGATGTGCTCGGCGCGTTGACTCACGCAGTAGACGGCGCCGCGCGGCGTCTGCAGCACCTTGCCCGCGCCGCAGATGATCTGACGCGTGACCAGGAACGGGATGAGGACGTCGGCCAGCCGGCCGAACTCGCCGTGTCGGCCGACGAGGTAGTTCTCGTGGCAGCCGTACGAGTTGCCGGCCGAGTCGGTGTTGTTCTTGAACAGGTAGATGTCTCCGGCGATGCCCTCCTCGCGGAGCCGTCGCTCAGCGTCGACGAGCAGCCCTTCGAGGATGCGCTCCCCCGCCTTGTCGTGGACGACGAGGTCGCGGACCGAGTCGCACTCGGGGGTGGCGTACTCCGGGTGACTTCCCACGTCCAGGTAGAGCCGGGCGCCGTTGCGCAGGAAGACGTTGCTGCTGCGACCCCACGACACGACGCGGCGGAACAGGTAGCGCGCCACCTCGTCGGGCGAGAGCCGGCGCTGCCCGCGGAACGTGCAGGTGACGCCGTACTCGTTCTCGAGGCCGAAGATGCGCCGATCCATGCGCACACCGTACGCCGGGAACTCCCGGCGCACCGGGACCTGGGCGCGCCGGACAGCCGGCTGGTCCCCGCCTAGAGGGGGCGTCCTCAGGTCCGGCCGAGAGCCAGCCCGTCGATCTGCACCCGCTTGCCGTTCGCGGACGTGACCCGCAGCTCGACGTTGCCGACCCGCCGGGAGAAGCGCGGCAGACTCAGGATCTGCTGGCGCTTCGTTGTCGGCGAGTAGAGGCTGACCGTGCCGACGTACTTGCCCTTCACGGCCACCCGGACCGTTCCGCAGCTCGCGCAGGTCGTCGCCACGAGGGCGAGCCGGGCGATGCGTGCCGAACGCAGGGTCAGGGTGGCTCCCTTGCGCGCGGTCGTGGTGTAGGTCCGGTCGTAGAAGCCGCTCTTCTTCGCCCGGGTCCATCCCTTCGACGCAGTCAGCGACCGGTCATCGAGAGCACGGGACAGGCACCGCGCCGGCGTCCAGCCGGTCGCCGCGCCGGCCCGGTTGTGGGCCCGCACCGAGAAGCAGTAGTTGGTGCCTCGCGGCAGGCTCTTGTTCTTGCCGCTCGACGCGGTCCTCTGCCAGCTCTTGAGGTAGGTCCACGAGCCGAACACGCCGTTCCACCTGGCCTTCTGGTACCGCACGTCGTAGTTCTTGATGGCGCTCGACGTGATCGCGCCCTGCCACGTCAGCCGGGTGCTGGACGCTGTGGTGAAGGGCGAGGCGGGAGCCGTCAGCTGCACCGCCGGCTTCCCGCTCTTGAGGTGGTTCCAGACCCCGCCGGTCCCCGCGAGGTCCAGGGCTGCAGCGTCGACCGTCGTGGTGGGCTGCGGGCCGCCGAAGGCATCCCAGGAAGGGACGAACGAGGCAACGCCGCCGTTCACCCGGAACACCCGCCCGGTGGCGCCGACCTGGAGGAACGTGCCGTTGCGCGGATACTGCGGCAAGAGGGTGAAGCGGGTCCTGGTGACGTCGACCACGGGCTGCGGTCCCCCGAAATGGGCCCAGTTGCTGACCCGCAGCGGTGCACCACCGGCGATCCGGTAGACGTCCGACGCCCCGGCCATCCGCACGAACGTGCCCTCTGCCAGCGGCGCTCCGGGGGCCGTGTCGGCGTCGACCGAGTCGTTGTCGATGTTGATGGTCACGCCGCCCCACGTCTCGGTGTGGCCGCCGCGGTACTGGTGGATGCGCTGGTGGTCGGCCCAGAACTGGTCCGGGATCGCCGGGTCACCGGTGGTGGACGAGTTGTTGTTCCAGCGGGCGAACCAGATGTCGTCCGGCTGGTGGAAGGTCGCGTCGCCCTGCTTGTCGACCAGCGTCGCCTTCATCGTGTTCGAGCTGGTGTAGATGCCGGAAAGGTAGTTGCGGGCGTGCAGCCGGACCGTCCAGGAGTCGAGGAAGGTCTGTACGGCCGCCAGGCAGGACGCGTTCGTGTAGTCGAAGGCCTCCATGTCGAAGTACACGACCGAGCCGGTGCCCAGCCCAAGGCTGGTGAGGATCGCGATGGCGTCGTCCGCCGACGCGCTTCCCTGCGCGGCCGCACTCGCCGGGTCGACCCGGTTCGGGTACGTCGAGCAGGGCGCCTGCAGGCCGACGTAGGTGGGGATCAGGGTCCAGCCCATGCCGACGACCGTGCTGACCCAGTCCGAGTTCAGGGCGAGCTGCGAGCAGCCGCGGCTGGCTCCGCCGATGTAGATGTTCACGGCGCGGTACGGCGAGGCGAGCCACGCGTTCATGGCGTTGAGGCTCGGGGCCGTGCAGGCGTCGAAGCCGAGGCCGGAGAACGATGCGGCACCGGCTCGGGCCGGGGATCCCGAGACCGACTGGCGCGACTGGGCCGACGGGCCTGACTGCGGGGCGCTGAGCGCCTTGGGCGCGGCGGCGGAGGGTCGCGAGAACCCCTTGAAGGCCTGCCCCGTCTTCGCCTTGTCGTAGCGGACGCTGTCGGCGATCGTTCGTGCGGTGGCCGGTTGCGGGCCGGATGTGACGATGACCCGCACAGGCGACGACGCGTGGCTCACGACGAAGTCCGGATGGATGGCGGTGCCACCCGTCACCGTGCGGCCGGAGCCCTCCCGTGCCAGTGGTGACCGGGCGTCCGTGACCCCGCCTTGGCTGATGTGAACGGCCTCGACGTGTCCGGTCAGGTCCGCGGGACAGCTGCTGTTCTTCGGGTCCCCGAGGTAGACCGCGTGCCGGTCGAAGCGCACGCACCCGGTCGCTCCGTCCACGTCCAGGACCGGCCAGTCGGACGGCACCGCGACCGAGACCCCCTGGTAGGTGACCGCCACAGTCCCTGCGGCGGCCCCGGCCGCCGGGATCGCTCCCAGTGACATGGCGGCCAGCGCGGAGCAGAGCGCCCCCGTGACGACGTACGGCAATCTTCCACGGCGCGACTGGCGCACGCGAACCCCCTCGATCGACGACCTGAGCACGGCACGGGCGGGTCCACAACCCGGCATAAGTGATCAAACTACGCGGGATCGTCCCAGCCGTGCACCTCGACACACCCATCTAACGCCCAAGGCACGTCCACCGCAGCGGTCCCTAGTCGGCTGAGGGTGGCGGCACGATCTCGTCGATGGCGGCGAGCTCGTCCGCCGTGGGATGCCAGGTGCCGGCAGCGGCGTTGGCCGTCACCTGCTCGGGCCGCGTGGCGCCGGCGATCACCGAGCCCGCCGCGGGCCGTCCGGCCAAGCCGCCGATGGCCAGGTCGAGCAGGCTCCGGCCGAGCTTCTCGGCGAGCTCACGCAGCGCCTCCACCCGGTCGAGCCTCTCGTCCGTGACCAGGTGCCGCCGGCCGTGCAGCCGCGTGCCCTCGTGGAGGGGCGCACCGCGCCGTACCTTGCCGGTGAGCATCCCCTGCGCGAGCGGGAAGTAGGGGATGACGCCCACGCCGTAGTGCTCTGCCGCCGGCACCAGCTCACGCTCGACGTCACGCTCCAGCAGGGACCAGTGGTTCTGCGCCGACACGAACGGTGCGATCCCGAGCTCGTCGGCGACGTGCGCCGCCTCGGCGAGCTGCCACCCGGTGAAGTTGGAGTGGCCGATGTAGCGCACCTTGCCTTCGACGACCAGCTCGTGCAACGCGGCCAGCGTCTCGGCGATCGGAGTGACCGGGTCGGGTGTGTGCAACTGGTAGAGGTCGATGTGGTCTGTGCGCAGCCGGCGCAGCGACTCCTCGACGGCCCGGCGCACATATGCCCGACCGCCCTTAGCTCCTGCAGCCGGGCCGTAACCCATGTCGTGGTTCTGGTGGCCGAACTTGGTGGCGAGCACCACCCCGTCGCGGTGGCCCTGCAGGACCTCGCCGAGGAACTCCTCGGAACGACCCTCACCGCCGTAGATGTCCGCGGTGTCGAACAGCGTGATGCCCTCGTCCAGGGCTCGGCCGACGACGGCCCGGGTCGCGTCCAGGTCGATGCGCCCACCGAAGTTGTTGCAGCCGAGGCCGACCACGGACACGACCAGGCCGGAGCTGCCGAGGGGGCGATAGTCCATGGCATTGACCCTATGTCGGTGTGAATCGCGTACGGCGACGCGGGCCGTGGCCCTTAGTCGCGAGCGCGGGCGGTGGCCCGGTCGTTGGCCTTCTGGATGGCGTCCACCAGCTGCGGCTTGGTCATCGAGGAACGGCCCTTGACGTCGAGCCGCCGAGCGACGCCCAACAGGTGCGCCTTGGACGCGTTCGCGTCGACGCCGCCGGCGGTCTCGCCACCACGGCGCGCAGCGGCTCCGCCGCGGGCGGCGTGGGCGTCCGACGGGCCCTTCTCCTGCTTGGCCACCCAGTGGTCGCCGACCTTCTCGTGCGTGTGCTTCAGCGACGCGAAGGCGGTCCGGTGGGCGCGCTCACCCTCGCCGTACTGGTCGACCGCCGAGTCGTGGGTCTCGCCCCACGTGTCCTGCGCCTTCCTCGAGGAGCGCGCGACGGTCGAGGGCATGTCCTTCTTGGCTGGCATCGTGATCACCTCTTGCGGTCACTCGTGCCCCCTCCGGGGCGCCCTATGCCGCTGTGCCGGACCTGCGCCCGGCGCGGATCTCCGGTCAGCTCAGAGCAGGTCGGCGACGTCCAGGGCAAGGTAGCCGAGATCGACGTCGGTGCTGTCGCCCGAACGAAGCACCTCGCGGAACCTGTCCATGCTCAGGACGACCGGCCGGCAGTACTCGTCGCCGCCCCACGACGTGGGCTGCGCGACCTGGTCGCAGTCGCGCGCGACCACGACGTGGCGCCGCCATGTCGAGGCACCGAACGCCCAGGTGGACCCGGCCGGCTCGATCGTGCCGGCCCGGAAGCCCGTCTCCTCCAGCAGCTCGCGGGCCGCCGCCTGCTCGATGGTCTCGCCGTCATCGACGATGCCGCCCGGCATGTCCAGGACCACGGCCCCGGGGCCCGGACGGAACTGCTCGGTGAGCACCACCTGGCCGTCCCGGGTGAGCGCGAGGACCGCGACCGTCGTGAAGGCGATCTCGTGGATGTCCCAGTCGGACACCGAGCCATCGGGCATTCGGTAGGTGCGGGTCACGATCGGCAGCCAGCCGTCCGCGCGCGGCCGCTGCGCGAGCTGCTGCCACGGCGCGACGATGCGCTCCTCGGGACCGGGCGGATCGGCCGACGGGTCCGGCGGGGTCACGACCCGGTGTCGTTCGGGGCGGGACCGGGCGGCTCGTGGGAGCCACCGGCCAGCGACGTGGGCGGCGAGATGTCCCGCTCGTCCGGGCGCTGTCCGGCCGGCTCGCCGTCGCCATCGTCTTCGCCATTGCCCTCGCCCTGGCCGAGCAGGCGGGACATGGCGTTGGCGCTGAGCCGGCGGAACTTGCGCCGCGGCCGGGCGCGCTCGAGCACGGCCACCTCCAGCTGGCTGGCCGTCAGCGACCGCTGGTCGCCGGAGACGGGGTCACGGCCGAGCAGCTCGACGGCCAGCGCGAGCGCGTCCGTGAGCGTCAGCCCCGCGCGCCAACGCTCCTCCAGCGCCGTGGTGATCTGGTCGGCCTGCCCGCCCATCGCGACGAAACCGTGCTCGTCGGCGACCGACCCGTCATACGTGAGCCGGTAGATCTGGTCCTGCTCGGCGGTCTCCCCCACCTCGGCGACGACGATCTCGACCTCGTAGGGCTTGGACTCCTGGGTGAAGATCGTGCCCAGCGTCTGCGCGTAGGCGTTGGCGAGCTGGCGTCCGGTGACGTCACGTCGGTCGTAGGAGTAGCCGCGCAGGTCTGCGAGCCGAACACCGGCGATGCGCAGGTTCTCGAACTCGTTGTACTTGCCGACGGCGGCGAACGCGATGCGGTCGTAGATCTCGCTGATCTTGTGCAACGCGCGGGAGAGGTTCTCGGCCACGAACAGGATGCCGTCGTCGTAGGCGAGCACGACGACGCTGCGCCCGCGGGCGATGCCCTTCCGGGCGTAGTCGGCCCGGTCCTTCATCAGCTGTTCGGGCGAGACATATCCGAACGGCATCGTCACGGTGCGGTCTCCTCGATTGCGGTCGTGCTCGACAGATCAGGTGTACGACGGTGGGGGCGGGCGCCGTTCCGCGGTCTCATCGCAGCGGCGCCGGAGGCCCGCCCGGGTGCTGCATGCGGGCGTCGATGACGACCTGGATGAACTGCCCCACCTCGTCGTCGGACAACCGGCGGTAGCCGTCCTGGGTCACGACGGCCACCACGGGATAGAGCTTGCGGGCGAGATCGGGCCCGCCGGTGGCCGAGTCCTCGTCGGCCGCGTCGTAGATCGACTGCACCGCGCACAGGACGGCGTCGTCCTGGGAGAAGTCCTCGCGCCACAGCTTCTTCAACGCGCCCCGGGCGAAGAGCGACCCGGAGCCCACCGAGTGGAACTTGTGCTCCTCGTAGCGTCCGCCCGTGACGTCGTAGGAGTAGATGCGGCCCTGTCCTGCGGGGTCGGTCTCCTCCTCGTCGTAGCCGGCGAAGAGCGGCACGACGGCGAGCCCCTGCATGGCCATTCCCAGGTTGCCCCGGATCATCATGGCGAGCCGGTTGGCCTTGCCCTCGAGGCTCAGCGTGATGCCCTCGATCTTCTCGTAATGCTCGAGCTCGACCTGGAACAGCCGCACCATCTCGATGGCGAGCCCGGCGGCTCCGGCGATGCCGACGCACGAGAAGTCGTCGGCGTGGAAGACCTTCTCGATGTCGCGTTGGGCGATGTAGTTGCCCATGGTCGCGCGCCGGTCGCCTGCCATGACGACGCCGCCGGGGAAAGTCAGGGCGACGATCGTCGTGCCGTGCGGCGCCTCGGTGGTCAAGGCTGTGGCGGGCGGGGTACGCCGCCCTGGAAGGAGCTCAGGCGAGTGGTCACCGAGGAACTCAGCGAAGCTCGAGCTGCCGGGCGTGAGAAAGGCAGCCGGAAGCCGCCCGGTGCCAGCTTGGTCAGGTGCCACGCCTGTCCTTCCAGGTAGGCCGCGCCGCGGTGCCGCGGCGGGAGGTTGGCTCGGAACTGAGGGCGCCGACCGTTGCGGTGGACGCACTGTCGCTGCATGCCAGGTGGAACGCCGGGGATGCCGCGATCACTCGCCGCCCTTCTGGATGAAGCCGCGCACGAACTCTTCGGAGTTCTCTTCGAGTGCTTCGTCGATCTCGTCGAGAATTGCGTCGATGTCCTCGTCCAGCTTCTCCTTGCGCTCGGCGACGTCGGTCCCCTCCTGCGCGGCGACCTCGTCGGTCTCCTCCGAGGTCTTCGACGTCCGCTTCTGACCGCCGGTGTCCTTGGTCGCCATCTGGGTCCAGCCTCCCG
>JAVEDJ010000140.1 GCA_030841025.1 Actinomycetota bacterium
GTGGGGCGTCGCGGATCGAGGTCCAGCCCGACGCGGTAGGCGGCGATCGACTTCAGCCCGACGGCGTCGCCCGTGGCGTCGGCGAGCGCGGTCCGGTAGGCGTCGGCGAACCCCGCAGCCGTGCTCGTCGTGACCACCTGCTCGGCGACGGTCTCGAGGCGCACGATCGGGCGAGCGGTCGCACCCGCGAGCCGGCCGAGCTCGTCGGGACTGGTGACGGTGTCGCCGAGGTAGCCGGTGTCGACCAGGAAGTCGGTGATGCCGGTCGAGGCGACCAGCCGCCGGTTGACCTCGTCGGCGCCCAGCTCGGCCCGGCGTGCCAGGTAGTCGTCGGCGGGCCCATGGGCAGGCAGGTCCAACAGCGGTGCACACACCCGTCGCACGGCGAAGCCCACCTGCGTGTCGAACAGCGAGCCGTGCCACCGGCCCGGACCGGCGGCCTCGCACAGCTGCGCCTCGAACGCGCCCCGGTCGAGGGGCTCGCGTGCGACGCCGTGGCAGTGGTGGTCGACGAGCGACAGATCGGCGAGGACGCTGCTCACGCCGTCACCCTGCCACGGCGGTCCTGCCGCGGCGTGGCCGGTCAGGCATCGGTCAGGCGTGCCGGGCTGTCGCCCTGCTCGGTGCGGAATCCCTCCTCGGCCGCAAGCCGTTCACCGAGCCGGGCCGCGGCGCGCGGCGCGGCGAGCACCGCGACGACTGCCAGCGCCAGCCAGCCGCCGGCCACCACCGGGAACCACTGCCCCGGGCCGGAGGTCGGGTAGGGGATGACGTTGCGGTAGAGCGTGTAGCCGAGCAGGACGAGTGCGGCGATCGGGATGACGATCTCCCACTGCGGCACCTGCACCTTGTGCTGGATGAACACCAGGCGGATCGCGCCGATGGTCGTGAGCACGTAGGCCACCAGCAGGATCAGCGTTCCGATGGTGCCGGACCAGCCGAAGGTGTCGGTGGCCTGGGCATTGAAGGCGATGATGGAGACCACGATGATCCCCGCCATCAGGGCGACCACGACGACCGCGGCCCGGGCGGGCGTTCCCTGAGGCGAGACCTGGGCAAGTCCGCGTGATCCATCGGTGAGGTCGCGACCCATCGCGAACAGCAGGCGTGACGCCCCCACCACGCAGGCCAGGCAGCAGCCGAAGGCGCTGATCGCGGCGCCGAGGCTGACCAGGTCGCCGACCCAGGTGGCGATGTAGGACTGCCCGAGGTCTCCGACGAGCGACGCCGAGTTCGTGAATGCCTTGACCCCCGCGGCGTCGCTGCCGAAGCCCATCATCTCGATGGCGGTGACGACGACGAAGTAGACGCCGCCGAAGATCGCGGTCCCGAGGATCGCGCGTGGGATGTCGCGGCGCGGGTTCTCGGTCTCCTCACCGAGCGTCGCCGCGGCCTCGAAGCCGGCGAAGGACAGGAACCCGAACACGATGCCGAGGAACAAGGTCGACGCGCCGATGCCCGCCGGGACGGTGAACACGTCGAGGGTGAAGTGCTGGTCACCGCCGTCCGGCGCGGAGTGACCGATCACGCGGACGAGCACGACGGCGCACACCAGCAGGATCAAGGCGATGGTCGCGCCTTCGATCAGCAGGAGGGTGCTGGTGCCACGCCGTGCTGGTGCGATGGTCAGGGCGAGCGAGCCCACGAGGGCCAGCGCGGCGAGCACGAAGGGCCCCCAACGCCCGGGGTTGTCCCAGAGGCCGACCTTGTTCAGGAAGTCGGTGCCCAGGATCCCGGTGGCGGAGGCGGTCACCACACCGTAGAAGACGTACGTCGCGAACAGCGCCAGCCCGCTCACCACACCGGTGCGCGGCCCGAGAGTGGCCCCGACGAAGGCATAGACCGAACCGGAGTGCTGGTAGTACTGGGTGAGTCGCACGAAGCCGTAACCGACGAGCAGCACGCCGATCGCGGCGAACAGGAACGCCAGCGGCACCGCGCGGCCGACGGTCGCGGCCGTGAACTGCGGATTGATGTTCGCCGCCATGCTGGGCGCCATCAGGGCCACCGAGAGCCCGACCGCCTGCCAGACGGTGAGATTGCGACGAAGCCGACCGTTGGGGTTTCCGGCCATGGTGCGCCTCCGAGGTCAAGATGCCGATCCGTGTCGATCCAGGACCATCCGTGCCGATTCGCGGCGATGCGTGCCGTCGCGACGTGTCAAACCCTGAGCCCAGCCAGCATCTTCGGCGATCTGAACGCGAAAAGATAGAGGTGGTCCGACTTGTAACAGACGTTTCACATGACGGGCGGTTCCGGGGACAATGGCGGCTGGCAGAGTCGCTCGTGGGCACCGGTCGACGCAAGGAGCGGGTGTGGAGCAGCAGGAGCGGGAGCAGCAGGCGGCCGCGGCGGAGAGCGTCGTCGACCAGCTGGCCGGGCAGGGCGTTGTGGGTGTCGCGGCCACCTGGGTCGACAACAGCGGAATCACGCGGGTGAAGGCCGTCCCGCTGCGCCGGCTGCCGTCGGCGGCGGCCTGGGGCATCGGCGCCTCGCCGGTCTTCGACGCCTTCCTGGTCGACGACTCCATCACGCCCGGTCGCTACGCCGGGGGACCGGTGGGTGACCTTCGCCTGCACCCGGACCTGAGCCGGCTCACCGTCCTCGCCGAGCAGCCCGGCTGGGCCTGGGCACCGGCCGACCGCTACACGCAGGACGGCACGGTCCACCCCCAGGACCAGCGCAGCCTCGCCAAGCGCGCGGTCGCCGACCTGGCCGCGGCCGGCCTCACGGCGATGGCCGCGTTCGAGGTCGAGTGGGCGGTCGGCGACGTGGCCGCAGGTGACGACTTCGTGCCGGCCGCGCACGGTCCGGCCTACGGCTACACCCGGCTGTCCGAGCGCTCGGACTACCTGCGCGACCTGCTGATCGCGCTCGACCGACAGGGCATCGTCGTCGAGCAGATCCACCCGGAGTACGGCGCCGGGCAGTTCGAGGTCTCGGTCGCCGCCGAGGACCCGGTCGGAGCCGCGGACACGTTGGTGCTCGTCCGCGAGACGGTGCGGGCGACCAGCGCGCGGCACGGCATGCGCGCCTCCTTCTCGCCCAAGGTATTGGCCGAAGGTGTCGGCAACGGCGGACACGTGCACCTGTCCTTGTGGCGCGGCGAGCAGAACCTGTTCACCGGTGGCGGTCAGCAGCACGGCCTGACCGACGCCGCGGCAGCCTTCACCGCAGGCATCCTGCTGCGGCTGCCCGCCCTGCTGGCGATCGGTGCACCGTCGGTCGCGAGCTACCTGCGGCTGATCCCGCAGCACTGGGCAGGTGCCTTCCAGGCATGGGGACCGGAGAACCGCGAGACCGCGCTGCGGGTGGTCACCGGGTCACCCGGCAACCAGGGACGCGCGGCCAACCTCGAGGTCAAGGCTTTCGACCTTGCCGCCAACCCCTACCTCGTGGTCGCGGCTCTTGTCTACGCCGGCCTCGCCGGCCTGCGCGACGGCGCACGATTGCCACCGTCGATCGACGTCGACCCGGCGACCCTGTCCGACGACGAACGTGCGCAGCGCGGCATCCTCGCGCTGCCGACCACGCTGGGGGATGTCGCCGACGCCTTCGAGGCCGACCCGGTGCTGACGGAAGCGTTCGGCACCGAGCTGGCCGCCACCATCGTCGACGTACGTCGCGCGGAGGCCGAGCTTTTCGCTGGCGCCGCCCACGAGGACGTCGCCGCCGCCGTGCGCTGGCGCTACTGAGGCTGCAGCCCCGTCCCCATGGCCATCTCCCGCTCCAGACGTACGCCGAAGACCGTCGCGGAGCTGCTGCGCGCCGGGCGCGGTGACTTCACCCCCTCGGAGCTGCGCGTCGGGCAGGCACTGTTGGCCGACTATCCGGCTGCCGGGTTGCAGACCGTCGCCGCGCTCGCCGAGACCGCGGGCGTGAGCGCGCCCACCGTCGTACGCCTCGTGGCCAAGCTGGGATTCCCGGGGTTCGCGACGCTGCAGCAACGGCTGCGCGCGGAGCTGTCCGCACGGTCGGCGGGCCCGGTCGAGCTCTACCCCGACCCCGAGCCGGACAGGACGGCCAGCCCGCTGCTGCGGCGCTGCCAGCGCACGATCGGCCACGCGGTGACCCAGAGCCTGCGCGAGCTCGACCCGGTCGAGCTCGATCGCGCCGTGGAACTGATCGCCGATCGTGACCGGGAGGTGGTGCTCACGGGTGGTCGGGTCTCGTCGACACATGCTGAGTACCTGGCGCGCTATCTCTCGCTGCTGCGGCCGGGGGTGCGCTACCTGCAGCCGGACCGGGCTGCTCGGGACGCCGCCCTGCTCGATGTCGGCCGTCGTTCGACGCTCGTGGTGTTCGACTACCGGCGCTACGACGACGAGGTCGTGGAGTTCGGCAGGGAAGGGGCCCGGCGCGGCGGCAAGGTCGTGCTGTTCACCGACCCCTACCTCAGCCCACTGGCGTCGTCGGCGACGGAGCTGCTGACCACCGTCGACGACGGACCGCCACCGTTCCTCACACTGGCGCCGGCGCTCGCGGTCGTGGAGTCGATCGTGCTCGGAGTGGTCGAGTCATCGGGACCCAAGCTGCGACGCCGGCTCGAGTCCTTCGACCGGCTCACCGCCCGCGAGCCCCGCTGAGACGGCGGGATCGGTCTAGGGTGTGGGCACCCCGGCACCCTTACCGACGAGGTGTGGCATGAACGTGCACGACGATCGGGTCGCGGCTTTCCATCACCTGCACTCCTCCGGTTGCTTCGTGATGCCCAACCCCTGGGACGTAGGGAGCGCCCGCGCCCTGGAGCGGCTCGGCTTCCAGGCGCTCGCGACGACCAGTGCCGGTTTTGCATGGACCGTGGGTCGTGCGGACAACCAGGTCACGCTCGACCAGACGCTCGAGCATCTACGTGCCGTCGTGGACGCCGTCGGTGTGCCGGTGAACGCCGATTTCGAGGGTGGCTTCGCCATCGATCCGCAGCAAGTCGGCGCGAACGTCAAGCTGGCCGCGGCCACGGGGATCGCTGGGCTCTCGATCGAGGACTCGACGGGCAGCGAGGCGCATCCGCTGCATGACTTCGATCTCGCCGTCGAGCGTGTCCGGGCGGCGCGCCAGGCGATCGACGAGAGCGGCACCGGCGTCGTGCTGACCGGTCGGTCCGAGGGGTTCGTCGTCGGACGTCCCGACATCGACGAGACGATCCGACGGCTGCGCGCCTACGCGGAGGCCGGTGCCGACTGCCTCTACGCTCCGCGGGTCGGTGGCGAGCACGTTGCGGCGATCGTCGCCGCGGTGTCACCGAAACCGGTGAACCTGCTGATCAACGCTCCGTTCATGACTGTCCCGGAGGCAGCGGGCCTCGGGGTACGGCGGATCAGCGTGGGTGGCACGCTCGCACGGACCGCATGGGGTGGATTCCTGCAGGCCGCAAAGGAGATCGCGGACGAGGGGACGTTCACCCGGTTCGAGCGGTTGCCGGACGTCGATGCACTGTTTCAGCACCGATAGAAGCCAGGGGTGACGTCAGGTGCCGACTGCGCGGGACACCAAGGTCCCGCGGGTGTTCGTGGCGGTCTTGGCGAAGATTGACTTCAGGTGGTCTTGGACGGTGTGCTCGGAGAGCAGCATCCGGCGGGCGAGTTCACGCGTGTCGCAACCGGTCACCAGGTGGTCGAGCAGCTCGCGTTCGCGAGCACCCAGCCCGTGAGCCCTCGCGAACACCGCGGCCCTGGTCCGGGGTGGTGTCACCTCGATGGTCACGGCGATGTCGCGCTGGTCGAGGGGTACCTCGTCGCCGATGCGAGCCGCCTGCAGCGTCACCCATAGTCCGTCGGAGAGGTGCACCCGTGCGGACGCGCGGTTGGCGTCGACGCCGGCCTCGCGGGCCAGCAACTGGGCGGCGACGTTGTAGGCGCTGGCCGGGATGGGCGGTGCGCCCCCCGAGGGCGGCACCAGCACCCGCAGGTACTGCTGCGTCTGCGGCGTCTGGGTCTGCACGGCAAGGTCCGGGGAGAGCAGCAGCACGACGGGCCCAACCGCGGGAGCCGCCCGCACTTCCTCGGTGAATGTTGCGGCCTGGCTGGCCCGCAACGCCGTCGTGACGACAGGGGCGGCTCGGCTGAGGAACTCGGCCTCGGCAGGGCTGAACTGTGCGGCAGGGCCCAACCGCCACAGGTCGAGGAACCCCCAGCAGCCGAACCGGTCGGTGAACACGAGGGAGGCCACGTCGTGCACGTCGTGGGAGCCGAGCATCTCCCGCCACAGCAGACTCCGTGCCAGGTTCGGCGCGGTCGCCTCCTGCAACAGTGCGACCGGGGTCGGCGACAGCGCCGTCCAGCGGTTGACCGCCGTCACGTACTTCAGCCGGATCAACCGAGGCAGCTCGGCCAGTACGCCGGCCGGGACGTCGGCCAGCGGGGCAGCGCCCACCCAGGTCTCCGGATCGGTGAGCAGGAAGGCGTACGCGTCGAACGGGACCGCCCGCCGAAACTCGTCGAGCACCGCCAGCCGCAACGCAACCGAGTCACCACCCGCCGCGCAGATCCGGTCCAGCCGGTCAAGGGACCGCAGAGACCGCTCCCGCCCGGGCATACCCGGGACCCTACGCGCGGCGCAGTGCATCCAGGTCACCGTCGCCGTACCCCAGGATCCTGGGATAGGCACCCACGACTCCCGCTCCTAACGTGACCGAGACCGTGATCCAGCCGGCCCGGAGGCGCACATGACCACGTTGCACATCGAGCACCCGATCACCGACTTCGCCGCATGGAAGGCAGCGTTCGACCGGTTCGAGGACCAGCGCCGCAACCGCGGCGTCCGAACCCACCGCATCCAGCAGCCGATCAACGACCCGAGGTACGTGGTGATCGACCTCGACTTCGCGACCACAGCAGAAGCAGAAGAGTTCCTCGAGTTCCTGCGCACCGTCGTCTGGACCTCCCCGGAGAAGTCACCCGCCCTGGACGGCACTCCCTCGACCCTGATCCTGCAGCCGCCCGGACCGTGAACGACTGCGCCGCGCCCTCCTCAGATGATGTGGCGGCCGCGGCTGGGACGGCTCAAGCCACCTACCGACTCGCCGGCTGCGAGTTCCGCTCATCGTGGTTCAGCTCAGGCCCGGGTCCGGGTGGTTCCCCCGTTGGGTTGCAGCACCTGCCCGACCAGTGACCCGGCGCCCGGGCTGGCCAGGAACGCGGCGACGGCGGCGATCTCCTCGGGTGTGGCGATCCGGCCCAACGGGATCTGCTCCGCGGCGCGTTCCCGGATCTCGGCGATGCTGACGCCGGCGTCGTCCGCGTCGACCTGCAGCTGGGGCGTGTCGACGTACGACGGCGCGATCGCGTTGGTCACGATGCCTTCCGGCGCGAGCTCACGACCCAGCGACTTGGTGAGCGCGATCAGGCCGCCCTTCGAAGCCGAGTAGGCCGTGGCGTTGCGCATGCCCACAACCCCGGCTTCGGAGGCGATGATGATGATCCGGCCGCCGCCGCTGGCGCGCATGCCGGGCAGCACCGCCTGCACCAGACGGAAGGTGCCGGAGAGGTTGACCTCGATCTGGTGCCACCAGTCGCTGGGTGCCATGTCGAGGAAGGGCGCCATCGCCATCGCCGCGTGGTTGGCGACCAGGACGTCGATG
>JAVEDJ010000190.1 GCA_030841025.1 Actinomycetota bacterium
AGACCGCCTCTTTCGGCAACGACCTGTCGACCCTGCCGGACTTCCCGGCGGAGATCCGCGCCCCGGCCGGCACCCTGCCCGGCGTCTCGGCGTTCCAGCTGCACTTCGCCGACCACGACATCATGACGCCCGGCGACCGCCCCGACGTGCTCGTGGCGATGAACCCGGCCGCGCTGAAGGCGAACACCGGCGACCTGCCTCCCGGCGCGGACATCATCGTGAACACCGACGAGTTCACCAAGCGCAACCTGACGAAGGTCGGGTACACGGTGTCTCCCCTCGAGGACGACTCGCTGGAGAAGTTCAACGTGCACCCGGTGGCACTGACCTCGATGACGGTCGAAGCGCTCAAGGACTTCGACATGTCCAAGAAGGACGCCGAGCGGGCCAAGAACATGTTCGCCCTGGGCCTGCTGTCCTGGCTCTACCACCGGCCGACCGAGGGGACCCTGAAGTTCCTCGAGGCCAAGTTTGCCCGCAATGAGACCATCATGAAGGCCAACATCACGGCCTTCAATGCGGGCTGGAACTTCGGGGAGACCACCGAGGACTTCTCGGTCTCCTACGAGGTCAAGCCGGCCCAGCTGCCGCCGGGCACCTACCGCAACATCTCCGGCAACCTGGCCCTGGCCTACGGCCTGGTCGCGGCATCGCAGCGGTCCGGGCTGCCGCTCTACCTCGGGTCCTACCCGATCACCCCCGCGTCCGACATCCTGCACGAGCTGTCCAAGCACAAGCGTTTCGGCGTACGCACCTTCCAGGCCGAGGACGAGATCGCCGCGGTCGGCGCTGCGCTGGGGGCGGCGTACGGCGGCTCGCTGGCCGTCACGTCGACGTCCGGTCCCGGCCTGGCCCTCAAGCAGGAAACCATCGGTCTGGGTGTGTCGCTGGAGCTGCCGCTGATCATCGTGGACGTGCAGCGCGCGGGCCCGTCGACCGGCATGCCGACCAAGACCGAGCAGGCCGACCTGCTGCAGGCGATGTTCGGACGCAACGGCGAGGCACCGGTCCCGATCGTGGCGCCACGCTCACCGTCGGACTGCTTCGACACCGCTATCGAGGCCGCGCGCATCGCGACGACGTACCGCGTGCCGGTCATCATCCTGTCCGACGGCTATCTCGCCAACGGCTCGGAGCCGTGGCAGGTGCCGACGGTAGACGCCCTGCCGGACCTGAGCGTCACCATGGCGACCGAGCACAACAAGACGCTCGAGGACGGCAGCACCGCGTTCTGGCCCTACCTGCGTGACCCCGAGACGCTGGCCCGGCCGTGGGCCGTGCCGGGCACCGCCGGTCTCGAGCACCGCATCGGGGGCATCGAGAAGGCAGACGGCACCGGCAACATCTCGTACGACCCGGCCAACCACGACTACATGGTGCGCACCCGGCAGGCCAAGGTGGACGGCATCGCCGCGACGATCGCGCCGCTCGAGGTCGAGGACCCCAGCGGCAACGCGCGGGTGCTCGTGCTCGGTTGGGGCTCGACCTACGGCCCCATCGGGGCGGCCTGCCGCCTCGTGCGCGCCCAAGGCGCCGAGGTCGCGCAGGCCCACCTGCGCCATCTCAACCCCTTCCCCAGCAACCTCGGCGAGGTACTTCGCCGCTACGACAAGGTGCTGGTGCCCGAGATGAACCTCGGACAGCTGGCCATGCTGGTGCGCGCGAAGTACCTCGTCGACGCCATCGGTTACAACCAGGTGCGCGGGCTGCCGTTCAAGGCTGACGAGCTCGCAGCGGTGATCGAGGAGGTTGCAGCACAGTGACGGATGCACACGGTCTACCGACAGAGGTCAACGGGGGAGCCCGAGGCGGGCGCCTGGGGGCACTGGACCTGGTGCCCAAGGCGCGCGACAAGCAGTCGGCCAAGGACTTCAAGACCGACCAGGAAGTGCGCTGGTGCCCCGGGTGCGGTGACTACGCGATCCTCGCGGCGGTGCAGTCGTTCATGCCTGAGCTGGGGCTGGCGAAGGAGAACATCGTCTTCGTCTCGGGCATCGGTTGCTCGTCGCGCTTCCCCTACTACATGGACACCTATGGCATGCACTCGATCCATGGGCGTGCCCCGGCGATCGCGAGCGGGCTCGCCTCGTCGCGGCCTGACCTGTCCGTGTGGGTGGTGACCGGTGACGGTGACGCGCTCTCGATCGGCGGCAACCACCTCATCCATGCGCTGCGCCGCAACGTCAACCTGAAGATCCTGCTGTTCAACAACCGCATCTACGGCCTGACCAAGGGCCAGTACTCGCCGACGTCCGAGCTCGGCAAGATCACGAAATCGACGCCGTTCGGCTCGCTCGACGCCCCGTTCAACCCGGTGTCGCTCGCGCTCGGCGCGGAGGCAACCTTCGTGGGGCGCTCGATCGACTCGGACCGCAAGCACCTCACGTCGGTGCTGCGCGCGGCGGCCGAGCACCGGGGAACCGCGCTGGTCGAGATCTACCAGAACTGCAACATCTTCAACGACAACGCCTTCGAGCCGCTGAAGGACCCGCAGACCCGCGACGACTTCACGATCCGGCTCGAGCACGGACAGCCGATCATCTGGGGTCCGAACGGGGAGCACGGTGTCGTGCGCTCCCCCGACGCGTCACTCAAGGTGGTCGAGGTCGCCGACGTCGACGCCGCAGATCTTGTGGTCCACGACGCCCATGCCGACGACCCGTCGCACGCCTTCGATCTCTCCCGGCTGGCCGACCAGTCACTGGCCCGCACCCCGATCGGGGTGTTCCGGTCCGTGGACCGGCCGGTCTACGACGACCTCATGCGCGAGCAGCTGGAGAAGGCGCGGGAGACGCAGGGCCAGGGCGACCTCGGGGCGCTGCTCGCCGGCAGCGACACGTGGACGGTCGGCTGACCCTCGGCTGACGGCTGTCCTGCGCGGGATCTTCGCCTGGCATGCCCCGCTGGCCGTCGAGTGGTTGGTGCGCGCCACCGGCAACGACTGCATGCCGCGTTCTAGATGATGCTGGCCGGGGCGATCGGGCTGGTCGCGGTGGTCCTGGTGAGGAACCGCCCGGAAGCCGCACGACGGGTCTCCATCCACGCTCTGCGCGGACCAGGCGCAGGGTCTCGGCGCTGGCGGAGAGCGCCAACCGGGTCCGGCTCCGCCCGGTCGGCGCGGTGACCCACCGGGGATTTCCTGCCATCCCACAGGCGACTCTCCGCCAGATGTGGCGTCAG
>JAVEDJ010000211.1 GCA_030841025.1 Actinomycetota bacterium
CTGACGATCATCGCGCAGGAGCTCTCGCTGGTGCCGGAGCGCTCCGTCATCGAGAACGTGTTCCTCGGCATCGAGGACCACCGCGGACCCTGGGTGCGGCGGTCCGCCCTGCGGCGCCGGTTCGACGAGCTGGTTGCGACCTCTGGGATCGTCGTACCGGGCGGCGTCAGCGTCGGCTCGCTGAGCGTGGGCCAGCAGCAGAAGGTGGAGATCCTGCGGGCCTTGGCCCGCCGAGCCGAGCTGATCGTCATGGACGAGCCCACCGCTCGGCTCGCCGCAGACGAGACCGCTGCCCTGATGACCACCGTGCGGCGGCTGGCCGAGGCCGGCACGACGGTCGTGTTCGTCTCCCACTTCCTCGACGAGGTGCTGGCGCTCGCCGACACGGTCACCGTCATGCGCGACGGCCGAGTGATCCGCACCAGGGCGGCTTCGGAACAGGACCACCGCTCCCTCATCGAGGGCATGACCGGCCGCACGATGGAGGCCGCGTTCCCCGGCAAGGCACCGCCCGACGACGACGCCGGTGACGTGCTGCGGGTCGACGGTCTGACCCGGCGCGGTGCCTTTGAGAACGTGAGCTTCGCGGTCGGCCGCGGCGAGATCGTTGCGCTCGCCGGGCTCGTCGGCGCCGGTCGGAGCGAAGTGTGCCGGGCCATCTACGGCGCGGACAAGGCCGACGCGGGCACGGTGAGCCTCAACGGCCGGACGCTGCGCGCCCGACGACCGGGACAGGCGATCGCCGCCGGCATCGCGATGATCCCGGAGTCGCGCAAGGACCAGGGGCTGCTGCTGAGCCGCTCGGTCCGGGAGAACATCAGTCTGCCGTTCCTGCGGTCGCTGTCGCGAGCAGGGATGGTGCAGTCCGGCCGCGAGCAGCACGAGGCCGACGAGCGGACCCGGGCGGTCGGCGTACGGGCCGCATCGTCGGAGATCGCCGTCGGCGCGCTGTCCGGGGGCAACCAGCAGAAGGTGCTCTTCGCCCGCTCGCTGATGCGGACCCCCTCGTTGCTCATCGCCGACGAGCCGACCCGCGGGGTCGACGTCGGCGCCAAGCGCACCATCTATGACCTGCTCGCCGACCTCGCCTCGCGGGGGATGGGGATCCTGGTGGTCTCGTCGGAGCTGGAGGAGGTCCTGGGCCTTGCCCATCGCATCCTCGTGATGCGCGCGGGCCGCCTTGTCGCCGAGCTCGACGGCACCAGCGCAACCGAGCACGACGTGATGACCGCCGCCTTCGGCACCGAGGCCCTTCCGGCAACCCCGAGGTAAGGACGCATGAACACCAAGACTGACAACCCGGACACCGCGGCGGTCGCCGGTCCGACCAACAGCCGCCGCGCGGTCCACTATCTGCGCACCTTCGGGGTCGTGTGGGTGACGCTGCTGCTCTTCCTCGGGCTGACGGTGCAGACCGACAACTTCCTCAGTGCCGACAACCTGCGCAACATCCTTGACCAGCAGTCCACCGTGCTCATCGTCGCCGCGTTCGCGACGCTGGTGCTCATCGCCGGCGGTTTCGACGTCTCCTTGTCGGCGATCTACGTGCTCAGCCCGTTGGTGGCGTTGCGCGTGGAGAACGCCACCGGCTCCGTCGCGCTGACGGTGCTGGCGGGTGTGGCCACCGGACTGCTGTGCGGCGTGGTCAACGGCCTGGTCGTGTCGATCGGCCGGATCAACTCGTTCATCGCCACGCTGGCCACGTCGTTCATCTTCTTCGGGTTCGCCTACCTCGTCAGCGGCAGCTCGATCATGCGACCCTCCGACCTCGCGATCCGCGAGATCGCAGCGACGCGCTGGCTCGGCGTCACGACTGCGACCTGGCTGTCGCTCGTCACCGTGGTCATCGCGTGGGTCCTGTTGGAGCGCAGCAGGTTCGGCCGCTACGTGTTCGCCGCCGGAGGGAACGCCGAGGCCGCTCGGCTGGCCGGCGTACCGGTCGAGCGGGTGCAGGCCATGACCTTCGCTCTCGCTGGCCTGGCCGCCGGCCTCGCCGGCACCTTGAACGCCGCACGCACTCTCACCGCTCAGGCGGCAGACGACTTCACGCTGGTGTTCGGGGTGATCGCTGCGATCGTCGTCGGTGGCACCTCCATCGCCGGTGGTGCCGGTGCGGTGTGGCGGAGCGTCATCGGCGTGTTCTTCATCGCCCTGCTGGTCAATGGCTTCAACCTCAACGGCGTAGACCCCATCTACCAACGAATCATCCAGGGCACGGTGATCCTGGCCGCTGTCGGCATCGACGCCTGGTCGCGCGCGCGTCGTACCTGAGAAAGCCCCGCCGTCGAGCGGGGCGCCACGCAGGAGGCTAGAAACGGTCCGGGCGGAACGGTGTGGCTTCGCTGGGGGTGCGGTCGTGCAGCACCATCTCGCGCACGATGTCACCCGTGACGGGCGCGAGCGTGATGCCGAGCATCGCGTGCCCGGCCGCGACGATGACGTTGTGGTGGTGGGTGAGCCGGCCGAGGATGGGCAGCCCATCGGGCGTCATCGGGCGAAGCCCAGCCCACGGCCGGGGGGTCGGGCCGCTCGGCCAGCCGGACAGATAGCGACGCGCCGACTCCAGGATGCCGCCGGCGCGCACCGGGTCGACGTCCTCGTTCATGGCGCCGAACTCCATCGTCCCGGAGAGCCGGACTCTGGCCTCCAGCGGCGTGACCGCTACCTTCGCCTCCGCGAGATAGAGCGCCGTGCGGACGGCGCCCGCGGTCGGCACGTCGAACCCGTAGCCCTTGCCCGCGCGGACCGGCAGTCGCTGGCCGAACGTCAGCGCCAGGTCCGACGTCCAGGCACCCGTGGCAACGACGAAGGCGTCGGCCTCCCACCGAGACTGTCCGCGCACTGCGCGAACAATTCCGTCGGTCCCGAACTCCGCGTCGGTGGCGCGTTCGCCGGCATGGATCTTGACGCCCATCCGCTGGCACGCGTCGGCGAGTGCATCGACGAAGCCGTCGGGGTCGAGATAGCGCTCCTCGGGTGAGCTGATTGCGCCGATCACACCGTGGCCCAGGAGCGGCTCCTCGGCGCGAGCCGCCTGCGCGGACAGTACGGCGGACGGTCCGGCCCCGAGCTCCTCACTGAGCCGCAGCTCCTCCGCATGCTCGTGCAGAGCCTCGCGATCGGTGAACACCTGGAGCAGACCCTGCCGGTGGAACTCGAACACGAGCCCGCGATCCTGCAGCAGGTCGAACAGCTCGAACGTGCGCGCGTTCAAGGCGACAAGATGGCGCAGGCCCGCCTCGAAGTCCTGGGGGTTGCAGTGACGCAACATCGCCAGCAGGAACCGGACGGCTCCCGGATCGAGTGTCGGCTTGATGTAGAGCGGGCTGCTGCGCTTGGTCATCCAGCGCAGTGACTTCAGCAGCATGCCGGGAGCGGGAACGGGTCCGGACATGGAGGGCACGACCCAACCGGCGTTGCGCCGTGATGCTCCCCCGCCGATGCCGCGCATGTCGATGACCGTGACGTCGGCACCCTCGGCGGCGAGGAAGTACGCCGAGGAGAGGCCGACGGCCCCGGCGCCGATGACCAGGACGCGCACTAGCTCTGTCCCCCGGTGGCAGTGCCGCCCACGGCAGTTCCGCGCCCGCGGGCAGCCGCCCGATCGAGGGCGAGCCACGCAGCCGCCGCGTCCTGGATACCGAGCCCGACGCTGTTGTAGAACACGATGTCCTCGTCGGAGTACCGACCTGGAGCAGTGCCATTGACGATGTCGCCCAGGCCGACGAGGTCGGAGGGCGCGATGAGGGCGTGCTCCAGTGCGCGGACGATCGGGCCGGCCTGCTGCGCGGCAGTCTCCGGGTGGTCGACCACGATGGTCGCGGCGGCCCGGACCAGATCGTCGCCGACCTCGCGGCGGTCGGGGGCGAACGAGCCGACGCTGAGCACGGTTGTCCCGGGTAGGACCCAGGTGGCTTCGAGCACAGGCTCAGCACTGGTGGTGGCAGTCACGACGACGTCGGCGCCGTCGACCGCCCCGCGGGCATCAGCGCTCGGCCGCACCGGCAGACCGAGCTCCTCCTCGAGGGTCGTCGTGGCGCTTCGCCGGGAAGCCTCCGAGGGCGACCACATGCGGATGGCTGAGACGGGCAAGGTCGCAGCGAGGGCACGGGCATGCGCCCTGCCCTGCACGCCGCACCCCAGGACCGCCACCTCGACCGGGCCCGGACGGCTGAGCAGCTTCGCGGCCAGGGCTGAGGCCGCGGAGGTTCGCGCAGTCGTGACGGCCTCGCCGTCCAGGAAGGCGCGTGGTTGTCCGGTGACGGGGTCAAGGACGACCACGACGGCCGAGACACTGGGCAGGCCGAGGTTGCGGTTGCCGGGATTGACGCTGCCGAACTTGGCGACCGGCCCGGTGGCGTGGGAGAGCCGGGAGGCATAGCAGAAGGCCACGCTGCCGTCGCGCTCGTTGGGCAGCAGGAGGCGCGGCGCCAGCTGACCCGAGCCGTCGGCCAGCGCGCCGAAGGCGCGGCGCTGCGACTCGATGACCGCGCGGAGCTCCAACAGCTCCTCGAGATCCTCGGGTCCAAGCCAGATCGGGCCAGCGTGCATCACACCTCCGTGCGTCGGAACCCAGCCTCCACCAGCGGGGCGAGCGACGGCATGGGCGGTGCGCCCAGTGGACGGCCGACGGCTGGGCCAGCCGCCCCACGCTGTCCCGGTGGGTCAGCCGCCGGCTCGAGCGATCAGCTGCCGGGCGATGACGTCACGCTGCACCTCGTTCGTTCCTTCACCGATGATCATCAGGGGCGCGTCCCGGAAGTAGCGCTCGACGTCGTACTCCTTGGAGTAACCGTAGCCGCCGAAGATGCGCATCGCGTCGAGCGCGATCTGCATGCATGTCTCCGAGGCGAACAGCTTGGCCATGCCGGCCTCCATGTCTGCGCGTTGCCCGGAGTCCAGCTGCTCGGCCGCGTCGAGGGTGAGCAGTCGTGCGGCGCGCAGCTTGGTAGCCATGTCGGCCAGGTAGTTGCCGACGGACTGGTGCTGCCAGATCGGCTTGCCGAAGGCGTGGCGTTGCTGGGCGTAGCGCAGCGCGTCGTCCAGGGCTGCCTGCGCGACACCCATGGCGCGGGCGGCGACCTGGATGCGGCCGACCTCGAGCCCACGCATCATCTGCGCGAAGCCGCGCCCCTCCTCGTTGCCGAGCACCGCGTCGGCCGGTACCCGCACGTTGTCGAAGATGAGCTCGCAGGCCTCCACACCCTTGTAGCCGAGCTTGGGCAGGTCACGGGAGACGGTGTAGCCGTGCCCGGGTTCGACGAGCAGCACGCTGATGCCGTGGTGTGCCGGCTCGGCGCGAGGGTCGGTCTTGCACAGCAGCGCCACCAGCCCGGCGCGGCGAGCATTCGAGATCCAGGTCTTCGACCCGTTGACGAGGAAGGCGTCACCGTCGCGACGCGCCGTCGTACGTATCGCCTGCAGGTCCGATCCACCGTCGGGCTCGGTGAGCGCCATGGTGGCCCGCAGCTCACCGGTCGCGAGGCGAGGGAGATAGCGATCGCGCTGCTCCGGCGTGCCGTAGGTGCGCAACAGGTAGCAGACCACCGAGTGCCCGCCCATCGCGCCCGCCAGGCTCATCCAGCCGCGGGCGAGCTGCTCGGTGACCAGCGTGAAGCACACGGCCGAGACATCGACGCCGCCGTGCTTCTCGGGCACCAGCAGCCCGTAGACCCCCAGCTGCTTCATCCGCTCGATGAGCTGCTCCGGATAGGTGTCGCTCTGCTCCAGCTCGTGCACCGATGGCCGCACCTCGTTGTCCACGAACTCGCGGACGACCCCCACGATGGCGGACTCTTCGTCGCTGAGTCTCATGCCGGCACCTGCTCGAGCACCTGCACCAACTGCTGCGACCGGTCGTACGACGGGAGCCGGCTCGTCGGGTCTGCGGCGAGCGCCAAGGTCAGCATCATCCGGTACATCGTTGCGGCACCGGCAACGCTTGTCACTCCGTGGCCGACGACCGTGGGCCGCATGCGGGCACGCGGCCCACAAGCCAGGGCTGGATCGGCATCAGCGACCGAGGCCATACGTTGAGGACGGTCACTCCAGACGCCCGGAGCGGAAGGCCCACCATGGCGAAGCTGATCTATTCAGCCATCACGTCGCTCGACGGCTATGTCGCCGACGAGGACGGAAACTTCGACTGGAGCATCCCCGACGAAGAAGTCCATGCCGTCGTCAACGACCTCATGCGGACGGTCGGCACCCAGCTGTACGGCCGCCGGCTCTACGAGGTGATGCTCGCCTGGGAGACCATGGACGTCGCCGACGAGTCGGCCGTCACCCAGGACTTCGCTGCGGCGTGGCGGGACTCGGACAAGATCGTCTACTCGACGACGCTCGAGGCGGTCTCCAGCGAGCGCACGCGCATCGAGCGGGGGTTCGACCCCAACGTTGTGGCAGAGCTGAAGGCGTCAGCGGAGCGAGACGTGCTCGTGGGCGGTCCCGAGCTCGCCGGCCAGGCGCTCAAGGCCGGTCTGGTCGACGAGGTCCACCTGTTCGTCTCGCCGGTGGTCGTCGGGGGTGGCACCCGCGCACTGCCGGACGGACTGCGGCTCGACCTCCAGCTGCTGGACCAACGCCGCTTCGGCAACGGCGTCGTCCACCTCTATTACCGCACCAGCAGCTGAACGGCCGGGGCAACGCTCAAGAGCGGGTTCCCTCGGCGCCGACGACATAGGTGCGGGCGCTTCGGCCCGGCCCCCTCGAAAGGACCCTGTCTGATGAACAAGCATGTCGTCACGGCCGCCATCTCGGTAGCTCTCCTCGCCGCCGGCTCCGCGCCCGCGTTCGCCGCTGCCGGCGTACCGCAGCGTCCCGCCGGACCGGTCGTTCCGGTCGCGCCGTCGGACAACGGCGGCGACAACGGCTGGGGCAACTGCGGCCACAACTCCAGCCGCGGCAACCCGCACAGCGACCCGTCCGGCGGCGGGAACGGCGGCTACAAGAAGGGCGACGACTGCGGCGCTACCAACCCCACCGAGCCGACGGACCCGACCGACCCGGGTGACGGCGGTCCTATCGCCACCTGACCGGACGGCGGTCGGCGCTCGGCCCAACTGAAGCCGCCCGCAGGTCGGGACCTGCTCCCCGGCGGTCCC
>JAVEDJ010000212.1 GCA_030841025.1 Actinomycetota bacterium
CCGGCGTACTGCTTGGTGAAGCCGCAGCGCGAGGCCACGTTCACCACGAGCAGGGCCCTGCCCTTGTACTCGTTGAGTGTCGTGTCCTCGCCGTCGATCGTGGTCACAGGTACATCTAGCAGAGTCATCAGTCCCACTTCCCTGAATGAGCCGTTTTGGGCTCCCGTACCTACTGCAAGCCGACAATCCGGGTGGACATTCCGCGGCCGGCGGCGTCCCGAAACGGTGCGGACCGGCCAACCTGGCAGGATGCATGGCGAAACCCAGCACTCAGGAGGAAAACGTGTCCTTGCACCTCTCGGGCCGTAGGGCGCGGTTCGCCGCGGCAATCGCCCTCGCCGCCCTGTCGCTGACGGCGTGCGGCGGCAGCAGCGGCAGCAACGGCAGCAGCGGCAGTGGCACGACCGCGACGAACGAGAGCGGCGGCACGCTGGTCAAGGACGGAACGCTCACGACCTGCACGCACCTGCCCTACGCGCCGTTCCAGTTCGAGGAGGGCGGCAAGACCGTGGGCTTCGACGTCGACCTGATCGACCTGGTCGCCAAGGAGCTCGGGGTCACGCAGGCCATCGTGGACACGCCGTTCGAGGGCATCAAGTCCGGCCAGGACCTCAACACCGGCAAGTGCGACATCGCCGCCGCCGGGATGACGATCACCGACGAGCGCAAGCAGGTCATCGACTTCAGCAAGCCCTACTTCGACGCCACCCAGGCGATGCTCGTGAAGAAGGGCGCCGGCTATACCTCGCTCGCGGACCTCGCGGGCAAGACGGTCGGCGTGCAGTCGGGCACCACCGGCAAGGACTACGTCGACGCGAACAAGCCCGGTGGTGTGAAGGTTGTCGAGTTCGAGGACCTGGCGACCGAGCAGCAGGGGCTGGCGACCGGCCAGGTCGACGCCGCCGTCAACGACCTGCCGGTGTGGCTCGACTACATCAAGAAGAACCCGGGCAAGTTCGAGGTCGCTGCGGAGTTCGACACCGGTGAGCAGTACGGCTTCGGCATCAAGAAGGGCGGCAACCCCGAGCTGCTCGCCACCGTCAACCAGGTGCTGGACAAGGCAAAGTCTGACGGGACCTACGACACCCTGTACCAGAAGTGGTTCGGCCAGAAGCCTTCCAGCTGATGGCCCTGAGCCAGGACCGAGGACCGGACGTCGGCGGCCCGCTCCGCCGACGATCCTGGTCGCCGCTGGCGTCCATGCCGCGCACCAGACGGACGCGGGTCGTCCGCGGGATCCAGTACGCCGTGTTCGTCGTGCTGCTTGTCGCGGTCGTGCTGACCGTCGACTGGCCGACGATCCGGGAGGGGTACTTCAACCTCGACAAGGCTCGGCCACTCTTCCCGGAAGTCCTCACGACGGCACTGAAGAACACGCTGATCTACACCGCGATGGGCTTCGCGTTCGGGCTGGTGCTCGGACTCGTGCTGGCGCTCATGCGGCTCTCGCAGGTGGCGCCGTACCGCTGGCTGGCGAACATCTACATCGAGTTCTTCCGCGGGATCCCGCTGCTGCTGTGGTTGTTCTTCCTCGGTTACGGCGTGCCGACCGCCACCGGCCGGCAGCTGCCCTTCTCGCCCTACTCTGCGATCGTGCTCGGGCTGGGGATGCCCGCTGCGGCCTACCTCGCGGAGACGATCCGGGCCGGCATCCAGGCGGTGCCCAAGGGACAGCTGGAGGCGGCGCGCTCGCTCGGCATGTCGCAGCCCCGGGCCATGGTCTCGATCGTCATCCCGCAGGCGTTCCGCATCATCATCCCCCCGCTGACCAACGAGTTGATCGTGCTGACGAAGGACTCGTCCCTCGTGGCGATCCTGGGTGTCACGGTCGGCACCAAGGAGCTCACCAAGTTCGGTCGGGACGAGCTCAACACCTTGGTCAATGCCACGCCTTTGGTGGTCGCCGGCTTGTGCTACCTGCTCATCACCATCCCGCTGTCGCTCCTGGTGCGCCGGCTCGAGGCGCGCAACGCCAGGGCGAGGTAGAACGATGACTCTCGACACGAACCACGACTCCGCCATCGTCGTCAGCGACCTGCACAAGTACTTCGGTGACCTGGAGGTGCTCAAGGGCATCGACTTCCACGTCAATCGCGGCGAGGTGGTCTGCGTCATCGGGCCCTCGGGCTCGGGCAAGTCGACGCTGCTGCGGTGCATCAACCAGCTGGAGACAGCAACAGCCGGGCAGGTGCGCATCTCCGGGGTCGACGTGACCGACCCGGACGTGGACATCGACGGGGTGCGCCGACGGATCGGCATGGTCTTCCAGCAGTTCAACCTGTTCCCCCACCTGTCGGTGTTGCGGAACCTCACGATCGCGCAGCGCCGCGTGCTCGGCCGGGGCAGGGCGGAGGCCGAACGAGTCGCCCGCGAGACGCTCAGCAAGGTGGGCCTGGACGACAAGGTGGACGCCTACCCCGCGCAGCTGTCCGGCGGTCAGCAGCAGCGGGTGGCCATCGCCCGGGCGCTCGCCATGGGGCCAGACCTCATGCTGTTCGACGAGCCGACGTCTGCCCTCGACCCCGAGCTCGTGGGTGACGTGCTCGCCGTCATGCGTGACCTGGCGCGCGACGGCATGACGATGATGGTCGTCACCCATGAGATGGCGTTCGCCCGCGATGTCGCCGACCGGGTGGTGTTCATGGACGGCGGGGTCGTCGTCGAGGAAGGCACACCGGACGAGGTGCTGGGCGCGCCCGAGCACCCGCGGACTCGGGACTTCCTCTTCCGGGTCCTCAACCCGACCAGAGCGCATGCCCAGCCCGACGAGCGCGCCGCCGACGAGGACTAGGCATGCCGAAGAACCCTGGGCGCGACCAGACGCCGGGCATGGAGCGCATGGTCCGGCTGATCACGATCCTGAACGGGTCGGAGTTCGGCGCGCCGGCGGAGCGGATGCTCGACGCGTTGCTGGCCGACGACGCGTCCGACGAGGCCAAGCGCAAGATGCTCGACCGGGACATCGGACACCTCAACCAGCTCGGCTACGACATCCGCAACGTCGCCGACCCTGGTGCTGAGGGCGTGTACCGCATGTTCGCTCGGGACAACAGGCTTCGGGTGCACCTCACGCAGGCCCAGCGCGGTGAGCTGTTACGGGCGGTCGTCGCATCGGGTCGAGACGATCTGGCCCCGCACCTGGGCTCGGACGCGAGTCCCGCCGTGGCCCCCGCCTCCGGCAGCGGCGTCACCTCGCAGCTCGACCTCGCCATGCGCGCGGCATCGCGGCACTGCCTCATCCGCTTCACGTACAAGGGACGGGACCGTGCCGTCCATCCGCACGGTGTGCACAGTGGGCCCTCGGGCTGGTACCTGACCGGTCGCGAGGACGACCAGGACGTGGTCAAGGAGTTCGTCGTCGCCCGGATGACCGACGTGACGCTGGAGGAGCCAGGCTCGGCGGAGCTCGTGGAGCAGTCGTCCAGGCCGTCGCTCGACCCGCTGAGCTGGGAGCAGGACGCCCCGACAGACGTGGTGCTGGAGCTGCGGCCGGAGCACCTGCCTGTCGTGACGAACGTGCTCGGCGAGCCGTCAGAGATCACCGAGGCCGGCGAGGTGCTGCGCGCGACCTACCGGGTCACGCACCGCGCGGTGTTCCGGTGGCGGGTCTACGAGCTGGGCACCCGCGTCCGGGTCCTCTCGCCCGCAGATGTCATCGCAGAGGTCGTTCAGGAGCTCGAGTCGATGATCGCCGGTGGGTCGTGACGGCTCCAGTAGCGCGGTACGCGCAGCGAATGGCGCGCCTGCCGGAGGCCCTCGCCATTCTTGAGCTGCATCCGGACGGGCTGCCGCTCACCCAGCTCGCCAGCGAGCTCGGTGAGAGCACCGAGGCGCTGCGCGAGATGTTCCTCGCCTACTACCGGGCCGACGTGCTGGGCCTGCCGAACTTCCGGCTGCCGGTGATCGAGTTCGTGGGATCGGACACCGAGTACGCCGACCCGAGCACGGCGCAGGTGGTGCGCGTCGTGCAGGCCGATCCGGAGCACGAGCTCGGCGTGCAGTACCTCAGTGCCGAGCAGCTCGGGGCGCTCTACTCGGCGGGTGTCGACCTGTTGGCCCTCGAGCCGGACAACGCGCTGCTGGCCCAGGCGCTGGAGGCGTTCCGCGTCGGGCTGTGGACCGTCACCGCGCCGGAGGGCGCGTCGCCCGGCGCGGACCTCGCCCAGCAGCTCAACGACGCCGCACGGGCCCGACGCCGGGTGCACATCGTGTACTCACGGGCGTGGCTCCCCGGGACCGCCGAGCGGATCATCGAGCCGTACCGGGTCATCCGCTCCCGCCGCGGCTGGGAGGTCGATGCCGGGCCGGTGGACGACGAGGGCCGCATCCGGACGTTTCTCGTGTCCGGGATCCGTGAGCTGCAGGTCCTCGACCAGCGCTTCGGCCGGCCGACGGACGTCGATGCGCTGATCTCGGCCAACCGTGAACCGGTCGAGGTCGAGCTCGTCGTCCCACAGACCGGACGCTGGGCCGTGGACCGTTTCGCGGAGTCGGTCCGCGTGCTGCAGGACGACGAGGACTCGGTGAAGCTGCGCGCGTCGTTCTTGCCGCCGGTGGACCACCGCGTCGGCCTGGTCCTCATCTGCTGCGGGCCAGAGGCATTCGTGATGTCGCCCACGGGCGTTCAGGACGCCGGGGCCGACCTGGCCAGCCAGCTCCTCGAGCATCACGGAGCTTGACGACAACGTTCGACCGTCATCTCAGGGCGCGTGCTGATCGGTCGCGGCACGGTAGTTTTTCGGCGAGGACCCTTTCACCGACAGCGGGGTCGTGCCGGAGGGCCAGATGACCGACGTACGGGCAGAGCGCGACGACAGGCTGGCCAACCGGCCGCCGTCGGTCGGCCGGATGTTCCTCGACCGGGTGGCCGCGACCCCCGACCACGAGGCGTTCCGCTTCCCGCGGGACGGCGGGTGGGAGTCGATGAGCTGGGCCGAGGCCGAGCAACGAGTGCGCGCCCTGGCCGCGGGCCTGCTGGCGCTCGGCATCCGGCCCGAGGACCGGGTCGCCATCGCCTCCTCGACGCGCGTGGAGTGGCTGCTCGCCGACCTCGCGATCATGCTGGCGGGGGGCGCGACCACCACGGTCTACCCCTCCACCAGCCACGACGACGTCGGCTACATCCTGGCCGACTCCGGTTCGCGCGTCGTCTTCGCCGAGAACGCCGCCCAGGTCGAGAAGGTCAGGGCACACCGCGGTGAGCTGCCGGACGTCACTCAGGTGGTCGTCTTCGACCTCGACGACGGCGAGCAGGACGACTGGGTCATCTCGCTCGCCGACCTCGAGTCACGCGGCCGCGACCACCTCCAGGGCGACGAGAACGCGGTCGATGCGGCCGTCGCCGCCATCGAGCCCGGCCAGCTCGCCACGCTGATCTACACGTCGGGCACCACCGGGCGCCCCAAGGGCGTGCGGCTCACCCAGGATGCCTGGATCTATGAAGGCATCGCCATCGACTCGCTCGGCATTCTGCGCTCCGACGACGTGCAGTACCTCTGGCTGCCGCTGTCGCACGCGTTCGGCAAGGTACTGGAGGCGGCGCAGCTCGCGATCGGCTTCTCCAGCGCAGTGGACGGCAACGTCGACAAGCTGGTCGACAACCTCGCCGTCGTACGCCCGACGTTCATGGCCGCCGCGCCGCGCATCTTCGAGAAGGTGCACAGCCGGATCGTGCGGATGACCGAGGCCGACGGAGGCGTGAAGAACAAGATCTTCGACTGGGCCTTCCGCGTGGGTGGGCGTGCCTCGCGGCTGCGCCAGGAGGGCAAGGAACCGAGTGGCCTGCTGGCCGTGCAGTTCGCGGTCGCCGACCGGCTGGTCTTCTCCAAGATCAAGGCGCGCTTCGGCGGGCGGCTGCGCTACTTCGTCTCCGGCTCGGCAGCACTCTCCCGCGATGTCGCCGAGTGGTTCCACGCCGCGGACATCCTGATCCTGGAGGGCTACGGGCTCACCGAGACGAGCGCGTTCTCCTTCGTCAACCGCCCCGAGCGCTGGAAGTTCGGGACCGTCGGCCTGCCGGCCCCTGGCACCGAGGTCAAGCTGGCCGACGACGGCGAGGTGCTCGTGAAGGGGCCCGGCGTGATGACGGGCTACCACAACATGCCCGCCGAGACCGCGGAGGCGCTCACCGGGGACGGGTGGCTGCGCACCGGCGACATCGGCGAGCTCGAGGACGGCATGCTGCGCATCACCGACCGCAAGAAGGACCTGATCAAGACCAGCGGCGGCAAGTACGTCGCGCCGCAGAGCATCGAGGGACTCTTCCAGGCGGTCAATCCCTATGCCAGCCAGATCGTCGTGCACGGCGACGGTCGCAAGTACGTCGTCGCGCTGGTGACCCTCGACGAGGAGGCCATCCGCGGGTGGGCCGAAGGGCAGGGCCTGTCCGCCACGAGCTATGAGGACATCGTGCGTTCCGACGAGGCGCGTCGCATGGTGCAGGAACACATCGAGACGGTGAACGGTCGGGTCAACCGATGGGAGGCCATCAAGAAGTTCGAGATCCTGGCCACGGACCTCACCATCGAGGACGGGGACCTGACACCGAGCCTGAAGATCAAGCGCAAGGCCGTGGAGCGCAAGTACGCCGACCTGCTCGACGGCATGTACGACGACGACTAGGGCGCGCCTCGTCCGGCCGCTGCGCAGGACCGGTAACCACGGTCACAGCCCCTGCCAGGCGGGCTTCGCCGCGTAGGTCTCCCGGTAGTAGTCCGCGAGCTGCAGCTTGCTGGCCGCGTCCTCGTCGAGCAGCACCGTGGCGTGCGGGTGCAGCTGCAGCACGGACGCCGGGCACAGCGCCGACACCGGGCCCTCGACCATCTGGTGGATCGCGCCCGCCTTCGCGCGGCCGGTGGCCACGAGCAGCAGATGGCGCGCGTCGGAGATGGTGCCGAGGCCTTGGGTCAGCACGTGGTGCGGCACCTCGTCGACCGTGGAGAAGAACCGCGCGTTGTCCGCCCGCGTCTGGGCGGTCAGGGTCTTGACCCGGGTCCGGGAGACCAGGGAGGAGCCAGGCTCGTTGAAGGCCACATGGCCGTCGGTGCCGATGCCGAGCAGCTGCAGGTCCACTCCGCCGGCCTGCGCGATCGCTTGCTCGTAGTCCGCGCACGCCGCCGGGATGTCCGGCGACAGGCCGTCCGGGCCGAGCACCGCACCGGGCGCGAAGTCGACGTACTGCTCGAGCTCGTCGTGGATGACCGAGCGGTACCGCTGCGGGTGGTCCCCGGGCAGGCCGACGTACTCGTCGAGCAGGAAGGCCCGCGCCTGCCCAAAGCTCACGTCCCCCTCGCGATGCCTGCGGATCAGCTCGCCGTAGACACCGAGGGGGCTCGACCCCGTCGCCAGACCCAGCACCGCGCCGGGGTTGCTGGTCAGCAGCGCCACGACGGCGTCGGCTGCCAGGGCAGCGATCTCCGGAGCTCCCGCAAGGATGACGACCTCCACGCGTGTCCTCTCAATTGACCGGCACGCCGGCCAGCAGGGTCTCTGACACCGACAACGCGTCGTCGAGAACCACGATGTCGGCCGGGTCACCGGGACGCAGCCGGCCGAGGTCGATACGGCCCAGCAGGTCGGCCGGTCTCGTAGTCGTCGCCGCCACGGCATCCTCCACCGACGCCCCCGCGTCGACGGCGCCGCGCAGAGCACCGGCCAGGCTCAGCACGCTGCCCGCGAGGCCACCGTCGCGGTTGCGCGCTCGGCCGTCGCGCATCAGCACCTCGACGTCCTCGCCGAGCCAGTAGTCACCGTCCGGCGCACCGGCGGCGGACAGCGCATCGGTCACCAGCACGAACCGCGACCGCGCCGCCGCGATGACCAGCGCCGCGGTCTCCCACGACAGGTGGACCCCGTCGCAGATGAGCTGCACAAACACGTCCGGACGGGTCAGGGCGACGCCGGCCAGACCGGGTTCGCGGGATGTCGGCGTGGTCATCGCGTTGAACACGTGCGTCACCGTCCGCGCGCCCGCATGGAAGCCGGCATGCGCTTGCGCACCGGAGGCCGCGCTGTGGCCCAG
>JAVEDJ010000239.1 GCA_030841025.1 Actinomycetota bacterium
GCGGGACTGATCCTTCGCCGGCTGCACCGCTCGGATCGGCAGGCGGCCACGGTCATGACTCCGCACGCGCAGCTCGCGGTCGCTGCCGACGCCGTGACGCTCCTGGGCAGTGTCGTGCCAGAGCAGCGGGACAGGGCGCGCGCCTTGCTCCGCCATCTGCACGCCACGGCACCCTCCGACGTCCCCCTGGTGCTCAGCCACGGTGACTTCAACATCGGGCAGCTCCTCACCACTGCGCAGGGCACGGTCGTCACGGATGTCGACATGGTCTGCCGCGCACCTGCGGCCTACGACCTCGCCAGCTACGCCGCCAACCTGGTCAGCGGCCGACCAGGCGACGAGCTTCGCGCAGAGGCCGCCCTCGAAGCGTTGCTGTCGACGTACGGCGACGTGCCCGCCCTGCGCTGGCACCTCGCGACCGCACTGCTGCGGCGCTGTGACCGGCCCTTCCGCCGGGCGAAGAGACGTTGGATCGAGCACTGCACAACTGTCCTGGACATTGCCGAGGGAGTGAGCGAGTCATGGGGCGAGTGAACGGGGTACGACGCCGGGCAATCGTGACCGGTGCTGCAGGTTTCATCGGTTCACACCTGTCCGAACGGCTCGTCGCCGACGGCTGGCACGTCACCGGCATCGACTCCTTCACCGATTACTACCCACGCATGGACAAGGAGTCCAACCTCGCCTCGCTGAGCCGGGAGAGTGCCTTCGACCTCGTGGAGTGCGATCTCTCGGTTGACGGCTGGCAGCGCGCTCTTGCCGGCAGCACAGCCGTGTTCCACCTGGCCGCTCAGGCGGGTGTGCGCGGCAGCTTCGGCGAGAGCTTCGTGCGATACGCCCGCGACAACATGGTCGCGACGCAACGCGTCTTCGAAGGGGCGAACACCCACGGTGTGCGCCGCGTCGTGTGGGCGTCGTCATCGTCGGTCTACGGGGATGCGGAGTCGCACCCGTGCCGTGAAGGCGTGACGCCGACGTTGCCCCGCTCCCCCTACGGGGTCACCAAGCGCGCCTGCGAGGACCTGGCCCAGGTCTATCGCAAGGCTGGCCTCGCGATCAGTGGTCTGCGGTACTTCACCGTCTACGGTCCACGGCAGCGACCGGACATGGCGATCCGTCGCATCTGTGACGCCCTCGTCACCGGCGAGTCGTTCGCGGTGTACGGCGACGGATTCCAGTCCCGTGACTTCACCTACGTGACCGACGCGGTCGACGCCACAGTCCGTGCTGCGTTGGCCGAGAACCCCGCTCCCGTCTACAACGTGGGGGGTGGCGACGAGGCGACGCTGTCGCGCATCATCGCTCTGCTCGAGAACCTCGCCGGCTGTCGGCTGACACAGGAACGTCGCCCCGCACAGCACGGCGACGTCCGTCGTACCTCTGCCGATGTCAGCCTCGCCACAAGCTCCCTGGGCTGGGCGCCAGAAGTATCACTCCCCGACGGGCTGGCCGCCCAGCTGAGCTGGGTACGTGGCCATGTCCTGGCCGAGGAGGTCGCGTGAGTACGACGGCATTGGCTGTCGTGGTCAGTGGCTTCCCTCGCACCTCGGAGACGTTTGCCGTCGCCGAGCTGACGGCACTCGCCGAGTCGGGCATGTTGACGCGCATCTATGCGACGAAACCCGGGGACGGAGCACAGCTGCAACCCGGCGTCCAGGAGCTTCTCCCGTTCGTGCGACTGCTCCCACCCGGTGACTGCGAGACGCAGGCCGCGGCGATCGCCCACGACATGGCGGGCACCGGCGTGGACGGCCTGCACGGCTACTTCGCCCACGAGCCCACAGCAGTTGCCGCCGCGGCCGCCCGCAGGCTCGGTGTCGGGTACAGCTTCAGCGTCCACGCGCTGGATGCCCGCAAGATCACCGCGGCCGAGCTGGCGCTGCGCGCCCGCGAGGCGACCGGAGTCATCGCCTGCAACGACGACGTGGCCAGGCACGTGCAGGTGCCGGACGCGTGCGTGAGCATCGTGCCGCACGGCGTGAACCTGCAGCGCTTCCGCCAGCGGACCCTTCCGGCGCCCGGCGACGTGCTGCGGTTGCTGGCTGTGGGGAGGCTGGTGGAGAAGAAGGGCTTCTCGGTGCTGGTCGACTCGGTGAGCCGGCTTCGGCAACCCTGGACCTTGCGGATCATCGGGGACGGACCGCAGCGAGAACACCTGGAGCGGTCGGTCGCGCGCGCCGGGTTGCAGACCAGCGTCGACTTCGTCGGGACCCGTGCGCACGACGAGCTGCCCGAGGACTACGCCTGGGCCGACATCGTCGTCGTACCTTCCGTCGTGGACAGCACCGGTGACCGCGACGGGCTTCCGAACGTCGTCCTGGAAGCCATGGCCACCGGGCGGCCTCTGGTTGCCGCGGAGGTCGCAGCCATCGGTCCAGCGCTCCGGCAGGCGGGAGCAGGCGTTCTCGTTCCCTCCGGTGATCCCACGGCGCTAGCTCACGCGATCGGACTTCTCGGTGCCGATCGAGAACGCCGCCGCTCGCTGGGGCTGGCGGGGCGTCGACATGTCGAGAGCCACTTCGCGCTCGAGTCCTGCACGCGTCGCTTGCAGACGCACCTGGAGGTGTTGCATGCGCCCGACGCCCAAAGCGCATGAAGCCGACCGGGTCGCCTATGTGCTGAAGGGCTACCCCCGGCTGTCCGAGGTGTTCATCACCAGCGAGATCCATCGGCTGGAACAGCTCGGTGTGCCGCTCCGGCTGTTCGTGGTCAAGGGGGCTGACGAAGAGGTGCAGCATGACGTCGTTCGCCGAGTCAAGGCCGAGCCGACGTACCTGACCGACACCACGTCGCTGTCGGCAGCGCGGCTGCTTCCGTGGCTGGCGGCCAACATCGGTGCTTTCCGGCCGGCCTTGACCCGCGTCGCGGTCCGGCGTCCACTCGGCACGGCGATGGCCGCAGCAGCCGCCCTTGCCCAGGCCTTCCGGTCGCGTCGCGCCTTCCTCGCCGCGCCGCGGAAGCTGTACCTCAAGGAGTTCCTGCAGGCGGTTGCTCTCTCCGACCAGCTGATCAGGGCGGGAGACGTGCGGCACCTGCACGCCCACTTCGCCCACGGTACGACGACGATCGCCTGGCTCGCCGCCACGATCACCGGCCTGCCGTTCTCCTTCACCGGGCACGCGAAGGACATCTACACCGAGGACCTGAACCCCGCAGGACTACTGCGACGTAAGACGGATGCGGCCAGCTTCGTCGTCACCTGCACCGAGGCGAACCGTCGCCACCTGCAGGCGCTGGGCTCCGAGACTCCGGTGCATCTGGTCTACCACGGTCTCAACGCCGACTTCGAACGCCTGGTCTCCGCCGCGGCCGGCCCCATCCGGCCATCCCGGGTACGACTGCTCGCAGTCGGGCGGCTGGTCCGCAAGAAGGGGCTCGACACGTTCGTGGACGCGTGCGCAGTCCTGCGTGACAGCGGTCTGGACTTCGAGGCCGTGATCGCCGGCGAGAGCGGAGACCACGAACCAGCGGTCCGCAGACGTGTCCTCGAGGCAGGGCTGACCGATCGCATCAGCTTCCTGGGCCCGTTGACTCAGGACGCGCTGTACGAGCAGTACCGGCGAGCCACGGTCTTCACCCTGCCGTGCCGGGTGCTGGACGACGGTGACCGTGACGGCATACCCAACGTCCTGATGGAAGCCATGGCCTGCGGGGTCCCGGTCGTCACGACCGCTGTCTCGGGCATCACGGAGCTGGTCCACCACGACGAGAACGGACTGATCGTCCCGCCCGACGACGCCGAGCGCCTCGCTGCCGCCATCTCCCGCGTGGTGAACGAGCCAGGGCTCGCCGGCCGGCTGGGCGAGTCCGGCCGCAGCACCGTGGCGACCCGGTTCGACGCGGGCATCATGGCTGCGCGGATGGCTGCCTTGGTGGCAGCGGCCGGGGCCACGGCGTGAGCGCGCCCGCGGGCAGCACGGCGGACTGGGCAGTCCTCGCCGGTCCGGCGTCCGCCGGCCACGGTGTCCATCCGCGGCGGGTGTACTGCCCCATCGAGTCGGCCCATCAGGACCGACGGGTCGCGGTCGACGCCCGAGCCGGGCGCTTCACCTACGCCGGCGTCAAGCTTGATCTCGGAACCACGCCCGCCTGGGTGGACGGTGGGCTCTCCACGGACGAGGAGTGGCGGATCGAGTGGAGCAAGTTCTACTTCGGGCTCGATCTGGCGGCCGCGTTCTCAGCCACGGGAGACGAGTCCTACCTGAGGGCGTGGCTCGACCTCGTGACGTCCTGGATCGCCCAGGTACCGGTGGACCACGACCCCACCGACGTCATCGGACGGCGGCTGCAGAACTGGGTGTACGCGTGGCAGACGTTCGACAGCGCTCCCGGCGCCGCCCCGCTTCCGGCGGACTTCGAGCATGCGCTGCTGACCAGCATCCGCGACCAGCTCGACTACCTGCAGGCCCATCTGGCGCCGGAACGCAATCACCGCACCCTGGAGCTCTACGCCGTACTCGTGGTGACCCTCGCGCTGCCAAGCCTGGACCCCGGCTGCGTTCACCGGGACAGCGCGCTCGCAGCGCTGCACGAGAACCTGCTGACCGATGTGCGGGCGGACGGCGTGCACCGTGAACGCTCCACCCACTACCACTCGATCGCGCTCCGATCGTTCCTGGCCGCACGCCTGAACGCCACCATGTTCGGGCTCGAGGTGCCCGCAGGCTATGACGAACGGTTGGCTGCCGCCTTGCGGTTCGCCATGCACGTGCACCGGCCCGACGGTGAGATCCCGGCCCTGTCGGACAGCGACTCCGGGAGCTACCTCGACCTGCTGGTGCTCGGAGGACAAGTCCTCGGAGAGCCTGAGCTCACCTACGTCGGCACCCGCGGCTGTCGTGGCATTGCTCCCGCCGCACGCAACGTGTCCTTTCCTGAAGGCGGGTACCACGTTCAACGCAGTGGGTGGGGCGACCGCGGCGCGCGGATGGCCGACGAGAGGTTCTTGGTCCTGGGTTGTGGCCCCCTGGGCGACGGGGGGCACGGGCACTACGACGCGCTGAGTGTCGAGGCCTACGCCCACGGCGTGCCGCTGGTCGTCGATCCTGGCCGGTACACGTACTCCGAGGCTGCGCCCAACTGGCGCCGATGGTTCAAGGGGACGGCCGCGCACAACACGGTGACCGTGGACGGCCTCGACCAGACGCCCTACCGGCGCGGAAAGCCCAAGGGACCGGTGGCACGGGGCACATTGCTGGCGCGCCATTCGACCCAGGGGCTGGACCTGCTGTACGGCGAAGTGCGCAGCCCTGCCTACGACGCGGTGCACCGACGGGCGGTCATGTTCGTCGACGACGAGTACTGGCTGGTGTTCGACCAGCTGCGTGCGGCGACCAGCCATGAGTACGTCGCCCGCTGGCATCTGCTCGCCGGCGAGCAGCCGGTCGTGTCCTCGCTGCCAGGGAGCCGCACCGCCGTGACGACACCGACCATGACCCTCGCCGCAGCCGGAGGCGCAGGTGCCCGGATCGAGTCCGGATGGGTGTCCAAGCGCTACGGCATCAAGGATGCGGCTCCTGTGATCGTCGTTCCGCTGCTCGACACCACGGACGCGGACCTGGTCACGCTGCTTCATCCGCGGCGCCGCGGCCAGCTCCAGACACCTGACGTGCAACTCGTCGACGGAAGCAGCGGACACCAGGCGGTCGTGGACTGCGCCGCCGGCCGTTGCCGTGACCTCGTGAGCTGGCATCAGCCCGAGCTGGCCATCAGCGGCGGGGGGCTCGCCGTGGCCGGTGACGTCGTCTGGCTGCGCAGCGACGGCGACGGCCGACTCGACAAGGTCCTCGTGCACCAGCCCACAGCGCTTCATTGGTCCGGAACGGGCCCCGAACCTGCCCTGCAACCTGCGGGCGACGGCTGGTACAGCTGGAACCGTGCCGAGGCGGCATCACGATGACGATCACGGCCATCGCCGGCACCAGCCTGGCACCGGACCCCGCTCTGCCTCATCGGGATGAGCTGCTCGATGACGCCCTGGTCGGACAGCGGCTGGAGCGGCTGCTGGCCCGCGACGGCGATGGCGGCAGCCGGGTCCTCTCCTGCGTCCGGACACGAGCGAAGTACCGCGTCGGTGAGAGCCTGCGCGCGACGTTCGAGGTGCGGCTGCGCGGCGCCACCCGACTGGTCAGCGCGCGCATGTTCGCGGCGGGCGCGCCGAGGCCGGAATGGGCGAAGCCGGCCCCGGACGCCGACAGCGACGTGACCGGCAGCTCCCCGACGACCGTGGCGGACCCGTCCATCGACACGGACTTCTGGGTCTTCCCGGCAGACCGCAAGCTCATCGGGCTGCCGGCGTTGCTCTGGCCACCGCGAGAGGCCCGCACCGCCTTCGCGGCCACCTGGACGCGCAGCCGGCTGCTGGCCTACAGCCCCGAGAAGGCGGCCACCGTGCGCTGCCTGACCGAGCGCGGCGACACGCTGGGCTACGCGAAGGTCCAGCTCGGCGACGAAGGCCTGCGCAGCATCGCTGTCCTGCAAGCAGTCACATCGGGCCTGGACGGCGATGAGCGCCTGCGACTGCCGGCTGCCGTGGGCTATGTCGCGCAGCACCACATGGCGCTGTACGACGCGGCTCCCGGACGACCGCTGGCGGAGCTGCCCGCGACCGCGATGCCGGAGGCGATGGCTGCGCTCGGCCGCGCGCTGACCGTGCTGCACCACCAGCCGGTCGGTGATCTCCCACCGTTCAGCCGCCTGCTGCCGAGCCGCATCGTCCGCGCCGCCGAGCTCATCGGTGCTGCGCGCCCCGATGTCGCGGACGAGGTCGCGTTGCTCGTCGCCGCTCTGCTCGCGGCCCCGCCCGGCGCCGCGTCCACGGTGCTGCTCCACGGCGACGTACATCCCAAGAACGTGCTGGTCCACGCGGCCGGAGTCAGCCTGATCGACCTCGACCAAGCGGCCGTGGGCCCGGCCGCCGCGGAGCTGGGCGGGCTGCTGGCCCGGCTGTGGTGCCCTCGGGGCCGCACCGGCCTGAGCGCGTCCACCGGAACGGCAGCCGTCACCGCGCTCCTCGATTCGTACCAAGGCACGCTCGAGCGCGACGACCTGCTCTGGTACGCCGCGGCGGCCCTGCTCGTCGAGCGGGGCCTCCGCGCGCTCAACCGCGTGGACCACGAAGGCCTGATGGAGCTTTCCTCGGTGCTGGCCGTGGCCCGTCAATGGGCCGAACGCCGTGAAGGAGCCTGGACATGAGCCGGTCACGACTTCTCTTCTACTGCCAGCACTCAGTGGGCCTCGGCCATCTGGTGCGATCGCTCAATCTCGCGACCGGCCTGGCGGAGAGCTTCGACGTCACCTTCCTCAACGGCGGGCCGTGGCCGCCGGACGTGGCTCCACCGCCGGGTGTGGCCATGGTGAACCTTCCTCCGCTCGGGCATGACGCTGACTACGCGCTCGTCAGCCGCGACCCGAAGCTCACCGTGGAGCAGGCCTGCGAGCTGCGCCGCCGTACGGTCCTGTCTACCTACGAGGAGATTCGGCCGGACGTCGTCTTGGTCGAGCTCTTCCCGTTCGGCCGCAAGAAGTTCGCCTTCGAGCTGCTGCCGCTTCTGCAAGCAGTCCGGGCCGCACCTGGCACCCGGCCGTTGGTGGTGAGCAGCCTGCGCGACATCCTCGTCGGCAGCCGACGTGACCAACAGGGTCATGACGACCGCGCGTGCCGGACGGCCAACGAGTACTTCGACGCGATACTCGTGCATGCCGACGCCCGGTTCGCTGCGATCGAGGAGTCCTTCAGCCCCAGCATGCCGCTGGTGCCGCCGGTCCATTACACGGGATTCGTACGCACGCCGACGCCCGATCGCCCCGTTCCGGGCGGACTGCGTCGGGTGCTCGTCTCGGCCGGCGGAGGGATGGTCGGCGAGCCGCTCTTCACGGCTGCAGTCGCCGCGCAGCCACGCCTGTTCGCGGAGCACGGCCTCCGGATGACGCTGGTCACCGGACCGTTCCTGCCGGAACAGGACCGCGCGAACCTGCACCGAGCTGCCACCGGCGTGCCGGGGCTGGAGGTCGTGCGGTTCCTGTCGGACCTCGCCGGCGAGATGGCAGCCTCCACCGTCTCGGTCAGCCAGGCCGGTTACAACACCACGATGGACCTGCTCGGCTGCGGCACTCCCGCCGTGGTCGTGCCCTACGGAGAGGGCCGCGAGGACGAGCAGGCCGAGCGGGCTCGACGACTCGAGACGATGGGCGCCCTCCGTGTGCTGGCGGCCGACAAGCTGTCCGGCGACGCCTTGGCCGACGCCGTCGTCGATGCGCTGGGCTGGCAGCCGCTCCCCCTACCGCTCGACCTGGACGGCCGAGAGGCGACCAGGCGACTGCTGCACTCGTTGACGGGTGCTCCCGTCGCGGAGGCGGTGGCATGACCCACTGGCTGGCGCCGCTACGGCAGGCCCTCGACTCTGCTGCTGCGCCCGTGCGCTTCTTCTTCCGCGATGACGACGCCGGCTGGGACGACCCTGCCCTCGCTGCCCTGCTCAGCGTGTTCGAGGACCATTCGGTGCCGCTGGACGTGGCTGTGATCCCTACCGCCACGGATACTGCGACAGCAACCTTGCTCCGGGACCGGATCGACTCGGGCCGCAACGACGTGGCCGTCCACCAGCACGGGTTCGCGCACGTCAACCATGAGGCTGAGGGACGCAAGTGCGAGTTCGGCGCGAGCCGTCCCGCGGAGCAGCAGCGTCGCGACATCGAGTACGGACGAGAGCTGCTCGCCTCGAGCTTCCCGGACGCGGTGCCGGCCTTCACGCCGCCGTGGAACCGGTGTGCGCCGTGGACCCCGGAGGTGCTGCGGGACGTGGGCTTCGAGGTGCTGTCGCGCGACCTGTCCGCAGGCCGGGCGGGGATTGCCGGACTAGTCGAGCTACCGGTGTCGGTGGACTGGTTCGGCAAGATTGCCCGCGTCCCGGTGGGGCCGGAAGGGCGGGGGGCGCTGCTCGCGAGTGGCTGCACTCAGGGTCAGCCCGTCGGCGTGATGCTCCATCACGCGGTCATGTCCGTCGATGACCTGACTCAGCTCGGCGAGCTGCTGGAGGTCGTCGTGGCGCACCCTCACGTGTCGGTGCACCATCTGCACCACCTTGCAATGGCGGCCGACACTCACCGCTGACCTTGCGGAGGGCGTCGATTCGGGCGCGCCTGTGTTCCCGCTGCCCGCCCGTGCCCCGCCTCGTGGATGGTGCTCAGAGGCGCGTCACATGCGCGGCACGGTGTTCTGCCGTCATGTTGCGAGTGTCGAAGACTCGCCTGCTGTGCCGGACCACGTCGGCCACGTCGTACGCGGCGTGGTCGGTGTGGATGATCACCAGGTCCGCGCCGGACAGCTCCACGGGGGTAAGGGCTCCCTCGACAGGCACGGCCTGGGTCCCGCGCAGGGGCTGCGCGGGAATGTGCGGGTCGTGCCACCGAACGATGGCGCCCTGGCTCTCGAGGCGCGAGATCAGCACGGGCGCCGGAGACTCGCGCATGTCGCCGAGGTCGCGCTTGTAGGCCACGCCGAGCACAAGGATGCGGGCGCCGGAGACGGACAGGCGGTCGCGGTTGAGGATGTCAGCGACGCGGGAGGCGACATAGCTCGGCATGCGGTCGTTGACCTCGCCGGCGAGCTCGACGAAGCGGAAGGGATAGCCCAGCCGCCGAACCCGCCAGGACAGGTAGGACGGGTCGACGGGGATGCAGTGCCCGCCAACGCCCGGCCCCGGAGTGAATGCCGCGAAACCGAAGGGCTTGGTCGATGCCGCGCCGATGGCTTCCCAGAGGTCGACACCCAGCTCGTCGCAGAAGATGGCCATCTCGTTGACCAGCGCGATGTTCACGTGGCGATAGGTGTTCTCCAGAAGCTTGGCCATCTCTGCTTCGCGCGGGCCGGAAACGACGTGCACCTGGTCGATGAACGAGGAGTAGAACTCCGCGGCGGCCGCACCCGCGGCCGGGCCCAGGCCGCCGACGACCCGCGGGGTGTTCTGCAGGCCGTAGTCCGGGTTGCCGGGGTCGATCCGCTCCGGTGAGAAGACCAGGTGGTAGTCGCGGGGGGCGTGCAGCCCGCTGAGCTCAGCGATCCGAGGGGCCAGCCGGTCCTCGGTGGTCCCTGGATAGGTCGTGGACTCGAGCACGACGAGGTCGCCCGGGTGCAACGCGGCCGCGACGGCGTCCACCGCCGAGTCGACCATGGTCAGGTCGGGCGTCTTGTCATGCAACGGCGTCGGCACGCAGATGACGAAGACGTCGCAGGCGGTGAGGTCACCCGCATTCCCGGTGAACGACAGCAGGCCACTGGCCAACGACTTCTCCAACAGCCGGTCTTCCACGTCCTCCACCGGACTGCTGCCGGCGCACAGGCTGGCCACGCGCACCTCATCGGGGTCGTACCCGATGACTCGGTGGCCGGCACCGACGGCGGCACAGGCCAACGGGAGACCCACATATCCGAGACCGAGCACGCCTACCGTCCGACTGTTCGCCACTGGGTCTCCGTTTCGCCGTAGCCAGGCCTCGATTCTGTTGGCCACGGACGCCGCCGGGTAGTGGACATTGGTGCTAGGACGTCGCCGGGTGAGCCTGGCTGGGAACGGCCGGTTCCTCACGTCGACCGCTGGTCGGTGGCTGGGCTCACAAGTACTAAGACCATCGACCAATAGCACTCGGACACCACTTCCGGTGCATGCTGTCACCGGTGGAGCCTGCATGGGACCGGCTCCCGGGTCACTCCACTCGCGTCGGTGCGGCCCAGGACGACGCGGTGTCCCCACGCACGGGGAGGCTCGCGACCGATCAGACGATCGCTCACGGGCCGACGCGACACAGAGGCATGATGGTTCATGCCGAGGAGGGGACTGTGCTCGAACAGCCAGCTGTGAGCGAGGCGATCACGCCTGTCGTGCTCGCCGACGGGCGGCGCGCCCACCGCAGGGACCTGGAGCCGTCCCGGCGCGTCCTTGCCCGCTTCGGGATCAGCACCGCCCTTGCCTTGATGGTGATCCTGGTCGCTGGTCTCGTCTTCTCCTCGCGGGCCGCGGAGCGGGAGGGCGTCGCGGATGTGCGCCGACTGACCCACGTTCTCGCGCACAGTGTGGTGGAGCCCAACCTCACCGCCGGCCTGCTCGCGGGAGACGACGAGGCAGTGGCCGCCATGGACGACCTGGTCAAGCGACAGCTGGCCGAGAGCACCGATCTGGTCAGAGTGAAGCTCTGGGCCGAAGGCGGCCGGATCGTCTACTCCGACGAAGGACGCCTCATCGGCACCCAGTACGCGTTCGGCGATGAAGAGCTCGTGGCGCTGAAGGCGGGCACCACCGACGCCGAGGTCAGCGACCTAGGACGTAGTGAGAACCGCTTCGAACGCAACCTCGGTGGGCGGCTGCTGGAGGTCTACTCAGGGGTTCAAGCACCCGACGGAACGCGCCTGCTCTTCGAGACCTATTTCTCCTTCGACGTCGTGCACGCGCGGCGCACGGTGCTGCTCTGGTCCTTCGCTTCCATCACCTTGGTGGGGCTCTTCGTCTTCGCAGCTTTTCAGCTCTCGCTGGGCTACACGACCGTTCGCTGGTTGCAACGCGAGCGCGAGCGGCTGCTGGAGAAGGCGGTCCGCGTGTCCGAGGACGAGCGAAGACGGCTCGCGGCTGATCTGCACGACGGAATCGTTCAAGACCTCGTGGGCGCTGCCTACGTCGTGACCGGGACAAGTGCCGAGCTGCGGCGCCGTCGTGAGTACGACGAGTGCCAGACCAGGCTCTCCAGCGCAGCGGACAGCATCCGGACGAGCGTCCAAGGCCTCCGCTCGATGATCGTGGACCTCTACCCGGCCAGTCTCGGCATGGCTGGCTTGCACGTGGCCATGTCCGACCTCGTGGCTCCGCTAAGGTCGCGCGGCATGTCGGTCGATCTCTTCATGCCGGAGGAGCTCCGGATTCCCGAGCACGTCCAGGCTCTGCTGTACCGAATCTCGCAGGAGGCGGTCCGCAACATCGTGCGTCATGCCCAGGCCAGCAGCGTCAGCATCCATGTCGAGGGTCGACACGGCCGTACCGTGCTGTCCATCACGGACGACGGCACGGGATTCACGCCCGGCGGCAACTCCGTCCCCGGACACATCGGTCTGCGCACCATGGCCGACCTTGCCCAGGAGGCCGGCGCGCTGCTCGAGATCACGTCGGCGCCGGGCCGCGGGACCGCCATCGTGGTCGAGCTGCCGTCGTGATCGGTGTCCTGCTCGTCGACGACCACCGGCTGGTCCGGACCGGCCTGGCCTCCCTTGTCGACGCCGCTGAGGACATGGCTGTCGTCGGCGTCGCGTCGGACGGTGTGGAGGCGGTCAAGGTGGCGGCCGAGGAGCGGCCGGACGTCATCTTGATGGATCTGTCCATGCCCAACATGGACGGCATCGAGGCAACCCGCCTCATCACTGCCGAGAACCCTGAGGCCTGCGTCCTCGTGCTGACCTCTTTCTCCGACCGTGACCGCGTCTTCGATGCGCTGCAAGCCGGCGCGGTGGGCTATCTGCTCAAGGACAGTGACCACGACGAGCTGCTTCGCGGCATCCGAGCCGCGGCAGCGGGCGGGTCGCCCCTCGACCCGCGCGTCGCGCGCGAGGTGCTCCGGGTCGGTAGCCGCCTGTCCCCCGGCGCGGTGGCCAACCTGACCGAGCGCGAGCTCGAGGTGCTGCGCCTCGTGGCGGAGGGCCTGGCCAACAAGCAGATCGCCTCTCGCCTCGGCATCACCGAGCGCACCGTGAAAGCGCATCTCGGCAGTGCCTTCCAGCGCATCGGGGTGGGCGACCGCACATCCGCCGCCCTGTGGGCGCAGCGCAACCTGTCGGCCGAGCCCGGCTGAGCCAACAGGCTGATCGAACAGCCTGATCGAATCGGCCTACCGTCAGGTCGGAAGCCGCATGCGGACGATCGTTCCTTGCCCCGGCTCGGACACCACTTCCAGCAGAGCCTCGGCCTCTCTCGCCAGATCAGCCATGGCCCGCAGCCCGAGATGTTCCGCTGAGGACTCGTCTCCCACGAGGTAGCCGACGCCGTCGTCGGCGATCTCGACCACCGTGGTGGAGTCGCCGCTGTGGACCGTGAGGGTCACCTGGTGGGCCGAGGCGTGCTGCAGGATGCTGCGGAACGCCTCCTGCACCATGCGGTAGATCAACGTCTGGGAGTGCTCCGGCAGGTTCAGCTCAGCGGGAGTCTGCAGCTGGACGTCGATGCCGCGCAGCCGCAGCGGTGCGGCAAGGTCGGAGAGCGCCACCTCGAGACCCGCCGTCTGGAGGGCCGCCGGGTAAAGGTCGACGATCATCGAGCGCAGCCGCTGGATGCTCGCCCGGATCCCGTGACTGGGCTCGCCGAGAGCGGCGGCCAGGCCTTGGTCCCCTCCGCGGCGGAGCTCGGCAGACGCGCCGGCGACGAGGAACGACGCGCCCACGAGATCCTGCACGATGCCGTCGTGCAGGTCCGAAGCAAGGCGCTTGCGATGGCCCTCGGACATCTTCACCGCCTTCTCGAGCAGGCGTTCCCGCTCACGGTGGAGCCAACGCACGGTCGTGTAACCCAGTGAGAGCTCGAAGCCGGCGAAGACGAAGAGCCCAGCCAGCGTGATGGACGCGAATGACCGCAGGAGGACCGACCGGCGGGCGTTGACGCTCTCGAACGAGAAGTAGGCCTCGAACAGCAGCGGCGTGCCGTCAGGGGCCCGGATGCCGGAGTAGACCTCGAGCAGGCGGCCACCGAGGGCCCGCTCCAACCGGTTCTCCGGAAGGCTCAGGTCGCTCACTTCCGCGTCCGTGCCACCATCCCGGAGTACGTGGACCTCCTCGTCGCCGAGCGGGTAACGAGCACCGATCAGGCTCTGCGCGTCGGAATAGACGATGCGCCCGTCACCCGACCAGATCTTCACCCGGACTATGTCGGTCGGGACCAACAGACGCTGCCGGACGACCTCGTCCATCGCCGTGATCCGGTCCGACTGGCCCGCCAGCAGACCGGCCGAGAGCTGCGGCTGGATCACAGCGCTGGCCAAGACCTCCGTGATGCGGCGCACGTCGGCGACACCCTCGCGCTGCGCCGCGCGCGCGGACAGGGCCATGCCGGCGGCGAGGACAACTGCCAGGGCCAGCGCCGTCGCGAGCCCGAATCGCAGCCAGACACGTCCCCTCGACACCGGGCCTGCTGCGCCCGTTCGGCGGCCGTCTGCGAGCACCACGGGCGTCGCGGAGGGGCCGGGACGAAGCACGGACCGGTCGTCCATGTCCGACTGCCCACTCATCGCTCGGCCACCGCCCTTCGGGCCCAGCCCGACCACAGCGGTCCGACACCGTGTCGCCGATGGTACGGGCCGCCACCACCGGCTGTCTCGACAAGCAAGGTGCGTGACCGACATCGGGACGAGAGGGTGCTCGTCGGGGCAAACCGGGTGGTGGTCGTAGAACCAATGTCCAAGAGACGATCTCGCCCGGGAATGACAGGCTGATCTTCGCAGCGTCACCCGCCCGGCTTATCCCCCCCAGGCCGTGGGACGGCGTTGCCGGCCCGTCGGCCAGCTGCTACCCCCCCTCGCAGCTCACCGGCGGGCCGGGTGTTTTCCGGGGCCCCCGAAAAACGACGCGGCCGAGGCCCGGGATGCCCGCCGGTCACAGCTCCGGAGCCGGCAGGGCGAGGCCTTCCTGCTCGAGCCGGTTGACGTGAAATCGCCAGACGTTGATGTCGTTGAAGTTGCCACCGAGGTCGGGCAGCTCCGCGACGTCCTCGGGCGGCAGGACATCCGGCTTTGCGCCCACGCGCGCCAGGTCGAGGTTGATGCGCGCCAGGACGTCGAGGTTCAGGGCGCGCACGACAGCCTGCTCGATGCTCTCGCCGCACGTCGTCACACCGTGGCCACGCAGCACGCAGACGGTCGAGCTCCCCATCGCCGCCAGCATCTCTTGCGCCAGCTCAGCGCGACGGATCAGTACCGACCGGCGGAAGACCGGTACAACGTCGAGGGCCATGCGGGCCGCAGGCATGTTGTAGGCGCCGAACACGGGGCGCAGCTCGATGTCGGCCAGTCCGGTGACCACCACGGCCGGGGGGTGCGCGTGCACCACCACCGACATGTCGTGTCGACGGCGCAGCAGCTCGGTGTGGATCGGCAGCTCGTTGGGGGCGGCATAACCGCCCTCGAGGTCCCCCTCGCCGTCGAAGTCGACGACCCGGACGTCCTCCGGGGTCGTGAACGTCAGCCCCCGTTCCCGAGGACCGCGGCATCGCACCAGCACGCGATCGCGACCGACCCGCACGCTGACGTGACCCAGCACGTCCTCGGCCAGCCCTCGGGCGCCGAGGATTCGGCAAGCGACGGCCACCTTGTGGCGCAGTGCCTCGAGCTCGTGACCCGTGACGTCGAGCCCGGTCTCAGCCACCCGCCGCCCGCCCGGCCTCCGTCAGCACCCGCTCGTCGCGGTCGGCCGCGAGCAGTGACCGCTCGCCCTTGTAGAGCGAGGCCAGCGCCAACGGACTGATGCCGAGCTCGCGTGCCACCTGGTGGATCTCGAGCTTGTGCATCCGTCCACCGGCCTGCGCGACACGGGTCAGCAGCTGCCGGACGGCCGGGGGATCAGCGACGTCGGGGTCGGACACCTCGGGCGAGTCAGCCAGCAGCGCGTCGAGCTGCCGCGAGAGCGCGCGCAGCGCAAGCCGTAGCCGCGTGGCCTCGTCAATCTCCCGCGGGGCGTCGACGGTGCCCTGCCAGGTGCGCTGGGGGTGTCGCCGGAGGTACTCCTCCTCCAGCTCGAGCATCCGCTCGGTGTGATGACGGAACTGGTCGCTGGTGCCGTGGTGGAACACCCAGTCACGGGTTGCGTGGGCATAGTTCGCCTGCTGGTCGAGCTCCTCGTCCGACAGCTCGCGGGCGGGTCTGGCTTGCTTCACTGGGCACTCCTCCTCGGACCGGACGACGGCACCGGCACATCGTCGTGGATGGCCATCACGACTGCCTTCGGCTCGGTGAAGAACTCCCGGCTGAACGAGCCGCCCTCGCGGCCCACGCCGGAATCACCCACTCCGCCGAAGGGAGCACGCAGGTCGCGGATGAAGAAGCAGTTGGTCCACACGGTGCCGGCCTTGAGGGCCGCTGAGACCCGGTGCGCGCGAGACAGGTTCTCGGTGAAAAGCATGGCGTTCAGGCCGTACGGCGTGTCGTTGGCCAGTGCCACGGCCTCGGCCTCCGAGTCGAAGGGCTGTACGACGACGACCGGTCCGAACACCTCTTCCCGGTAGACCCGGGCGGTCGGCGGAGCGTGCACGACGGTGGGCCGGACGACCCAGCCGTCGTCGAGGCCACCGGCAAGGACCTCGCCGCCGTCTGCCTCGATCCCGTCGACGTACGACCGCACCTTCTTGTAGTGCTCTTCGGAGGCCAGTGGGCCGAGCTGGGTCGCGCGGTCCTTCGGGTCACCGAGCCGCAGGGCTGCCGCGGCCGCCGTGAAGCGCGCGAGGAACTCCGGCATCACGGAGCGCTCGACGAACAGCCGGCTGCCCGCCAGGCAGACCTGGCCGGCGTTCGAGAAGATGGCCTGCACCGACCACGGCACGGCGGTGTCGAGGTCCGCGTCCGCGAAGACGAGGTTCGCACCCTTGCCGCCGAGCTCGAGGCTCACCGGGGTGAGGTTCGCTGCTGCAGCGCGAGCGATGGCGCGACCCGTGCCGGACTCGCCGGTGAAGGTGATGCGGTCCACCCGCGGATCCTCGGTGAGAGCCTGGCCCGCCGAGTCGGGGCCGAAGCCGTGCACGACGTTGAGCACGCCGGGCGGCATCCCCGCCTCCAGCGCCAGTCGAGCAAGCATCGTCGCCGAAGTGGGGGTGTCCTCGGCGGGCTTGAGCACGACGGTGTTGCCCCACGCCAGGGCCGGCGCCACCTTCCACGTCTCGAGCATCAGCGGGAAGTTCCAGGGAGCGATGGCCGCGACGACACCGGCGGGCTCGAACCGGGTGTAGGCGTGGTGCCCGGTGTCCATCGGGAGCGCCTCCCCCGCGGCCAGCCGTGCATGGTCGGCGAAGAAGCGGAAGTTCAGGGCAGACCTCGGAACGTCCTTGCCCGTGCTGTCCGAGATGGGCTTTCCCATGTCGCGCGTGTCCGCGAGAGCGAGCTCTTCGGTGTGCTCCACCATCAGGTCGGCGAGGCGGTGCAGCACTGCCCCGCGTTCCGCGAAGCCCATCCGCGGCCAGGGGCCGTCGTCGAAGGCGCGGCGCGCTGCAGCGACAGCTCGGTCGGCCTCGCCCTGCCCTCCCAGGGCAACCTCGGCCCAGGCCTCTCGGGTCCAGGGGTCGACCGTGTGGAACCGGGCACCGCCTTCGGACTCGACCTCCTCGCCGTCAATGACGTGGGGCACCAGATCCATGGCTAGCCATCCTTCCGCTGCTCTGCGATCGTAATGTCGCCCGCCGCCCAGTGGGTGGCCGGAACCTCGCGCAGCACCACCCGCACGTTGGCTCGTGGGGCGCCGATGGCGCCTTCCACGGCGTCGGTCAGGGCGGTGATGAGCCCGCGCAGCTGCGCAGGGGTACGTCCCTCGACCAGGGTCACTTCCACAAGCGGCACGTCAGCCTCCGTTGATGACGATCGATCCCAGGTGCGTGAAGTGTGCGGCAACGCGTGATCCTGGCGCCACGGCCACCGCGTCGGTCATACCGCCGGTCAGAACCACCCAGCCGGCCTCGAGCGCGTGGCCGCGCTCGCCCAGCGAGTTGGCGGCCATGGCCAGCGCCTCGCCGGGGTTGCCCTGGACCGCGGCCCCGGTCGCCGAGTCGACGACCTTGCCGTCGACCTCGAGCAGGCAGGCCTCCAACGAGAGGTCCAACGTGGCGGGAGGGCGGCCGACCGCTCCTGTCACGTAGTAGCCGGAAGAAGCGTTGTCAGCCACGACGTCGGGCAGCGTGAACCGGAAGTCGGCGTACCGGGAGTCGATGATCTCGATGCCTGCGTAGACCGTCTCGACCGCCCGCATGGCGGAGACGGCGGTCTCGCCGGGCCCCTGCAGCCGCTGGCCCAGCACGAACACCAGCTCAGGCTCCGCGCGGGGGTGGATCAGCCGGTCCTGCGGGACCGGCTCGCCCGCCGGGAGCACCATCGCATCGGTCAGCCATGCGGTCAGGGGCGTATCGACGTTCATCCGGCGCTGCTTGGCCCGCGACGTCAGACCGAGCTTGACGCCGACCAGCCGCTCTCCCCTGGCAAGCCGCCGGGCCAGCGCCTCGTCCTGGACGGCGTACGCCGTGGCCAGGTCGAGGTCGGGCCACTCGTCGGTGATCGGCCCCCGCTCGGCGCGAGTCCGCTCCGCCTCGAGCAGCACGTCGACCGCGCGGTCGACGTCCCAGTCGCTCACCGCGCACCCGCGGCGAGTGGCTCGCGCTCGCGCTCCTGCGCCAGCTGCAGCGCCACGTCGATGATCATGTCCTCCTGGCCACCGACGTACCCCGCCTCGCCGACGCGCTGCAGGATCTCGTGCGCCGGGACGCCGTAGCGGGCGGAGGCCCGCTCCGCGTGCAGCAGGAAGCTGGAGTAGACGCCGGCGTAGCCCTGGACGATCGAGGCGCGGTCCATCCACGGCAGCCGCGGGATGAACGGGCGTACGACGTCCTCGGCCGCGGCGGCGGCGTGCTGCGGGTCCACTCCGGTGGTGATCCCGAGCCGGTCGAAGACCGCGGCCAGTACCTCGGTCGGGGAGTTCCCCGCGCCGGCACCGAGCGCGCACAACGCACCGTCGATCTGCTTGGCCCCGCTCTGGTAGGCCAGCACGGAGTTGGCGACCCCGAGGGAGAGGTTCTGGTGGCCGTGGAAGCCGACCTGCGCTTGGTCCCCTACCTCCTTCACCAGGGCCTGCACCCGCGCCTGGGCATCGCCCAGGACCAGGGCCCCGGCGGAGTCGACGACGTAGACGCACTCCGCCCCGGCGTCGACCATGATGCGCGCCTGACGCGCGAGGTTCTCCGGCGTCGTGCGGTGGGCCAGCATCAGGAAGCCCACCGTCTCCATGCCGAGGTCACGCGCTGCCCCGAAGTGCTGGATCGAGACGTCGGCCTCGGTGCAGTGCGTGGCGATGCGCGCTACCGAGGCACCGGCCGCGTGCGCCCGCTGCAGGTCCTCCACCGTGCCGAGACCGGGCAGCAGGAGTACGGCGATCTGGGCGCGCGTGGCCTCGTCGACGGCAGCCGCGATGAGCTCGATCTCGCTCTCGCGGGAGAAGCCGTAGTTGAAGGAGGAGCCGCCCAGCCCGTCACCGTGCGAGACCTCGACGACCTGCACGCCGGCGCCGTCCAGCGCGGAGACGGTGGCACGCACCTGCTCTTCGGTGAACTGGTGCGCCATCGCGTGTGAGCCGTCGCGCAGCGTCGAGTCGGTGATCCGCAGGTCGAATGCCGCCGCGGGGGTCGCAGTCATGCGGGTACCAGCTTTCCCTGGGCCAGCTGCTCGCCCACGCGAGCGGCAGCTGCGGTCATGATGTCGAGGTTGCCGGCGTACTCCGGCAGGTAGTCGCCGTTGCCACGGACCTCCAGGAAGACGGCCACGCGGGCGTTACCGGACCAGTCGTCGCGCGGCTCGTCGAACTGCGGGTCAGCCCGCAGCGCGTAGCCGGGCACGTACTCCTGCACCGCGGCGACCATCCGGGCCACCGACTCGGCGATCGCGTCGCGATCGGCGTCCGCCGGGATGGCGCAGAAGACCGTGTCCCGCATGATCATCGGCGGCTCGACCGGGTTGAGGATGATGACCGCCTTGCCGCGCGCGGCTCCCCCGACGAGCTCGATCGCCCTCGAGGTCGTGGCGGTGAACTCGTCGATGTTGGCGCGCGTGCCGGGACCGGCAGAGCGCGAGGCGATCGAGGCGACGATCTCGGCGTACGGGACCGGGGCCACCCGGGAGACCGCGTGCACGATCGGGATGGTGGCCTGCCCGCCGCACGTGATCATGTTGACGTTGGGGGCCGCAAGATGCTCGTCGAGGTTCACCGTCGGGCACACGAGCGGACCGATCATGGCCGGGGTGAGATCGACAGCCTGGATGCCGGCCTCGGCGTACTTCGGCGCATTGGCCGCATGGGCCTTGGCGCTTGTTGCCTCGAAGACGATGCGCGGCGCGTCGGACTGGGCGAGCAACCAGTCGACGCCGCCGGCGGACGCCTCGACGCCGCGGGCTCGGGCCTTGGCGAGCCCGTCAGAGCTGGGGTCGACCCCCACCATGTAGCCGACCTCGATGGCCGCCGACCGCTGCAGCTTCACCAACAGGTCGGTGCCGATGTTCCCCGGCCCGACGATCGCGGCCAATACCTTGCTCATGCGCTGTTCCTTCCGAATCGCGCCGTCACGGTGCCGAGGCCCGCAAAGACGGCGCTCCAGGTGTCACCGGGAGATGCCGGCTGGGCCGATGTCACCGAGCCCGGCAGCACGACCTGTCCGGGCTGGAGCACGACGCCGTGCTCCCCCACGGTGTTGGCCAGCCATGCGAGAGAGATGAGCGGCGAGCCCAGGACCGCGCCGCCGGCGCCCGTGGCCACGAGGTCACCGTTGCCGTACAGGTTGCAGCCAGCGAGACGCAGGTCGACGTCGGTGAGCCGCACCGGGCGGCTGCCCAGTACGACGCCGCCGGACGAGGCATTGTCCGCGATGGTGTCGATGATGCTGATCTTCCAGTCCCGGATGCGCGAGTCGATGATCTCGAGTGCCGGCAGCACGAAGTCGACGGCGGCAGCAGCCTGGGCGACGGTGACACCGGGGCCGCGCAGCTCGCGGCCGAGGACGAAGGCGACCTCCGGCTCGACGCGCGGCGCGATGAACGTCCCAGCATCGATGGGATGGTGCTCGGGATAGAACATGTCGTCGCGCAGGACGCCGTAGTCGGGCTGGTCGACCCCCATCTGCCGCTGCATCGCCGCCGATGTCAGGCCGACCTTGTGACCTTGCAGCACGCGCCCGTCGCGCTGCCAGGCCTCGACCTGCAGCTGTTGGACGGCGTAGGCGCCGGCGAGGTCCAGGTCCGGATGGCTCTGTACCAGCGGCGGGACCGCGACCCGCGACCCATACGCCCCGAGCAGGAGGTCCGCCGCCTCCTGGTGGGTTCCGTCACCCATGCGTGCACCGCCTCCTCGCCCCGAACCACTTGCATCATGTCACTTCCAGACCGCATCATCACTCGGTGCGGTCCACTCAACGAGACGTCGGTCCGAAGTCGGTTCTGGGGCGAGCGTTCGCACTGCTCGGCTGCTTCACGGTTGCCGACGCAGAGCTGAGCCTGGCCGAGATGTCCGCCCGGACCGGCATCCCGAAGGCCACCGTCCACCGGCTGGTCGGTCAGCTCGCGGAGTGGGGGGCGGTCGAGCAGACCCCCGCGGGCGTGCGCCTCGGCATGCGGCTCTTCGAGCTCGGGCAGCTGGCCCCGCGGCACCGTGACCTGCGCGAATCCGCGCTGCCGCACATGGAGGACCTGCTGCAGGCGACAGCCCACACGGTTCACCTGGCCGTGCTGGACGGGACCGAGGTGGTCTACCTCGAGAAGCTGACCGGCCGCGGCGGGCCGCCGTTGCCCTCCCGCGTCGGTGGCCGCATGCCCGCGCACTGCACCGGGGTCGGCAAGGCGCTGCTGGCGTTCTCGCCGACGGCGACCGTGGCCGAGGTCGCGGGGTCGGAGCTGGTCCGCCGTACCCCGCACACGGTCACGACCCCCGCTGCCCTGACGCGTGAGCTGGCCGACATCCGGCGCAGCGGGTTCGCCTACGACCGTGAGGAGTCCACCCCAGGAGTGGTGTGCGTGGCGTGCCCCGTGCTGGGTACGACGGGCGATGTGGTGGCAGCGATCTCCATCAGCGGCTGGTCCAACCGGCTCGACACCGGCCGGGTCGCCTCCGCTGTGCGGACGGCTACCCTCTCGATCTCCCGTCAGCTGGGCGCGGGACGCTCCGCCGGCCCGCGACCGCCCTCCGGCGGCACTGCTTCCGCTTCCCCGTCCAGAGTATTACGCTAGCCGACTATCTTGTTGCTGTAGTACCTCCGTCCTCAGCCAGCCGTCAGCCAGCCAAGGAGCGCCACGTGAGCCCCGATGCGACCCTGGGCGACGAGCAGGGCTCGGCGACCCTGGCCGTCGACCTGCTCATCGTCGGGGCAGGCCCGGTCGGCCTGTTCGGCGCCTACTACGCGGGCTTTCGCGGCCTCAGCGTCGCGCTGATCGACGCGCTGCCTGAGGTCGGCGGTCAGATCAGCGCGATGTACCCGGAGAAGCTGATCCACGATGTCGCCGGCTTCCCCGCCGTGCGCGGCCGCGACCTCGTCCAGCACCTCGTCGACCAGGCCGCGCCGTTCTCGCCGCGGTACCTCTTGGGCGAGCAGGCCTGCACGCTCTCCTACGACGAGGACGGCAGCGTGCTCGTCGGCACCGACCGCGGCCGCTCCGTGCATGCCCAGGCGGTCATCATCACCGGGGGCATCGGCTCCTTCAGCCCCCGACCACTGCCGACCGGGACGGAGTTCGAGGGCAGGGGGCTGCGCTACTTCGTGCGCGAGCTGGCTGAGCTCGCGGACCAGGACGTCATCATCGTCGGCGGCGGCGACAGCGCCTTCGACTGGGCCCAGAGCCTGGAGCCGCTGGCACGTTCGGTCACCCTCGTCCACCGCCGCAAGGCGTTCCGCGCGCACGAGCACACCGTCAAGCAGGTCCTGGCGTCGAACGTCGAGGTCGTCGTCGACAGCCAGGTGACGGCGATCCGTGGCGACGCCCACGCCGACGCGGACGACGCGCACATCGACGAGGTCGAGATCACTCACGTGCCGACCAAGGAGGTGCGGGCGATCAAGGCGCAGGCAGTCGTGGCTGCACTCGGCTTCACGGCTGACCTCGGGCCGCTCCTCGAATGGGGACTCGAGATCTCCGAGCGGCACATCGTGGTCGACACCCGGATGGCGACCAACCAACCGCGCGTGTTCGCGGCGGGAGACATCACCGAGTACGTCGGCAAGGTGCGGCTCATCGCCGTCGGGTTCGGGGAGGTCGCCACCGCTGTCAACAACGCGGCGACGGTCCTGGACCCGAACGCCGCGCTGTTCCCCGGGCACTCGACCGAGGAAATGACCTAAAAAGCCCTTCATCCACCGCACCGCCAGCTACCGGAGGACGACGAATGCCCTTTGTGATCGGCAGCCCGTGCATCGACGTCATGGACAAGTCGTGCACAGAGGAGTGTCCCGTCGACTGCATCTACGAAGGGGAACGGAAGCTGTACATCCACCCTGGCGAGTGCATCGACTGCGGGGCATGCGAGCCGGTTTGTCCGGTCGAAGCGATCTCTGTCGACCGTCGCCTCCCGGCGGAACAGGAAGTGCACAAGGCGGACAACGCAGCGTTCTTTGCGACCCCTCTGCCCGGGCGCGACGAGCCGATCGGCAGCCCGGGCGGCGCCCGGAAGCTGGGGCCGGTCGGCGTGGACACGCCCTTGGTGGCAGCGGCGGAGGCCGACGCCAGCTGAGCAGGCCGCCGCTGGGCCAGCGAAGCGACGGGCCGGTGCCGGCTAGACCTGCGCGGGGGCCGTGCGGACAGCTGCGGCAGCCTGCTGCACCACGTCGTCCAGAAGCGGCTGGGGGCCCAGCGGAACCTGAAGGCGCAGCGGCATCTCTCGACGCTGCTCGGACGACCTTGTGAGGGCGTCGCACACCTCGAGGTTGGCCAGACCCCAGGGTCCGTCGTGCGTCACCACTCCCCCGGCATCACCGCGCACGGCAGCGACGAGCTCGTCGAGGAGCAGCTGGCGACCGACGCGCAAGCCCGCCAGCGAGACCTCGACCTTGTTCGTGTCGCCGTAGACGGTCAGCCCGTCCGGCGAGACCCGCACGTCGCCGCGATCGCAGCTGAGGATCACCAGGCCGAAGAACGGCTGGCGGTCACCGGAGCGCAACATCTCCGACTGCCTGCTGACCCCGCCGGTCCCCCGCTTGAGCGCCAGCTCGCCCTCGACGGAGTCGACCTGTGCGAGCCGGCCCCGAGCCACGGCGTAGTCCGAACCGAGCTGTTGGCCGGACTCCCCGATGCCGAAGGTGAACTCGGTGCTGGGGAAGTGGTCGTAGCCGCTGTAGAACGCGGTCACGGGCGTGCCGTCCTCGAACTCGAGGTATGCGGTGTAGGCACCTGCGGTGCGCCGAGCCGGGTCCCAGGTACCGACCCGCCCGCGCACACTGTGCAGCAGGCCGCCGCCGAGGAACCGGATGATGTCGACGTGGTGGGCGCCCTGGCGCATCGGCACGCCGCCGCCCTTGGCAGCGTCGAGCTCGTCGGGGTGACGCGGCCGGTACATCCAGTCGGTGTAGTACCAGCAGTTCACCGCGCGCAGCTGACCGAGGACCCCCGACGCCACGATCGCCCGCATGGCGCGCACCGGCGCCTCGAAGCTCTGGGAGTGCCCGACCAGCAGCACCCGGTCGTGGCGGGCGGCGTCGGCCACCATCCGTTCGGCATCCAGGAGCGACGGTGCCATCGGCTTCTCCACCACGACGTGCTTGCCGGCTTCGAAGCCCAGCCGGACGTGCTCGGGGTGCAGCGGCGTCGGGCTGGCGACGTACACCGCATCGACGTCAGCCGATGCGAGCAGCTCCGCCACGGTCGCGTAGGCCGCAGCCCCGGACCGGGCGAACGCCTCGCGCGCCCGGACGTCCGGGTCTGCTCCCGCGGTGACGACGACGTCCGGGTGTCCCTGCACGTACGGCAGCAGGGACGTCCCGGCCGGACCGAGGCCCACGATGCCCAAGCGGACCGGCAGCTGATCTGCCGGGGTCACGAACGTGTGACGGGCACGGTCATGTCAAGCACGGTCACTCGTGCGCCGGCTCGTGGGTCGTCACCCGCGCCGTGGGCTTCACGTCGAAGACGTAGCGGCACCTCTCGCACCACACATGGAACAGCCGGGCGTCCGCCGTCCAGTACTCCTGGACGAAGGACTGCACATCCAGCTGCGCCCCGCAGTGCGGGCAGAACTGCACCAGTGCCTGCACGTTGTCGTCGATCGCAGTGGCCTCCCCCTCGAGGGGGGCGTTGGGGATCTCGGACACGCCTGCCTCCTTGGCGAACGACATGTCAGACGGTCGCGTCGTGGTGCTCGGTATCGCTGGCCGGAAGGCTCTTCTCTGCCTCTTCGAACAGTCGGAGCACGTCCTGCGCGATCGGACTGTAACGGCACTGTCCCATGGTCAGGAACTCGTAGCGGAAGCCTGCTCCGGTGCCGAACTTCTTCTTCTCCTGCGGCAGCGTGATGCAGTCGTTGATGCTCTCGTCGCGCACCACGCCCAACGGGTCCTCGCCGTCCTCGACCTTGTCCAGCTGCTCCTGGAAGAGGCGGCGCAACATGATGACGCCGAGGTCGGACTTGCCGAGATGCTCGTTGGAGCGGTCGGCGATGGCCCCTTGGCTCGCCCACGCCATGACGTCCTGGCCGTCGACGAAGTCGACGAGGAAGTCGCCCTTCTCGTCGTAGATCGGGACCTCGAACAGCGGGATCGAGTCCTGCGGCGGCACGGTGTAGTCGCCGTCAGGCTTGTAGACGTCGTACCAGAAGTGCGAGGTGTGGGTGTCGTCCACGGGGACCCGGATCTGGAACTGGTAGTGACCGCCGCCCCCGACCCGCAGCATCGCGGGGAACACCAGCGGGTGCCCCACCTTCCAGTCCTCGTCCTCCTCGGTCATGCCTTCGAGCACTCGCCGCTTGATGATCCCGTAGTCGAAGACGTCAAAGGCGACCTTCTCGTGCTTGCGCATCAGCACCTCGGCCTGCGCCTCGCCCGAGATGCCACGCACGAAGTTCATGTAGTGCCCGTGCAGCCACTCGACGTGGTGCGGGTCGACGGAGTTCTCCATCACCTGAAGCCAGTTCATCGGCAGCAGGGCATGGCCCACGTCGCGCAGGCAGTTGTCCCAGACGAACAGGTCGAACCTCGGCAGCAGCGGCGCTGGGTCCTCACCCATGTAGACGAAGATCAGGCCGCCGAGCTCCTGGGCCTGGTACGTAACGGCCTGGATGCGGTCCTTGAACGTGCTGTCCGCGGGCTCCGCCGGCTGCTCGAGGCACTTGCCGTCCATGCCGTAGAGCCATCCGTGGTAGCCGCACCGGATGCCGCGCTCCTCGACGATCGCGTAGCGCATCGAGGCACGGCGGTGCGGACACTGGGCCTCGATGACACCGATCTCGTCGCCCTTGCGGTACAGCACGATGTCCTCGCCCAGCAGCCGGCGCTGGATCGGCTCTGGGCCGAGCTCTGACGTGGCGGCGAGGGGGTACCAGTAGTGACGGAGCAACGTGCCCATCGGCGTGCCCGGCCCTACCTGGGTCAGCCGCTCGTTCAACTCGGTCGTCAGCATCTCCGCGCCTTTCTGTTCATCGAATGTCCTACGGCCGGTACAACATCAGCTGAAGAACCCGGCCACGTGCCGCTGGAAGTCCTCTGCCCGTTCGATCTGCGTCCAATGCCCACACCGGTGGAAGACCACCAGGTCCGCGGACGGCAGAATGTGCAGCAGCCGCTGGCTGGTGGCTTCCAGGGGAATGATCTGGTCGTCGCGGCCATGGATCAGGAGCGTCGGGGTCTGGATGCTCGCCAGCTCGTCCTCGGTGAGCGCCATCGCCGTGATGTGGCGCTGACGTGGGGCGGCGAAGGCCGTGGCGTAACGCTCCTGGACGTCACCTACCTCGGTCGCCCGGAAACGCAGCTCGATCAGCTCGTCGGTCACGAGGCCCTGATCATAGGCGAACAGTCGCATGAGGGCGGCCATGTTGTCGTGGGAGGGCGTGTAGCCCCAGACCCGGTCCAGCCCTTCCGTGATCGGGAAGTCGATGCCGACAGCGCCCATCAGGACCATGCGGCGGATCCGCTCGGGATGGCGGTGCGCCAGCGCGAGGGCGAGCGCGCCGCCCATCGAGTTGCCCACCACATCGACCTGGTCCAGGCCCAGCGCGTCGAGGAAGCCGAGCAGGTGCCGGACCCGGGTGTCATGGTCGAGCTCGACACCGTCCGCCGCCCGCGTCTCGCCGAAGCCCACGACGTCGGGTGCCAGGAGCCGGCGGCCGTCAGCCAGCGGGGAGCGCATCAGCCCCTGCCAGTTGGCCCGACCGGACACGCCTGGCCCCGACCCGTGGATCAACAGGACGGGCGGCCCGTCCGAGACCCCCGACTCGAGGTAGTGGGTGTCGAACGGGCCGTGCTGGACCCGGTCCTGCCGAAGGTCGTCGACGGCCGGCGTCGTGGAGGTGGCGGTCACGTACTCGGGTGATAGGCCGCGAAGACCTTGTTCGAGTTGAAGATGCCGGTCTCGGCGAAGTTCGACCAGGCGGGGACCTTCTGACCCAGCGCCTCCATCGCGCCCAGCAGCGGGAACCAGTTCAACAGCTCTTGCTGTCCTGCTCCCTCGATCTCCTCCAACGACGTGGATCGCCAGGCGTCGAGGTCACCGCTGGTCATGGCGTCGTACAGCCGCCGGTCGCTGGGGGTGTCCGGTCGCAACCGCCAGGTGCGGTCGCAGATGAAGGCGTGCGACCAGCTCGACGAGGCGAGCAGCGCGATCCGCCAGGGCGACTCGGCACAGATCCGACCGACCTCGGCGCCGACGTCCATCAGCCGAGCCGGCGTCGGGGAAGGCGGGTCCAGCTCGCGGATGTCGTCGAAGGGCGCCATGAACCCTTGGTAGCTGACCACACGACGGCCGTAGCAGTTGATCGGGAACGGTACGACGGGGTAGTCGAACCCCCGGCGGTGGTAGTCGAGGTAGAGCACGGCGTTGAGGAACGCGTGCGGCAGGCCGGGGTGGTGCAGCTGCTTGTAGGCGTAGGCCACGTCGACGCCACGGCCCATCAGCTCGGACACGATGTGCTTGCCGATGTCCGGGCGTCCCTTGACCGTGAACGCGGTATCGCCGCTCTCGCCCCAGACGTTGGGCCGACCCTTCATGTCGGAGGACTCCGCAGCGTGTGCCCAGGGGCGGACCTCGATGTCGTCGTAGGCCAGCACGGCGTACGGCGGGATGAGGTCTTCCTTGAAGTTCTCGTACTGGTCGTCGCCCCAGATCACGATGGCATCGGGCTGGAAGTCATCGATCGCCGCACGGACGTCCTCGAAGCCCTTGATCAGCGCCGCCCGGTGGTCGGCCGCCGCGGCGCGGCCCTCGTCATCGGCCCATTCACGCCTGGCGATCTCCGGCCAGTTGGCGACGTCCTTCTCCGCCTCCGGGATGCCGGGATCCTCGAGGATGCGGCGCAGGATGCCCGCCATGTCCTCGTCGAGCCCGCTGAACGGGGGGTAGTGGGACAGCCCTACGCCGAGAACCTCACCCATCTGCGTACCTCCGATCCGTCCGGTCGTGCCGGGAGTGATCGCCACCGTAAGTCGGTTCGTGAACTATCGTCAAGAGAAACTATTTAAACTCGGAACCAAGACGTCGCCCTCAGCACCCCCCGGGCGGTACCGTGACGTGGTTGCACGAAGGAGGCAAAACGGTGTCACATCAAGGGCGCGCACGCACGGAGGCCGATTCGACGACCGGAGAGGGCGACCCGGCGTCGACCGTGCCGTGGCAGGTCTCTCGTGCGGCAGCCGAACACGGAGCGGACTTCGACCCGAGCGTCCTGTCGCTCACGCTGACCCTCTACCGCGCCATGTCCGCGTTCGACCGGGCCGGCCAGGCCGAGCTCGCCCCACACGGGCTGAGCGTGAGCCAGCTCAACATCCTGACCGTTCTGCACCGGGCCGACAGCCCGCTGACGATGGGCGAGCTGGGCCACGCCGTGTCCGTTCGCCCCGCCAACCTCACCAGCGTCGTGGACGCGCTGACCCAGCGCTCACTCATTGAGCGGCGGGTCAACCCCGGCGACCGCCGGTCCTATCTCATCGCGAACACGCCTGCCGGCGACGACTTCCTGGTGCGCTTCCTGCCGAGCCACTGGCGCTACCTCGAGACCTTGACCAGTGACCTGAGCAGCGAGGAGCGCATGCTGCTGACCGATCTGCTCGAGCGCCTCCGCGTCTCCGCCGAGGCTGCTCCCGGGAGCGAGCCCGTCCGGATGGCCGAGTGAGCGCATCGCCCGTCGGTTCGGGGGCGCCCCGTGTCGACGTCCACACACATGCCATCCCGCCGCAGCTCCCTCGTCTCGCGGAGCGGTACGCCGGGTCCTGGCCCTCACTGGTCGCGACGGGCCCCTGCACCGCAGACCTGCTGCTGGGCGAGGACTTCTTCCGGGCCCTCGACGACCGCTGCTGGGACGCCCGCCGGCGCATCGAGGACATGGACGCCGAGCAGGTGGCGGTCCAGGTCGTCTCGCCGATCCCCGTGACGTTCTCCTACCGGCTGCCGGCCGACGGGGTGACCGAGCTGGCCCGCGTGCAGAACGAGTGGATCGCCGAGCTCGTGCGCGACACCCCGGACCGCTTCGTCGGACTCGGCACCGTTGCGTTGCAGGACCCTGCGGCTGCCGCCAGCTCGGTCATCGAGTGCATCACCACGTTCGGGCTGCGCGGCATCGAGATCGGCAGCAACGTCGATGGGCTGGCCCTCGACGACCCGGCGCTCGAGGACTTCTGGGCCGCCTGCGCCGACACCGGAGCGGTCGTGCTCGTGCACCCATGGCAGGTTCTCGGCGAGGAGCGGCTCGGGCGGCACGGACTGCTCTACTCCGTGGGCATGCCCGCCGAGACAGCTGCCGCTGCCGCGACGCTGATGCTCGGTGGTGTGTTGGACCGCCACCCCGCCCTCCGCGTCGTGCTCGCGCACGGCGGCGGCGCTCTGCTGGCGATGCTGCCGCGTATCGAGCGGTGCCTCACGATGCTGCCGGGCATGACACCGCCTGCACTCGCACCGCGCGAGTACTTGCGCCGGTTCTGGTACGACTCGCTCGTCTACGACCCGGGCACCGTTCACTCGCTGGTGCGGGCCGTCGGTGCCGACCGGGTGATGGTCGGCAGCGACTATCCCTTCCCCATCGCCGAGCGACCCGTCGGCAGCGGCGTCCTGGCCGCGGGCTTGGCCGACGAGGAGCAGACCGCGGTCCTCACCGGGACTGCGGCCGACCTGTTCGGCCTTCGCTGAGCCGAACCCTCAGACCTTCGCGTCGGTCAACGTGGCCGGGAGGAACAGGTCCGCCGGGTCCAGTGGCCGGGACGTGAACCCCTGCTCGTGGGCGTAGCGCAGCAGGGTGGTCAGCGCGGCCCGGTTGGCATCCACGCCGTAGGCGAAGGCATCGCCCAGCAGCGCGGCCTCCTCCTCGGCGTACGCCGACTCCCAGACCAGCGAGGAGAAGCACACCGCGGAGTCCCGCAGGGCTGGGCCGGCCTGGGCCCGGGCGACCTCGAAGGCGTGCCGCAGGTTGTTGGCGATCCAGGGGTGCTCCTCGACGAGCGCCTTCTTGAGCACCACGACATGCATCAGCGGGATGATCCCGGTCTTCTCGAAGAAGCCGCGCTCCTCTGCGCGGTAGTCGGGAAAGACTCGCCGGATGCGCCGATCGCCCTTGAGGAAGAGGGTCGGTGGTCGAGCGGTGATGAGGGCGTCGATGCCACCCTCCAGCAGCTGATCGGTCAACGTCATCGACGCATCGATCGGGTCCACCCGGAACCGGCTCGGCGGCGTCACCCGTGACTTCTCCTGGCGCCCGGGCTCCTCCAGCCCGCCGGTGCGCCAGTGGACGCTCTCGAGATCGAGCCCGTAGTGCTCGCCGAGGAGGCCGCGCATCCAAAGCGATGCGGTCATGCTCCACTCAGGCGTGCCGATCGAGCGCCCCGACAGGTCGTCCGGGCGCTGCACGTCGGAGTCGGCGCGGACGTAGAACGCCGAGTGACGAAAGGCGCGGGAGGGGAAGACCGGGATCGCGCAGAAGGGACCGTCCGCCTGCTCGACGCCGGCGATGAAGGCCCCGAAGGAGAACTCGGCCGCGTCGAACTCGCCGTACCTCCCTTGACGCCAGAACAGCTCCTCGATGCCGGTCTGCAGGTAACGCAGATCGACGCCCTCCACCTGCACGTCGCCGGTGTACAGCGCCCTCGTGCGGTCATAGACCGCACCGGCGTAGGTGACTGGAACGGGGCGACGGGTCACGGGGCAGCTCCTGCGTTGGTGGTGAGCGGTGGTGTCAGGCGAGTAGGAGGCCGGCAACGCCGGCGAGGATCAGTAGGCCACCCACGGCCGTCCGGCCGGTCACCGCTTCCTTGTTCTTGAGCAGGAGGACACTCGCGGGGATGACGAAGACCGGCAGCGCAGCGGACACCACCACACCGACGGCGATGGGGATGTGCCGAGTCGCTGCCATGAGGCAGACCTGGGCGGAGATGGTGAGCACGCCGGACAGGGTCCAGAGCCAGATGCCGATCCGGTCGGCGCCCCGCACGGCCTCGACGACGCTGCGGACCTTGGTGTGCAGCACGAGGTAGGCCAAGGTGCCCGCGACCGCGCCGACGAAGCCACCCAGGATGGGTTCGTTCCAGTCACGCACCCCGCTGCTGCGCACGACGTTGCCGACCGCGTAGGAGAAGGCACCGATGAGAGCGAGAGCCACCTCGCGTTTCGGCAGTCCGTCGAAACGGGCCACCGACCGGTCGCGCTCGACGTCCGGCGGCCGGGTGCCCTCCCCGTCCGCCCCCACCGCGACGGGCACCTTGCGCGCGACGGGGACCCGCGTCGTCAGGTAGAGCCCGACGAGCACAGCGGTGATGAAGGCGATGGCGGACGGGCCGAGTACCTCATCGAGGAAGATCCAGCTGATGACGCCGGCGAACACGGGGTTGGTGATCTGCAGCGACGCCGCACGGGACGGACCGATCGACTGCACCGACAGGAAGAAGAGCCGACGACCGAAGTACGACGTCAGCAGACCGCCGATCGCGAACATGGCCAGCGGGGCCCACTGCACTTCGATCCCTCGACCCAGCACGGCGTGCTGGCCCAGGACGAGCAGACCGGAGAACACCACGTTGCTTCCGAGTGCCAGCAGGAAGCCGATGTTATGACCGAGCCGTGGTCCCGCAACCGTGACCACCAGGACGTTGCAGCTGAACAGGAGGAGCGAAAGGAGGGCAAGCGCCTCACCCATGCCGGCTGCCCACCGACTCCGTTCCGCGTGCCAGCACGCCGCTCCCAGAGACCGCCTGGGGCGGCGCGTCGAACAACAGGGACTTGATGATGACGGGCACGACGCCGGCAGGGCGGATCAGCTCGCCGATGTCGACATAGTCGAACTCCTCGAGGCGTACCCCGTCGAGGCAGACCACAGGCTGCTGCACGCCGAGCTCCTCGGTGAGGAGGCGGCCCAGCGATCGAGCAAGGTCTCCGTCGAGCAGCACCACCAGGGGGTGACCGGCCGCCAGGTGCTCCGCGAGACCAGCGACCAGGCCCTCGGCGAGGGCGCGCAACCGCCGGTACTCGGGGTCACCCGACCAGTGCAGCGCCACGGCAACCGGCTGACCTGCGTCCTCGACGTCGAACCGGCGGGCGGCAGCAGCGACGGCGTCGGCCACCGCAGCCGGCTCGAAGTCACCCTCGAGCGAGACCCGCGGGAACAGCACGGGAAGGTTGCGCACCGGCAGGATGTCGGCGCCGGAGAGCCCCACGGTGTTGCCGCTCACCTGTACCGAGAACTGTGACGCGCCGATCACGGTAGCTCGGATATGGGCGCGGGCCTCCACGACCTCCATGTCGAGCCGGCCGGCGTCGAATGCCGCGCGCAGCTCTGCCGCGAGGCTCGGTGCCACGTCGCCGAACGTTTGCGACTCGCGGCCGTAGAAGTACTCCGCGACCCCACCGGAGAAGCTGACGACCTGGGGGCGCGCGGACGGTGGCCGGTCGTCGACCAGCAACAGGTCGGCGGGGTACGACGCGGGCACTCCACCCTCGTCGATACAGCCCACGAGGACATCGACGAACGAACGTACGAGCCGTTGCTCATCGCCCTCGCTGAGCTCCTCCCCCAGCGCGAGGGGGATGCCGGCCGCCTGCGCGACCTCCAGGGCCGGGCCCTCGACACGCACCACGCGACGACCGTCCAGAGCGACCAGCCGGCCTCCGACGGCTACCGCCGCCGTCCCCAGGATGGCCCCGTCGGCGATCAGCGCGAGCTTTGCCGTCCCTCCGCCGACGTCGACGTGGAGCCGGACTCGTGGGTCCTCGCGGCTGTCGGCCACGGCTCCTGAGCCGTGAGCGGCCATCGCCGCCTCGAGGTGGTGCCCGGCCGAGGCGCAGACGAACGTCCCGGTCTCCGTCGCGAACAGGTCGGCAATGGCCCGGGCGTTGCGTCGCTTGAGTGCCTCACCGGTCAGCACCACCGCTCCGGTGTCGATGGAGGTGCGTTCGACCCCAGCCTCGACGTAGCACTCCTGCACGAACTTCCCGAGGACATCGGCATCGATGCTGTTGTCGGGAAGGTAGGGCGTCAGTACGACCGGCGAGCGCCACACGACCTTGCGGTCGACGACGACGAACCGGCTCGAGAGGCCCTGGGCCAGGCGCTGCATGTGCACCCGGGCGAACATGAGGTGTGACGTGGACGAGCCGATGTCGATGCCCACCGTGTCGAGCTGGACGTTCTCGACGTCCCAGTACTCCTCCGGCTCCTGGCTCGGGTCGCCGACCCCGTCCGGCTCGTCCTCGTCGTGGTGGTGATCCGGAAAGTGAATCTGGTCCAGCGAGATGGAGGACTCGCCGTGGGAGTGGCCGGAAGACGTCATCCCCGGGTGGCCACGAAGTCCTGCATGCGCATCTCGGCCCCGGACTTGGCCAGCTCCTTGGCGTAGAGCTCGTGGATCTCAGGCCTCTGGTCCTCGTACTCGATCTGCCGGCCGCCGTCCTTGAGGCTGACGTCCATGCCCATGAACGTCTTGCGCTTGTCCTCTGTGAACGGATAACGCAGCCCGCCGAAGGCCACCGCGAGGTAGCGCGCGGGATCAGGGCTGGTGTTGAAGTGCTGGTGGAACATCCTGTCCGGTGGCGCATAGAAGACGCCATGGCGCCAGTCGACGCGGTGGAAGTCCGTGTCGCCGTCGTACCACAGCAGTGAGTAGCCGTGGCCCGTCACCGCGTAGACATGGAAATCCGCCCCGTGTCGGTGACCCTTCTTGTACGTGCCGACCGGCATCTCGGAGATGTGGGCGTGCATCGTACCGTCAGCCAGCACGAACATCATGTTGCTACCGCCGGCACCACGAGCAGACCACTTCTGCAGCTCGAAGGACGCGAGGTCCGGGACGAAGTTGGTCTCCCACATGTGACGACCAGGCCGCATCGGGATGAAGTCGCCGTCACCCGAGAAGTGCTTCTCCGAGCCGACCCGCTCATCGAAGGACCACGGGTTGTCAAAGACGAACCGCTCGTTGTGGTACAGGTTGAGGGTGATCGGCGCGCTCGTGGTCGACGCCATCCGCGCCGGCTCCGAACCGCTCGCGTTGAAGTGGCGGTAGCGCGCGTTCAGCGGCAGCGCGAAGAGGCTCTTGGGGCCCCACTCGAAGCTGTGCTTTGTCCCGTCGGCGGCCTCGATGGTGGTGCTGCCGGTGCCGCTGAGCACGTAGACGACCTCTTCGTAGAGGTGCTTCTGCGGCTCCGTGCTGGTTCCCGGCGCAAGCTCGATGACCACGACATTGATGGAGTCGCCGCGACCCTTGAGATTGACGAACGCCGCGTCGGCACCCAGCCGAGCCCACGGCGCGGTCTCGACGGCGAGGAGGTCCACACCGAAGTCCTCGACGACGGGCACCCCCTCGCCCTTGACCCACTCGAGGTAGCTGTCAATCAGGAACTTCGGCTCTTCAGACACTCTTGCGTCCTCTCCGCCGCTGCTGCGGCGTTGTTGTCCCGCCGCGCGACGAACCCGCGCGGCAGGGGTGGTTGCTCACAGGGCTACTGGCACCTCGGGCTTGGGTGCGTGCAACAGACCCCAGATTTCCCGGCTGAGCTCAGCGATCCGGTCGCTCTGCTGGAACTCGGCGCCACGCGGGTGCTTCTCGTCGACCTCGTAGACCTTGACGAAGCGGCCAGGGTTGCTAGCCATCACAAAGACCCGGTCAGCCTGGAAGATGGCCTCGCGGATGTCGTGCGTGATGAAGATGGTGGTCGTACCGATCTCGGAGACGACCTTCTGCAGGTCGCGCTGGAGCTTCTCCCGGGTCTGTGCGTCCAGAGCGCTGAACGGCTCGTCCATCAGCAGCACCGACGGCTGGATCGCCAGCGCCCGCGCGAGGTTGACGCGCTGCTGCATGCCACCGGAGATCTGCGAGGGGTAGTAGTCGGCGAACTCGGTCAGGTTGGTCAGCTGCAGCAGCTGGGCGACCCGCTCCTTGCTCCCGTCCTTGCCCGGCGGCCGGTTCGGCGTGTCCTTGAGCACACTGAGGTCCAGCCCGAACGCCACATTGCGCTGCACCGTGCGCCATGGGAACAGCGATGCCTTCTGGAAGACGAAGCCGGTAGCGACCTTGCCTGGCGCCTGTCCGTCCACCAGGACCTCGCCGCCGTCGTGCTCCTCGAGGCCTTGGAGGATCCGCAGCAGCGTCGTCTTGCCACAGCCGGACGGACCGACGATCGAGACGAACTCACCCGGGCGAACGTCGAGCGACACTCGGTCGAGAACGGTGAGTGTTTCCCCCTTGGGGGTGGCGTAGTGCTTGGACAGCTCCCGGACGACGACGCCTCCCGACGAGGTCGTCTGCGTCTGATGCTCGGTTGAGTTCGTCGCCATCACGTCTGCCCCTTCACTTCGACCTGCCACGGGGTGAGGTACTTCTGCAGGACTCGCAGGGCGAACGTCAGTCCGACCCCGAGTGCGGCGAGGATCAAGACCCCGACGAACACGTTCGCGGTCTGGAACAGCTGCGACGAGGTGAGGATGAGGTAACCCAGCCCTGCTTGCGCGCCGAACAGGTCGGCGACCACGATGCCAACCAGTGCGCGGGCCAGAGCGAGTCGCAACCCGGTGAAGATGTAGGGCATCGCACCCGGCAGGTCGATGCGACCGAACACCTCGCGTTTGTTGGCTCGGAAGGCGATCCCGACCTCGCGCAGGTCTCGCTCGACCGCATGCACGCCGTCGATCGTGTTGATGATGACCGGGAAGAACGCCACCAGCGCGATGATCGCGACGTGCGCCGGGTCACCGAAGCCGAGCCAGATGACGAAAAGCGGCGCCAGGGCCACGCTGGGCGTGGCATAGAGCGCGGTGAGCCATGGATCGCCGTAGTCGTGGGCCCGCCGGCTAGCTCCCATCCACAGCCCGAGCGGAATCGCTATCGCCGCTGCGACGAGGTAACCGAGCAGGAACTGACGCATGCTCACCGAGAAGTGGTGCCACAGCTCTCCGGACTTCGCGAGCGTCCAGAAAGCAGAGGGAATGGCACTGGGAGCCACGATGATGACGGTGCTCGGCTGGAAGATCCGGACAGCGGCCTCCCAGACCGCGAGCACCACCACCACCGACACGATCCCGCGGATGAGCGAGCGCCGGCGTACCTTCGCACGCTTGACCTTCTCGCTCTCCACGATGTGCACCGGCTGAGGCGTCGTCTGCCGCGGCGTCTCAGCCGGTCGGTAGTCAGCCTCTGCTGGCCCCCCACCAGTCCGGTCGGCGCCCGCGGAGGCGCCGGGCCGTGCCAGTTGTTCAGCCATTCGCGTATCGCTCCCTTGTCCCGATCGGAGTCACCGCTCCTGGGCCCGGCGGTCGGTCAGCTGCCCTTCGGCGGGTCTGTCTTCAGGCTGTTCTGCGCGTCCTCGAGGTAGGAGTTGTCGATGGTGCTCGACGCGTCGATCTTCTTCTTCAACGCCCCGAACTCCACGAACGCGTCGGCCGCCGTCTGCAGGGCTGCGGGGTCGACCTTCGCGTCCTTGGGCATCGACTTGCTCTTGCCGCTGAGGAAGATCTCGTCGATCGCCCGCTCGACGTACGGCTTGTCGACCTTGATGCCCGCGGCCACGATGTCGGCGATCTTGTCCTTCATCGCGGGGTCGTAGAGGGCGTCGATGGTGCGCTGGTAGGCGCGCAGGAAGCGGCGCAGCTCCTCCTTGTGCCCATCGGCCCACTTCTTGCTCACCGTGATGACGGCTCCCGACAGCGGCGGGGCACCGAGGTCGTTCGTGTTACCGAAGTCCTTGAACCCTTCGCTCTCACTGGCCTGGTAGTTGACCGGGATGCCGAGCGGAACTGCCTTGACCTGGCCTGCCTGCAGCGCGGCGAACCGCTTCGAGCTGCCCCCGGCGACGATGAACTTGAGGGACTTGGGGTCCACCCCGTTGGCGGCGAGCGCCTGCCGGGTCGTCACGGTGCTGATGGACTGCAGCGCGGAGACACCGATGGCCGCGCCCTGCAGCTGCTTGATGTCCGTGATCCCCTTGGCGGCCACGAGGTTCCAGATGGAGGTGTTCGACCCTGCGGCGATGAAGCGCAGGTCAGCACCTTGCTCGTTGGCGCTCAGGCCTTCGGGCCCACCGTTGTAGAGGTCGATCGACCCACCGATGAGGCCCTGTACGGAGTTGGCCGTGCTCTCACCGACCGTGACGTTCACCTTGAGGTTCTCGTCCTTGAAGTAGCCAAGGGCTTCGGCGAGCTGCGGGTAGTAGGTCTGGATGACCAGCGACTGCACGCCCATGTTGAGCGTCAGTTGCTTGTCGGCGGCAGCCGAGCTGCCGGAGGAGGACGACTCTGTGCTGCTCGAGCCGCCACAGGCCGAGGTACCGGCGAGCAGGAGCGCAACTGACACCACGGACAAGACACGGGTGTTTCCCCGTTGACCAAAAATGCGACGCACCGGCAACTCACTCCATTCATGGAAGGGTGGCGAGCGGAGCCTCGTGGTCGGGGACTGCCCCACTTTAGGCTCGTGCTGTGTCGAGCGCCACATTTCTACCTTGTTACCCTGACTATTAGCAAGAAGGATTGTCAATTTTCGTAGTAACTTCGCTGATACAGAGAGTCGCCGCGACGGCGACCGCTGTCCGATCGCCCACGACGGCCCGAAAGGTGGTTCGGCGTGAGCAGCGCAACTCCACGGTCGGATGACGACCCGGGCCGGATGCGCTCAGGTCCGACGACGACGACTCCCCCCGCCGAGGCTTCCTCGGTCAACCGCCTGGCACTCGGCACGACCCTGGCCGTGGTGATGGCGGCCGGGCCGCTCGCGGTGCTGGCCATCAGCGCGCTGGGCCCACAGATCACGGCCGACCTGGGCCTGAGCCACGCCGAGTTCGGGCTGCTGGCCACGCTCGCCTTCGCCGCCGCGGTCCCGTGCGCGGTGCTCCTGGGCCGTTCGGTGGACCGCTACCCGGCTCGGGCCATCCTGGTCGGTGTCTTCGCGGCCTCCGGTCTCTCCGTGGCGGTGACGGCGTATGCCCCGTCGTTCGGCTGGCTCGTCGCGGGCGTGCTGCTCTCTGGGCTTGCCATGTCGGTGACCAATCCGGTCACCAACCATGTCGTCTCCCGTCACGTTGCTCCCGGCCAGCGGGGCAGCATCATGGGCGCGAAGCAGTCCGGCGTCCAGATCAGTCAGCTCCTTGCCGGGCTGGTCCTTCCAGGCCTCGCTGCAGCCGTCGGATGGCATGGCGCGATCGTCGCAATGTTGGCCATCGTGCTGGTGGGCCTCGTGCTCAGCCATCTGTTCATCCCTGCACACGAGCCGATTCACCATGAGCGCCGAGGGTCGGCACCGCCGGCCAAGTTGCCGTCGGATGTGTGGTTCCTGCTGTTCTACAGCCTGCTCAGCGGAGCGGCACTGCAGGCGACGCTCACGTATCTGCCACTGTTCGGGTACGAGCGGATCTCCTTGAGCAACGCCGCGGCGGGACTGACCGTCGCGGTCGTAGGAGCCATCGGGCTCGTGGCGCGCATGGGCTGGGGATGGGCGGCCGACCGCAGCCGAGGACACCGCAGGATTCTGGCGCCGATGGCGATCAGCGGCGCGGCTGCGGCCTGTCTGCTTGCGGCAGCATCCGCGACGGAGAGCGCGTGGTTGTTGTGGATCGCCGCGGCGCTGAGCGGCGCCACCACCGTGGCGTCGAACGTGGTCGTGATGACGACGCTGGTCCGGGTCGTCGACACGCGGCTGATCGGAAGGGCAACTGGCCGACTGGCCATCGGTCTCTACGGTGGCTTTGCGATCGGACCGGTGTCGTTCGGCATCCTCGTAGAGACCGCGGGCTACACCGCCGCCTGGTTGGTCCTGGCCGCGGTCTACTTCGTCGCCGCCCTCCTGGTCGCGGGATCTCGACCGTCGGCCGACGTCCTTCCCCACGCGGCTCCCGACCTGCAGGAGCAGGACGGGATCGTCCCGGGGTAGCGGCACGCAGAAGGACCCCGGTGCGTCCACATGAGTGATCCTGATGTGGACGCACCGGGGTCCCTGGCCTGCTCAGCGGCTTTCCGGCCGCCGGCGGAAGCCGTCAGCTCGGCACGAAGTCCTCGCCCACCGGCACGACCTCGGTGTGGAACGCGACCGCGCACCCCGGGCAGATGTACTGCCGGAACACGACATCCGTGTCGACGAATGCCCGCGAATCCGTGAAGATGTGCGGCCCGGCCGCGTCGACCGTCGTCTCGTAGAACGGCAACTTCGAGACGTAGTCCGTCGGTCCACCCTCCAGCGACTGGTCGCAGTGGGCACAGAAGATGCTGCCGTCCTCCCTGCGGAGCACGTTCTCGTTGAGCCGCCTGCCGGACGTGGTCATCGTGACTCCTTCGCGAGCTCGCGGCGCTGCTCTTTGAGCTGACGCCGGTGCTCTTCTGTCGCTGCCAGATCTGCCTCGCCGGACTCCGCGAGCACCACGCCGTAGACCGCTCTGGCGCTCTGCTCGGTCACCCGGAACTCACCCACGTCGTGCGCAACTCGGGCAGGCTCGCGTAGCAGGGGGTCGCCGTAGCCGCCGCCGGACTGCCATGACATGTAGTGCACGTCGGTGGGTGACAGCAGCACCTCGTCCTCGCAGGCGAGCAGGTGCTGCTCACCCGTGATCTCGTCCAGGGACGACGGGATGATGCCCTTGGCGAACAGCTCCTGCACATTGGCGCTGCGCATCGCGATGTCGGCCTGGCTGCTCCCTGGGTAGCCTCCGGCGAGTCCGGGGTTCATCGGGATCGACTTGCCGGACCCGGACACCACCTGCATCATCGGCACCGGCGTGTCGTGCGGCACGAAGCACAGCGAGGCCGTGACGCCGCCACGGAACCGTCCGGGACCACCGCTGTCGGGCTCCTCACGTCGCCACAGATACAGCATCGGCAGCATGAACTCGTTCATCTCCACGTCGGGCATCTTGCCCATCGGGATGAGCAAGAGCCCGGCCGTGTCCACGCCATCGTGGTCGTTGCCGGCGCCGAAGCCCGCACCCATGGAGTCGGTGATCATCGTGGCGAACGGGTTGCCGCGTTGGTCCAGCCCGGCCATGACGCACAGGTCCCACGTGCCGCAGCAGACCGACTGCACGTCCTTGTTGTGCTCGACGCTGGTGTCGAGCATCTTGGACAGGCACTCGGTCGCGGCGTTCGTCGTCGCCCAGGCCGACGCCACCGATCCCTTGCCGACACCGGAAGGGAAGGTGGCGTTGTTCAGGGTCCCCTCCTCGGTCTTGAAGGTCAGGCACCGGCGCAGACCGCCGGCTGCCCAAGGGATGTCGCCGCACAGCACCGGGAGCACCGCGGACATGACCCCGCCGTAGAGGCCGGTGAACGTGCAGTTGATCATGCCGGACTGGGGACCCGTCCCGGTGAAGTCGAACTCCAGGTCGGTGCCTCGCTTGGTCAGCGTGCAGACGATGGGGTGAACACCTCGGTCGTCCTTCATCGACTGCTCCTGGTAGCTCACGGCTTTCCAGGTTCCGTCCTCGATCTTCTCCAGCTTGGCGCGCAGCCGGCTCTCCGCGTCGTCGAGCTGACGCTGCATGGCCGCCTTGACCGTCTCAGCGCTGTAGCGCTCGATGAGCTGGCGGATGCGCTCGTGTCCGACCATGTTGGCGCCGAACTTCGCCCGCAGGTCGAGGGCCACGAGCTTGGGCACGCGAGAACGCCGTACGTAAAGGTCCTCAACGTCCTGGCGCAGCTGGTACTTCTCGGCGATCTTGACGGGTGGCGTGGGCAGCGACTCCCAGAAGACGTCCTCCGCGCGTGGCGTCCAGCTGCCGGGTGACACGCCGCCGAGGTCTGCCTGGTGGGCGACCGCACAGGTCCATGCGAACAGCTCGCCGTCGTGGAACAACGGTGCGAACAGCGCCACGTCGTTCTGGTGCAAGCCACCACCCACCCAGGGGTCGTTGCACAGGAACATGTCGCCTTCGTGGATGCCCGGGTTGATCGAACGATGCTCGAGGATCCACTTGATCGCGAGGTCCGTGGAGGCCACGAGCTCGGTGTTGTAGGGGCCCACCTGTACGACGTCGCCGACCTCGTCCGTGATGGCGACGTCGAAGTCGTTGCAGTCGGTGACCACCAGGGAGCCGGACATGGCCTTGAGGGCCTGTCCCATCATGTCGGTGATCGCCCAGAGCCGGTGGCGGATCACCTCGTAGGTGAGGGCGTCCATCTTCTCGACTGCCTCGGGGCTGCCCCGGTGCAGCACGAGCGAGTCGGGTAGCGATGCGAGAACTTCTTCGGGGGTTCGGATCCGGCTGGCGAAGACCTCGGAGCCGGGTACCTGCATGAAGGGCATGGGATCTCCTACTGGTAGCGGATGACGAGGTTGCCGAGCTGGTCCACGGTCGCCGAAGTGGTCGGGGGGATCACGACGGTCGTGGTGGGGGCCTCGACGATCGCCGGGCCCTGGATCTGGTGGCCACGGCCGAGTGCCGTGTAGTCGTAGACGGCGACCTCCTGCCATCCGGCCCGGATGTCGAGCATCGCCCGACGGTGTTCCTTGACCTCGGGAGGCCCGTCGGTCCCATCGGCCGTCATCGTCGGGAGCTCGGGCTTGAACGGCAGCTTGCCGGTTCCGAACACGCGATAGGTGATGAACTGCACCCCCGCCTCGCGGAAACCGCTGCCGGCACCGAAGAGGTTGGCGTAGCGCTCTTCGAAGTCGTGCGAGACCTGCAGGACTGCGGCCTCGTCCAGCGAGCCGGCCTTCACGGGAGTGGCTACCTCGAAGATCTGCATCGTGTAGCGAGCGTCGATCTCTCGCGACGCCACAATCTCCTTGAAGTCCACCCGCTGCTCGGTCAGCCGCCGCCGCACCTCGTCCTCGAGCTGAGAGAGGTTGCCCTCCACCGTCGCCGGGTCGACCGGGAAGTTGGCCGGGTCGGACAGCTCCGCCGACAGCACCACGTCGGACGTCGCCAGCCCGTAGGCCGAGAATGTCGCCGCCGTCTCACCGAGCGGCACGACGATCTCCTGCACACCGAGGTCGGCGCCGTACGCCGCGCAGTGGACCGGCCCGGCACCGCCGAACGCGTACATCACGAAGTCGCGCGGGTCGTGCCCGGCACCGACCACCACGGACCGGACGAGGTCAGCGGTCTGGGAGTTCTGGATCTCGAAGACCGCAGCCGCGGCTTCCTCCGGGGTCATGCCGAGCGGGTCGCCGATGGCCTGCTTGAGTGCTGCCCGGGCGAGGTCGATGTCGAGCTTCTTCTCCCCGCCGAGGAAGAAGTCGGGGTTGAGGATCCCGAGCACCAGGTTGGCGTCGGAGACCGTCGGCTCGGTGCCGCCCTGGCCGTAACAGGCCGGGCCGGGTGACGCGCCCGCACTGCGGGGTCCGACGCGTAGGTTTCCTCCGTCGTCGAGCCAGGCGATTGCGCCGCCGCCGCTGCCGATCGTGGCGACCTTCATCATCGGCACGGTGATCTGGTACTGGTTCAACGTCGTGGTCGAGTCGAAGACGGGCTCGCCGTCGACGACGAGGCCGACGAGGAACGTGGTGCCGCCGACGTCGGTCGAGATGATGTTCTTGTGCCCCAGCTGCTTGCCCAGGGTGCGCGCGCCGATGACGCCGCCGGTGAGCACCGAGCCGATGGTGGTGATGGCGTATGCCGGCGCCTCGTGCGCTGACACGCTTCCGCCGGAGCCTTGCATGATCAGGAGCGGGCCCTTGAGACCGCGCTGGGCGAGCTGCTCGGCGAGAGGGTTCAGGTAGTCGCGGAGCGTGGGTCCGATCTGGGTGCTCATCACGGTTGTCGCGCTGCGGGGGTACTCCCGGATGCGGGGGCTGATCTCGCTCGAGAGAGCGACGTACATGTCCGGCGCGAGCTCATGGACCAGCTCACGCACTCGCTGCTCGTGTGCCGGGTTACGGAACGACCAGAGCAGTGAGACGGCAATCGCCTCGACCCCGTCGTCGATCAGCTCGCGAATCGCGGTGCGGGTCGCGTCCTCGTCGAGAGCGACGATCTCGGCACCCTTGTAGTCGATCCGCTCGACGACCTCCTTGACCCGCCGCTTCGGCACCAGTGGCTTCGGCTTGCGCGTCGAGGTGATGTCCTGGATCTCCTCGGGGCTCAGACCGGCATAGCGGCCCTCCAGGTTCATGATGTAGATCGAGTCGCGGTGGCCCTTGGTGGTCAGGAACCCCACCTCGGCCACATCGCCGGTGACCAGCGCATTCAGCGACGCAGTCGTTCCGTGACAGATGTACGCCGTGTCACCCAAGAGGTCCCCCACCTCCCTGCCGATGGTCTCCGCGAGCGCATCGATCGAGCTGAGCACGCCGCGGGCAAAGTCCGGTGGCGTCGAGGGCACCTTGGCCGAGTAGACGTGACCGCTGTCGTCAGCGGCGAAGGCGTCTGTGAATGTCCCCCCGACGTCGATCCCGATGATGTGTGGCACTCGTCCGTCCTCCAAGTAAGCGAAATCAGGCAACTGGTCCCGAAGCAGGGCCCAGGTCGAGCAGCAGCGACAACCGCGACCCTGTGGTCAGGGGATGATCACGGGTTTGATCTCTCGCATGGACTCCATGCCGTCGAGCGCTTCTCCGACCTGGTCCAGGGAGTAGCGAGACCCCAGTAGGTCACCGAAGGAGAAGCGGTCTTGATGGTCACGGAGGAACGTGAGGGCTCGGTAGTAGTGCGAGACGTCTCCGCTCATGGTGCCGGCGACCGTGAGCTGACGCAGGTTGAAGTAGGTCGGGCGGATCTCCACCGGCCGGGGTTCGGACGCGCCGATGATGAGGTACCGGCCGCCGCGCCGGACGAGGTCCATGCCCTCGACGAATGCCGCGTTGGCGCCGCTGCACTCGACGACCAGGTCAGCGCCCCTGCCGTCGGTGAGCTCGAGCACCTGCTCACGGCGAGTGGCCGGGTCACCGTTCTGCACGTCGAGAACCACATCGGCGCCCCAGCGCCGGGCGATGTCCAGCCTGGCCTCCGGCGCCCCGATCATGATGGTCTGGCGGGCACCCGACTGGATCGCGAACGCGAGGGCGTAGAGACCGACGGGGCCGCTGCCCTGGACGACCACGGTCTCGTGGGTCTCGATGCGGCCGATCTTCTCGTAGCCGTGGATGATCGTGCGGAACGCGCACGTCGCCGACGCCGCCACCGCCGGGTCGAGCCCCTCAGGGACCTTCACGATGCTGCAGGGCGGCATGATGTAGGCGTACTCCGCGAAGCCGCCGGTGATGTACGGCGCCTTGTCCGCGGGGCCCCAGCCGTACATCCGGGCGTTCTCGCAGGCCGTCGGCTGCTTGGCGAGGGTGCACCAGTAACAGCTGCCGCACCAGGCGTAGGACCAGGCGACCAGGTCACCCTCGGCGAGGGGACGGTTGAGCGCGTCGACCGTACGCTCGCTGCCGAGCTCAGCGATGCGTCCCACGATCTCGTGGCCGGGAACCAGCGGCAGCTTGGACAGCCCGGCCGCGGCGTACTCGCCACGCCAGATGTGCACGTCGGTCCCGCACATCGTGGTGGCTTCGACCTTCACGATCGCCGCCTTGGGTTCCGGCGGCGGGACGGGGAGGGAACGCACCTCGAGTGGTTTCTCGTAGTCGACCAGGACGGCCGCCCGCGTCTCCGCTGGCCTAGTCATCGGTGCCTCCGTTGCGTGGAAGAAACTGGGTTCGTGGTCATCGCAGTGCGATGTTGACGGTCTTGGACTGGGTGTAGCTGAGGAGCTCCTCGATGCCCTCCTCCGAGTCAGTGCCACTGTTCTTGTGGCCCGAGAAGGGGGCGCCGAGGAAGTGGCTGCCGGTGCCGTTGACCCACACATAGCCGGTGTCCAGCCGGTCAGCGACCGAGAGCGCCGTCTGCAGGTCCTTGGTCCAGACCGCGCCGGTGAGCCCGTAGGGAACGTCGTTGGCCTGGGCGATCACGTCGTCGAGGTCGTTCCATCGCAGGACCGAGAGCACCGGCCCGAAGATCTCCTCACGGGCGATGCGCATGGACATGTCGACGTCGGCGAAGACGGTGGGTTCGACGAAGAAGCCGTCCTTCAGTGCCGGGTCCTGCGGTTTGCCGCCACCGGTGACCAGCCGCGCACCGTCCTCGCGACCCTTGTCGATGTACGACGTGACCTTGTCGTACTGCGCCTGTGACACGAGGCAGCCCATCTCGGTCTCGGCGTCGAGCGGGTGTCCGATGCGGATGGCCTGCAGCCGGCGCGTGAGCTTCTCGAGCACCTCGTCGTGGACCGACTCATGCAGAAACAGACGCGTCGTGGAGCCGCAGGACTGCCCCTGGCACCAGTGGCAGTTCATGCCGAAGGCAGCGCCCTCGACGACGGCGTCGATGTCGGCGTCCTCGCAGACGATCATCGGGTTCTTCCCGCCGAGCTCGAGGCTGACGTGCTTGACCCCGGCCGTCGCGGCCGCGGCCTGCACGCGCTGACCCGTCTCGACGCTTCCGATGAGCGCGATGCGCTTGACCTCCGGGTGCCGGACGAGGGCGTCGCCGGTCACCGCGCCGGTTCCGCTCAGGATGTTCACCACGCCCGGGGGGAAGATCTCCTGCAGCAGCTCCGCCATCAGCAGAGCCGACAGCGGCGCCTGGTCGGGCACCTTCAGGATGAGCGTGTTGCCGGTGACCAGCGGTGCACCCAGCTTGGCGGCCGCGAACAGGATCGGGTGGTTGTAGGGAATGATCCGCCCGACGACGCCGTAGGGCTCGCGACGGGTCAACAGCCAGCTGCGCGTCATCGACGGGAGGGTCGATCCCTTGATCTCGAAAGCCACCCCCGTCTGGTAGTCCAGCCACCGGGCCGCCATCGCGACATCGCCGATCATCGCCGTGACGGGGTTGCCGACATCGGCAGCATCGAGCAGCCCGAACTCCCGGGAGCGGTCGAGCAGCCTGGTGGCGAACCGGCGGATCAGCGCCGACCGCTCGGTCAGCGGCGTGTCCCGCCAGGCAGGGAACGCGGCCTGGGCCGCGCGGACGGCTGCATCGACGTCCTCCGGCCCGGCCAGTGGGACGTGCGCGAGGTGCGAGCCGTCGTACGGGGCGGTCGTCTGCATCGTCTGACCGGACTGTGCGGCGACCAGCTCGCCGCCGATGAGCATGCGCCAGTCCCGCTTCAGCAGAACCTGCAGATCGGTGGTGTTCTCCGTGACAGATACCGACATTGACGCTCCATCCCGAGAAGGGTGGACCAGCGGTGGTGGCCGGATGGTCCGGGCTCGTGCTCTGCGGTGAGCGGACGCTACCGCTCGGCCCTTGTTAAATCTAGGTTTCTGGACATTTACGCTCTCTGACTTTTGGCAATACAAGTAGTGGAATGGCAGGTCAGG
>JAVEDJ010000272.1 GCA_030841025.1 Actinomycetota bacterium
GGTGACCTGCTCGCCCAGCCACATGATGACCGCGCAGCCCGCCGTCATCGTGATGACGATGACCAGGAGCTGGTAGACGCTGGAGTCCGGGATGACGGGCAGGGTGCAGTTGCCGAACAGCTGACCCCGGTCGGCCAGCGCCACGATGCCGGTGGCCTGCAGGATGGCGAGCGCGATCGTGAGGTAGCGGGTGTACTGGGTCAGCTTGTTCTGACCCGACGGCCCTTCCTTCTTCAGCTGCTCGAACCGCGGGATGACGACGGTGAGCAGCTGCACGATGATGCTGGCCGTGATGTACGGCATGATGCCCAGCGCGAAGATCGACAGCTGGAGCAGCGCGCCGCCGCTGAAGAGGTTGATCAGGCTGTAGAGACCGTTGCTGCCCTGTTGCTCGATGCAGCCGCGGACAGCCTTGTAGTCGACACCCGGGTCGGGATGACCGAGCCGAGCCGGAACAACGCCATGATCGACAGCGAGAAGAGGATCTTCTTGCGTAGATCGGGCGTGCGAAATGCCCGAGCGAACGCGGTGAGCACGAGATCCTCCGAAACTGCCTGCCTGCACCCGCGGGGTCACGCGGGTGTGTGGACGGTTGACCTGCGGGCTCCCCCCCAACAACCTGCGGCGGGGCCCAAGGGGCTGCTCAGGGACTCTAACAGCCTGTGCGTGCGCCTGACCCGCACAGTTGCGGGGCCGAGACCGCTCGAGCTGGCGGACTCCCGGCTCCGGTGCAGTAGCACGGCGCAGGCCCGGGCACCCACGCGCACGGCGCGCAGGGACCCGGGCCCGAGCGGAGCGGTGGGCTACAGCTCGGTGGCCGACCCGCCGGCCGACTCGATCTTGTCCTTCGCCGACGCGGAGAACTTGTGCGCCGTGACCTGCAGCTTGACGCTCAGGCCGCCGGTGCCGAGCACCTTGACGAGCTCGCCCTTGCGCACGGCGCCCTTGGCGACCAGGTCGTCGACGGTCACGTCGCCGCCGTCGGGGAACAGCTCGGACAGGCGGTCCAGGTTGACGACCTGGTACTCCAGGCGGAACGGGTTCTTGAAGCCGCGCAGCTTGGGCAGCCGCATGTGCAGCGGCATCTGACCGCCCTCGAACCGGGCCGGCACCTGGTAGCGGGCCTTGGTGCCCTTGGTGCCACGTCCGGCCGTCTTGCCCTTGGAGCCTTCACCGCGGCCGACTCGCGTCTTGGGCGTCTTGGACCCGGGTGCGGGGCGAAGGTGATGGACCTTGAGGGTCATGACTTACTCGACCTCCTCGACGGTGACCAGGTGGCTCACCGTGTTGACCATGCCGCGGATCTCCGGGCGGTCCTCCTTGACGACGACGTCGTGGAGCCGCTTGAGACCCAGCGTGCGGAGCGTCTCGCGCTGGTTGCGCTTGCCGCCGATGCCGGAACGGATCTGGGTGACCTTCAGCCGTGGCATCAGGACCCCGTTCCGGCCCGCGCGCGCAGCAGCGCCGCGGGGGCGACATCCTCGATCGGCAGACCGCGGCGAGCGGCCACCTCTTCGGGGCGCTCGAGCCCCTGCAACGCGGCCACTGTCGCGTGCACGATGTTGATCGCGTTGGACGATCCGAGTGACTTCGAGAGCACGTCGTGAACGCCGGCGCACTCGAGCACGGCACGCACCGGGCCACCGGCGATCACGCCGGTACCGGGCGATGCGGGCTTGAGCAGTACGACGCCCGCCGCCTTCTCTCCCTGCACGGGGTGCGGGATGGTGCCCTGGATGCGAGGCACCTTGAAGAAGTGCTTCTTGGCCTCCTCGACACCCTTGGCGATCGCCGCAGGCACCTCCTTGGCCTTGCCGTAGCCGACGCCCACGGTTCCGTCACCGTCGCCGACGACGACGAGCGCCGTGAAGCTGAAGCGACGACCGCCCTTGACGACCTTGGCCACGCGGTTGATGGCGACGACGCGCTCGACGAACGCGGTCTTCTCGGGCGCACCGCCGTCGCGCCGGTCGCGCCGGTCACGTCGGCCGCTGCTCTCGGTGCCGCCGGCAGCGCCACCTCGACGCTGGGGTCCGGGCATCAGGAGTTCCTCTTCTCGTTGCTCTGGATCGTTGCGGCTGCGTAGGTCACAGTGCCAACCCCGCCTCGCGTGCGCCGTCGGCAATCGCGGCAACCCGGCCGTGGTAGCGGTTGCCACCACGGTCGAAGACCACGGACTCGATGCCGGCGTCCTTGGCGCGCTGGCCGACGAGCTCGCCGACCTTGCGGGCCTTGGCGGTCTTGTCGCCGTCGAAGCCGCGCAGGTCGGCCTCCATGGTCGACGCAGATGCCACGGTGCGGCCGTTCACGTCGTCGACGACCTGGACGAACACGTGACGCGAGGAGCGGCTCACGACGAGACGCGGACGCGACGTCGTACCGCTGACCCTCTTGCGCACACGCAGGTGGCGTCGGGCGCGGGCGACGTTCTTGTCCCCACGCCGGATCTTGATTCCGACAGCCATATCTACTTTCCAGCCTTTCCAGCCTTGCGGCGGATCTGCTCACCTTGGTACCGCACGCCCTTGCCCTTGTACGGGTCGGGCTTGCGCAGCTTGCGGATCGTCGCGGCGACCTCGCCCACCTTCTGCTTGTCGACGCCCGACACGGTGAACCGGGTCGGTGCCTCGACGTTGAAGGTGATGCCCTCGGGCGCCTTGATGACGACCGGGTGGCTGAAGCCGAGCGCGAACTCGAGGTCGCTGCCCTTGGCCACCACGCGGTAGCCGGTGCCGACGATCTCGAGGGTCTTGGTGTAGCCATCGGTCACGCCGATGACCATGTTCGCCACGAGAGTCCGTGACAGACCGTGCAGGGCACGGTTCTGCCGCTCGTCGTCCGGACGCCGCACCTGCAAGGTGCCGTCGTCCTCCTTGGCGATCTCGATGGGCTCGGCGACGCGGTGCGACAGGGTGCCCTTGGGCCCCTTCACCGTCACCTCGCGGCCGTTGATGCTCACGTCGACCCCGGTCGGGACGGGGATCGGGAGCCGTCCGATGCGAGACATGCTCTGCTCTCCCTTCCCTTACCAGACGTAGGCGAGGACTTCCCCACCCACGCCCTTCTTGGCGGCCTGACGGTCGGTCAGCAGGCCGGATGACGTCGAGATGATGGCCACGCCGAGGCCACCCAGCACGCGGGGCAGGTTCGTCGACTTGGCGTAGACCCGCAGGCCCGGCTTCGAGATGCGCTTGATGCCGGCGATGGACCGCTCGCGGTTGGGGCCGTACTTGAGGTCGAGAACCAGGTTCTTGCCGACCTCGCCCTCGGCAGGCTCGCTGACGCTCCAGCCCGCGATGTAACCCTCCTGCTGGAGGATCTCGGCCACGTGCGTCTTGAGCTTGGAGTGCGGCATGACCACGTTGTCGTGGTAGGCCATGTTGGCGTTGCGCAGACGGGTCAGCATGTCTGCGATCGGATCTGTCATCGTCATGTTTCTCAGGCCGCTTTCTCGCCGCGGTTTCCGGGGGCAGTGCTGCCCGCGGACCTGTCGGCGTTACCGGGTCGGGTCATACGGATCGGAGCTCTCACCAGCTGTGCTGTGCCGAGCATGCGTGCCTACCAGCTGCTCTTGGTGATGCCCGGCAGCTCGCCGGCGTGAGCCATCTCACGGAAGCACACTCGGCAGAGCCCGAACTTGCGGTACACGGCGTGCGGTCGCCCGCAACGCTGGCACCGGGTGTAGCCGCGCACCTTGAACTTCGGCTTGCGCGCCGCCTTGTTGATCAGTGCCTTCTTGGCCACGGTCAGGACTCCTTGAAGGGGAAGCCGAGCTGCCGCAGCAGCGCGCGACCCTCGTCGTCGGTCTTGGCGGTCGTCACGACCGTGATGTCCATGCCACGGACCCGGTCGATCTTGTCCTGGTCGATCTCGTGGAACATCGACTGCTCGTTGAGACCGAAGGTGTAGTTGCCGTTGCCGTCGAACTGGCGCGGCGAGAGGCCGCGGAAGTCGCGGATACGTGGCAGCGCCAGCGACAGCAGGCGGTCGAGAAACTCCCACATGCGGTCGCCGCGCAGTGTGACGTGGCAGCCGATGGGCATGCCCTCACGCAGCTTGAACTGCGCGATGGACTTGCGTGCCTTGGTGACCTGGGGCTTCTGGCCGGTGATGGTGGCCAGGTCGCGGGTCGCACCGTCGATCAGCTTGGAGTCCTTGGCGGCGTCGCCCACACCCATGTTGACCACGATCTTGGTCAGGCCGGGCACCTGCATGATGTTGCTGTAGCCGAAGTCCTCGCGCAGCTTGGCGATGATCTCCTCGCGGTACCGCGCCTTGAGGCGCGGCACCTGACCCTGTGGGGTCCTCGACTCAGTCGTGGTGGTGCTCATCAGATTTCCTCACCGGTCCGCTTGGCGTAGCGGACCCGAACGGTCTTCTCGCGGCCGTCGCGCTCGACCTTCTCCTCGCGGAAGCCGACGCGGCTGCCGACCTTCTTGCCGTCGACCTCGACGAGCAGCATCACGTTGCTCACGTGGATCGAGGCCTCCTGGGTCACGATGCCGCCGGTCTTGGCGCCACGCTGGGTCTGGCCGACCTTGGTGTGCTTCTTGATGCGGTTGACGCCCTCGACGAGCACGCGGTCGGTGTCCGGGTAGGACTCGATGACCTTGCCCGTGACGCCCTTGTCCTTGCCGGTGACGACGATGACGCGGTCACCCTTCTTGATCTTCTGCGCCATGTCAGAGCACCTCCGGGGCGAGCGAGATGATGCGCATGAACCGCTTCTCCCGCAGTTCGCGGCCGACCGGGCCGAAGATGCGGGTGCCTCGCGGGTCACCGCCGTCACGGATGAGCACCGCGGCGTTCTCGTCGAAGCGGATGTAGGAACCATCCGCACGGCGGCGCTCCTTGACGGTGCGGACGATGACGGCCTTGACGACCTCGCCCTTCTTCACCGAGCCACCCGGGATGGCGTCCTTGACGGTCGCCACGATCACGTCGCCGATGCCGGCGTAGCGCCGCCCGGAGCCGCCGAGGACACGGATGCAGAGCAGCTCCTTGGCGCCCGTGTTGTCGGCGACTCGCAGTCGCGACTCCTGCTGGATCACTTCATTCTCCTGATCGTCGCGTCGGTTCTCTTGTCGAGCCTGACGGAACGGATGGGTCTCGTGGTGCCGCCCACGTGTGCGACGGCTTCAGTAAACGTCTTAGAACGACTTCACTACTGTGCCTTCTCGATGACCTCGACCACGCGCCACCGCTTGGTGGCCGACAGCGGCTTGGTCTCCATCAGCAGCACCCGGTCTCCGACGCCACAGGCGTTGGTCTCGTCGTGCGCCTTGAGGTTGCGGGTGCGGCGGATGACCTTGCCGTAGAGGGCGTGCTTGACGCGGTCCTCCACGACGACCACAACCGTCTTGTCCATCTTGTTGCTCACGACCAGACCCTCGCGGGTCTTGCGGAAGCCGCGCGTCGCCTCGGCGGACTGACTGGTGTCGGTGCTCATCTCTTCCTTCGTGTTCTCGCTCATGCCGGCGCCTCGCTGTCGGCCTCGACCGAGCTGATGCCGAGCTCGCGCTCACGCATGATGGTGTAGATGCGCGCGATCTCCTTGCGGACAGCCCGCAGGCGCCCGTGGCTCTCGAGCTGACCGGTCGCGGCCTGGAACCGGAGGTTGAACAGCTCCTCCTTCGCCTCCCGCAGCTTCGTCTCGAGCTCGTCGTCCTCGAGCCCGCGCACGGGTACCGCGAGCTTGTTCTGAGCGCTGCTCATCACACCTCCTCGCGCCGGATGAACCGGCACTTCATCGGGAGCTTGTGCATGGCACGGCGCATCGCCTCGCGGGCGATCGGCTCCGGCACACCGGACAGCTCGAACATGACCCGGCCGGGCTTGACGTTGGCGATCCACCACTCCGGCGACCCCTTGCCGGAACCCATGCGGGTCTCGGCGGGCTTCTTGGTCAGCGGCCGGTCGGGGTAGATGTTGATCCACACCTTGCCGCCACGCTTGATGTGCCGGGTCATGGCGATACGCGCCGACTCGATCTGGCGGTTGGTGACGTAGGCCGGCTCGAGGGCCTGGATGCCGTAGTCGCCGAAGGCGATCTTGGTGCCGCCCTTGGCCATGCCGGACCGACCGGGGTGGTGCTGCTTGCGGTGCTTGACCCTGCGAGGGATCAGCATGGTCAGGCCTCCGTTCCGCTGGTCGGGGTGCTGTCGGTCGGCGCAGGCGCCTCGGTGGCCACGGCTCCCGCCGCCACCGGCGCCTCGGGTGCAGCACCCTCGTCGCGACCGGGACGGCGCGTCGCACGGGCCGGACGCTGGCGCTGGGCCAGTCGAGCGGCGGCCTGAGCTGCCTCGCGCTCCGCGCGGTTGCCCTGCGCGTCGCCCTTGTAGATCCAGACCTTGACACCGATGCGGCCGAACGTCGTCTTGGCCTCGTAGAAGCCGTAGTCGATGTTCGCGCGCAGCGTGTGCAGCGGGACGCGGCCCTCGCGGTAGAACTCGGAGCGCGACATCTCGGCACCGCCGAGACGACCCGAGCACTGAACCCGGATGCCCTTGGCACCGGCCTTCATCGTGCTCTGCATCGACTTGCGCATCGCCCGGCGGAAGGAGACTCGGCTGGCCAGCTGCTCGGCGACGCCCTGCGCGACGAGCTGGGCGTCGACCTCGGGGTTCTTGACCTCGAGGATGTTCAGCTGCACCTGCTTGCCGGTGAGCTTCTCGAGGTCACCGCGGATGCGGTCGGCCTCGGCGCCGCGGCGGCCGATGACGATGCCGGGACGCGCGGTGTGGATGTCGACGCGCACCCGGTCACGGGTCCGCTCGATCTCGACGCGGGAGATGCCGGCGCGCTCCATGCCCTTGGACATGAGACGACGGATCGCCACGTCTTCCTTGACGTAGTCGCTGTACCGCTGGCCCGACTTGGTGCTGTCGGCGAACCATCGACTCTTGTGGTCGGTGGAGATGCCCAGGCGGAACCCGTGGGGGTTGACCTTCTGGCCCACTAGCGGGTCCTCCTCTTCTGACTGGTGCTCTTGTGTCCGGCGGAGCGGACCGGTGCGTCCTCGGGACGAGGCGCAACCACCACGGTGATGTGGCTGGTCCGCTTGCGGATGCGGAAGGCGCGACCCTGTGCCCGGGGGCGGAACCGCTTGGCGGTGGGCCCCTCGTCGACGTAGGCCTCGCGGACGACCAGCTCCTCGACATCGAGGCGACGGCTGTCCCGCTCGGCAGCGTGCCGTGCGTTGGCGACCGCGCTGGCCAGGACCTTGTAGACCGGCTCGCTCGCGGACTGGGGGGAAAAGCGCAGCACGGCAAGCGCCTGGTCGGCCTGCATCCCTCGGATGAGGTCGACGACGCGGCGCGCCTTCATGGGGGTCACGTGGACGAACCGGGCCTGTGCGCGCGCGAGCGCCGGGCCGGTCACGTCGAGGGCCTGGTCAGCCACGGCGCGCCCTCCGGTCGTCCTTGACGTGACCGCGGAAGGTGCGCGTCGGGGCGAACTCCCCGAGCTTGTGCCCGACCATCGCCTCGGTCACGAAGACGGGCACGTGCTTGCGACCGTCGTGAACTGCGATGGTGTGGCCCAGCATGGCCGGCACGATCATCGAGCGGCGTGACCATGTCTTGATGACGTTCTTGGTGCCCTTGTCGTTCTGGGCGTCCACCTTCTTGATGAGGTGGTCGTCCACGAAGGGACCCTTTTTCAGGGAACGCGGCATGTTGTCAACAGCTCCGATCAGCGCTTCTTGCCGGTCTTGCGGCGGCGGATGATGAGGGCGTCGCTGGACTTGTTCGGTCGCCGGGTGCGGCCCTCGGGCTTGCCGTTGGGGTTCACCGGGTGACGTCCACCGGAGGTCTTGCCCTCACCACCACCGTGCGGGTGGTCGACGGGGTTCATGGCGACACCACGGACGGTCGGGCGCTTGCCCTTCCACCGCATGCGGCCGGCCTTGCCCCAGTTGATGTTGGACTGCTCGGCGTTGCCCACCTCGCCGACGGTGGCGCGGCAGCGCACGTCGACGTTGCGGATCTCGCCGGACGGCATCCGCAGCTGCGCGAAGGGGCCGTCCTTGGCGACCAGCTGGACGCTGGTGCCGGCGGACCGCGCGATCTTGGCGCCGCCACCGGGACGGAGCTCGATGGCGTGGATCACGGTGCCGACGGGGATGTTGCGCAGCGGCAGGTTGTTGCCCGGCTTGATGTCGGCCGAGGGGCCGTTCTCGATGCGGTCGCCCTGCTTGAGGCGGTTCGGCGCCAGGATGTAGCGCTTCTCGCCGTCGAGGTAGTGCAGCAGCGCGATGCGCGCGGTGCGGTTCGGGTCGTACTCGATGTGCGCGACCTTGGCCACGACGCCGTCCTTGTCGTGCCGACGGAAGTCGATCACGCGGTAGGCACGCTTGTGGCCACCGCCCTGGTGACGGGTGGTGATGCGGCCGGCGTTGTTGCGACCGCCCTTGCTGTGCAGCGGACGCACGAGCGACTTCTCCGGCGTGGAGCGCGTCACCTCGACGAAGTCGGCAACGCTCGACCCGCGGCGTGACGGGGTCGTCGGCTTGTACTTGCGGATGCCCATTAGCTGACCGGCCCTCCGAAGATATCGATGCGGTCGCCCTCGGCGACGGTGACGATGGCGCGCTTGGTGGCCTTGCGGCGCCCGAAACCGGTGCGGGTGCGCTTGCGCTTGCCCTCACGGTTGAGGGTGTTCACGCTGGCGACCTTGACACCGAAGACCTGCTCGACCGCGATCTTGATCTCGGTCTTGTTGGCCTCGCGGTGCACGAGGAACGTGTACTTGTTCTCGTCTAGAAGTCCGTAGCTCTTCTCGGAGACGACCGGGGCGAGCAGCACGTCGCGCGGGTCCTTGTGGATCGAGCTCACTTCTCGCTCCCTTCGCTGGTGGCGGCTCCGCTCGCAGCGGCCTCGTCCTCAGTGGCCACGGCGTTCACCGAGCGGCCCTGGGCCGGACCGGCGAGGAAGTCGTCGAGCGCGCCCCGGGTGAAGACGACGTCGTCGGAGACGAGCACGTCGTACGTGTTGAGCTGGTCGGGCGGCAGCAGGTGCACCCGGCCTGCGTTGCGCAGGCTCTTCCAGGTCAGGGCATCGGCCCGCTGCACCACGACCAGCACGTGCCGGCGCTCGGAGAGGCCGGCCAGGGCGGCCACAGCAGCCTTGGTCGAGGGGGCATCCCCGTCGATCAGCGAGCTGACCACGTGCACCCGCCCGTTGCGGGCGCGGTCGGAGAGCGCGCCGCGCAGGGCGGCCGCCTTCATCTTCTTGGGGGTCCGCTGCGCGTAGCTGCGCGGGCTGGGCCCGTGTACGACGCCACCCCCGGCGAACTGCGGAGCGCGTGTCGAGCCCTGACGGGCCCGGCCGGTGCCCTTCTGGCGGTACGGCTTGCGGCCACCGCCGCGCACCTCGCCACGGTTCTTGGTCGACGCGGTGCCCTGTCGGGCCGCGGCCAGCTGGGCCACCACGACCTGGTGGATCAGTGGGACGTTGACCTGGACGTCGAAGACCTCCCCGGGCAGCTCGACCGTGCCGGCCTTGGAGCCGTCGGCGTCGAGCACGTCGACCTCGCGGGTCACGGGCTCGGTGGCGACCGTCTCGGCGGAAGCGTCCGATGACGCGATGGTCTCGCTCACAGCGATGCTCCCTTCGCAACGGCGTTGCCCTTGGCGGTGGTGCGGATCAGCACGACGGCGCCCTTGGGGCCGGGGATGGCGCCCTTGATGAGCAGCAGGCCCTTGTCGGTGTCGATGGCGTGGACGGTCAGGCCCTGCGTGGTCGTACGGACGCCGCCCATGCGACCGGCCATGCGCATGCCCTTGAAGACGCGCCCGGGGGTGGCGCAGCCGCCGATGGAACCCGGCGAGCGGTGCTTGCGCTGCGTGCCGTGCCCGGCGCCCAGGCCCTTGAACCCGTGGCGCTTCATGACACCGGCGTAGCCCTTGCCCTTGCTGGTGGCGA
>JAVEDJ010000208.1 GCA_030841025.1 Actinomycetota bacterium
CGGGGCCGCTGAACCCGCAGCCGTTCACCGTGCCGTCGGTCGCCGTCAGCAGGTAGCGCCGCCCGTCGACGAAGTCCACGCCGTCCAGCGCCACCGAAGTCTGTGTGTCAGAGATGCTCACAGTTGCGCGGTCGGCGGAGCCGCCTCGGTACCAGTGGTCCACGTCAAGAGTGACCGTGTCCTACTCGATCGACGTCACGGTGCCAGCGAACGCGACCGGCATGTTCGGCAGGAACGCGACGTCGAACTGGACGCAGGAGCTGGCTGCGTCGCCGGCCGGCACCTGGAGCGCCACGGTCGTCGGTCTGCCGCTTCGAGGGGCAGGGTCGCCGACCGTGGTCGCAAGGATGCCGGCCACCCCGGCGGCTGCGAGCACGAGGACGGCGGCTGCAGCCAGCCACCGCGCACGGCTCCCGCCGCCTGCTGCGCGAGTGTCGGGTGCGGCCGGGTCGCTGGGGGCTTGATCGATGGTCTGCATGATGCGCTCCCGGAGCTCGGTCGGGGACGGTTCCGACACGGACCCGAGGTCACCGTCCTGGCGTGCCGGGTCGATCGCTGCGAGCCGTGCTCGCAGCTCGTCGTGGCCGGTCACCGGGGTGCCTCCGTTCCACGTCGTGGATCTATCTGTCCGCCACCGCCGCGTTCCTTTCCTGCGCCCAGCTTTTCCCGCAACCGCCGGGTCGCGCGGTGCAGCCGGATGCTCGCGGCGTTCGGCGTGACGCCGAGCACGACGGCTATCTCGCGGGGCGCCAGCTGCTCCCAGGCCCACAGCCGCAGCACCTCCTGGTTCCCCGGCGGCAGAGCCGCAAGCGCCTCCTCGAGGTCCGGGTCCTCGGAACCGGCCGCGTGACTGGGTTGGGGCTGTTGCGAGAGGCGGTGCAGCAGCTGACGTTGCCGCCCCTCGCGGCGCACCGCGTTGGCGAGGCAGCCGCGGGCGACGGCGTAGCACCAGGCAAGCGGCATGTCCGTCGGGACGTCGTCGACCCGTCGCCACATCACTAGCAGCACATCGCCCAGGACGTCGTCGGCAGCGGCCGGGTCAGTACGCCGACGCAGGTAGCACTGCAACGGCACGTACGTCGACGCGACAAGAGCCTCGAGCCGCTCCCGCCGGACCGCATCGTCAAGCGGCGCCACACCACCAGTCTGTCCGGCAACCGTGCGAATCTTTCACCGACGCGCGCAGGCGCCGAGCCATGCTCGAGAACGCCCGTGATGAAACCCTCGGTGGCTGGGCTCGGTGGTGCGTCGTGTCGTCACCCACGCGTGGCGACGGCTGCACGTTCACAGTCACCGCCGTGCTGCACACGGGCTGACCGCGGCCGGCGGTGGCGTGTTCAGTCGACCGGTAACACCTCGAAGGCTGGGTGCTTGACGGCGATCGCTTGGATCTGCGCGTCGGTGGAGTCCGGTCCGACGCCGTCGAAGAACGCGCCCACCTCGAACTTCCACCGCTTCAGATAGGCGCGCAGCACCGGTACCTTCTCTTCGTCCGACAGCTCCCGGCCGCGAAAGGACTCGGTTCGGGTGCCGACACGGAGCTCGCCGGTCCCTGCGGCCCGCAGGTTCCGCACCCACTGGCCCTCCCCCCGCGCCGAGACCAGGTAACGGGCCCCGTCGTGGTCGAGCAAGTTCACCGGGGTGGTGCGCCAGAGCCCGCTGGCCCGTCCCTGCACTGCGAGGACGCGGGAGCCAAGGATGCTCACTCCGCGCGCCGTCAAGAACGCGACGGCCCGGTTGGAGATGTTCCGGGTGAACCAGCCGGGGGCGCGGTAGTGAGGGGGCACGGTCACAGTCTGCCGGACCGGCGGCAGCCGCCAAGCGATTCACCGGGGCGGGTTCGCGTTCCTCCCCGCCGTGGGTGCGGACGCCGGCTCCCCCTCTTGTTTTGGTGGCGCACGCGAGGTACGACGCCCGCGGCGCACAGCCGCGCGCTCTCTACCGCGTCGCAGCCGCCGCGCGTCTCGCCCAGGCTTGTCGGGACAGGTCGCTGGGTAGGCCCCCCATGTCCGTTATGTCTGCTCGCACGGGAAGCGGGTGCCAGCCAGATGGCAACCATGGAGGACGTCCGGACGCCACCCGTCGGGCTCCGCGACCGACTGCGCCAGGTCGGACCGGGGCTGCTCGCCGCGGCGGCGGGCGTGGGCGCGGGCGACCTCGTCGCGACGATGGTCGCCGGCGCGAAGTACGGCAACGCTCTGCTCTGGGCCGCGATCCTCGGCACCGTGCTGAAGATCTCGCTGGCCGAGGGCGTCGGCCGGTGGCAGATCATGTCGGGCGCGACCATGCTCGACGGCTGGCGCCTGCTCGGCCGGTGGGCCACGGGGGTTCTTCGGCGTCTACGTCGTCATCTGGGGCTTCGTCTACGGCGCGACCGCGATGTCAGCGGTGGGCCTGCCGCTCAACGCCCTCTTCGGCGGCATCTCGGTGCGCTACTGGGCGATGATCGCCGGCCTCGTCGGTCTCTCGCTGGTGTGGGCGCAGCGCTACGCGGTGTTCGAGAAGTTCATCACCGTGCTGGTGGCGCTGAAGTTCGTCACGGTCGTGACGATCGCGGCGCTGGTTGGGCCGGACTTGCCGGCGATGCGCGACGGTCTCGTGCCGCGGCTGTCGGGCGGCTCGATGATCTACGTCGTCGGTCTCATCGGCGGAGTCGGCGGCACGATCACCATGGCGTCCTACGGCTACTGGGTCGCGGCCAAGGGGTGGAGCGGTCGCGGGTGGCTCGGCACGATGCGTCTCGACAACGCGATCGGCTATGTGATGACTGGCATCTTCGTCGTCTCGATGCTGGTGATCGGGGCCGGCCTGCTGGGCGGGGAGAACCTCACCGAGGACGACACCGGCCTGCTCACTCTCGGCACCGCCCTGGACGAGAAGTACGGCGAGTGGGCGCGCGTGCTGTTCCTCGTCGGTTTCCTCGCAGTGACGACCAGCTCGCTCCTCGGTGTGTGGAACGGCGTCAGCCTGCTGTTCGCCGACTGGACCCGCGCGGTGCGGCTGCCGCACGGCCGCGACATCCCGGTCGGCGCCACCGACGGCAGCGACGCCGCACGCGAGTCGGCGTACGACAGCAGGGAAGCGGAGCGGAGCCTGGCGTTCCGCGCCTTCCTCATCTGGCTGACGGTGCCGCCGATGGCGTTGCTGTTCCTCGACAAGCCGTTCGGGCTGACGCTCGTCTACGGCGTGCTCGGGGCCGCGTTCATGCCGTTCCTCTCGGTGACTCTGTTGCTGCTGCTCAACGCCCGACGTGTCGGGGAAGGCGGCCGCTCGGGGTGGCTGTCGAACCTGCTTCTGGCAGGCAGCACACTGCTGTTCGTGGTGATCCTCGTCAACGAAGTCAAGACGCAGCTGTCGTGACCGACTCCGACGGGCGGCTGCGCAGGCTCCCGCCGCAGGACCTCACACCCGCCCAGCGCGAGCTGTACGACGACATCGCCGGCGGCCCGCGCGCGGCCGGCCCGCAGCACTTTGCGCTGACCGACGACGCCGGGGGGCTCAACGGGCCGTTCAACGCGCTGCTGCTCAGCCCGGCCGTCGGGTCGGCGCTGCAGGAGGTCGGCGCGGCCGTGCGCTACCGCGCCGCTCTGTCCGACCGGGTGCGTGAGATGGCGATCCTGCTCGTCGCGGCCCGCTGGGACTCCGCCTTCGAGCGGCGCGCGCACACCGCGGTGGGGCGGGCGACCGGCCTCACCGACGACGAGATCGATGCCCTGCACGCGGGAGTGGTGCCCGACCTGCCGGACGCGGACGAGGCCGCAGCGATGGACGTCGTACGCCGCCTGCTCGACGACGCCGACCTCGACGACGCGACGTACGCCGACGCGGCTGCGCGCCTCGGCGAGCCGGCACTGTTCGAGCTCACGACACTGGTCGGCTACTACGCGACGCTCGCCCTGCAGCTGCGCGTGTTCCGCGCGAACCAGTAGGCACGGCTCGCGGGGAACGGGGCGGACCGCCGCGAGCCGGGCCGTCAAGTTCACTCGGACCGTTTTGGCGTCCTTCCCCGCCTACGTCAGCGTCAAGCGGAGGTCCGGGGCTGAGCAGACCCCTTGGACCGGACCCCGACGGCCGCGCCGGCGCAGACGATGACGACCAGTCCGCCGAGGATGGTGGTCCAGGTGAGGTGCTCCGCGAGCAGCAGCCCGGCCCAGCAGATCGACAAGACGGGCTGGACCAGCTGGACCTGGCTGACCTGGGCCATGGGTCCGATGGCCAAGCCGTGGTACCAGGCGAAGAAGCCGAGGAACATGCTGACCACGCCGAGGTAGGCGAACGCTGCCCACTGCGCTTCCGTGCCTGATGGGGTCTGCTGCGCCGCGGACTGCACGGCGAGGAACACCATCAGGGGTGAGCACAGGACCAACGCCCACGACACGGTCTGCCAGGCGCCGAGCTCGCGGGCGAGCAGCGCACCCTCCGCGTAGCCGATGGCCGCGGCTACGACCGCGCCGGACAGGAGCAGGTCCGACCACCGCAGGTGCCCGATGCCGCCCCACTGGGCCGAGGCGAACCCCATGGCGGCCACCGCGCCGACGCCTGCGACAACCCAGAACAGCACCGGTGGACGTTCGTGGCCGCGCAGGACGGCCATCGTGGCGGTCGCGGCCGGCAGCACAGCGATGACGACGGCACCGTGGCTCGCGGGCGCGGTGACGAGCGCGTACGACGTGAGCAGCGGGAAGCCGACCACGACACCGCCACCGACCACCGCGAGCCGCGCCCAGTGCCGCGCGTGAGGCAGCCGCTGTCGCGTGGCGGCCAGGGCGCCGGCCGCGAGGACCGCCGCCACGACCGCGCGGCCGGACCCGATGAACAGCGGCGGGAGGCCGCCGACGGCCACTCGGGTGAATGGCACGGTGAAGGAGAACGCCGCTACTCCGAGCAGCCCCCACAACAGGCCAACGACGGGTGTGGTGGATACCACGGGAGGCCGATACAGAGTAGCGATACTATCATGCGACATGGCCCACGGTAGCAGTTCGCGCATTGCCGCGGTACTGCGTGACTGGGTTGCGTCGGCAGCCCCCGGCGCGCGTCTGCCGTCCACCCGCACCCTGGTCGCCCAGCACGAGGCCAGCCCGGTGACGGTGCAGAAGGCGCTGCGCCAGCTCAGCAGCGACGGTCTCATCGAGAGCCGCCCGGGTGTGGGGACCTTCGTGCGGGCCGTGCGCACGGCACGGCCTTCGGACTACGGGTGGCAGACCGCGGCCCTGCGCTCTCCCCGGTCGCGCATCCAGGCGGTTTCTACCGCGATGCGCAGCGTCCCGAACGACGTCATTGCCCTGCATGCGGGATACCCCGACCGTGAGCTGCTCCCCGAGCGGCTGGTTCGCTCGGCGCTGACCCGAGCGGCACGAGGCGACACGGCCCTGTCGCGGCCACCGGTGACGGGACTGCCCGAGCTGCAGGCGTGGTTTGCCCATGAGCTGGCGGCGTCGTGCCCGGTCGGCGTCACCCCGCCCACGCCCAGCGACGTCGTCGTCCTGCCCGGCAGCCAGAGCGGGCTCAGCTCCGTTTTCCGTGCCCTGGTGGCCGTCGGCGAGCCGCTGCTCATGGAGTCGCCGACCTACTGGGGCGCCATCACCGCCGCGGCCCAGGCCGGCGTCCGCGTCGTCCCGGTGCCCTCCGGCTCCGACGGCCCCGACCCCGCAGGACTGGAGCGCGCGTTCGTCGAGACCGGGAGCCGGGTCTTCTACGCCCAACCGACCTATGCGAATCCGACCGGCGCGCAGTGGTCGATCGAGCGCTCGGAACGGGTGCTGGATGTGGTTCGTGACCACGGCGCGTTCCTCGTCGAGGACGACTGGGCCCACGACTTCGGCATCAGCACGGCCCCCCGTCCCATCGCCGCCCACGACGACGCCGGCCACGTCGTCTACCTTCGGTCGCTGACCAAGAGCGTCTCCCCCGCCCTGCGAATCGCCGCCGTCGTCGCCCGGGGACCTGCCCGCGAGCGCATCCTGGCCGACCGGAGCGCCGAGTCCATGTACGTCAGCGGGGTGCTGCAAGCCGCAGCCCTCGACGTCGTCACTCAACCGGCCTGGCAGACCCACCTACGCGGAGCCCGCGAACAGCTCCGCGCCCGCCGCGACCTGCTCGTGGACAGCCTGCGCCAGCACGCCCCTCAAGCACACATCGACGCTGTGCCCGCCGGCGGGCTGAACCTGTGGGCACACCTGCCCGACGGAACCGACGTCAACCAGGTGGCCCATGACTGCGAACGCGCCGGGGTGCTCATCGCGCCGGGCACCGAGTGGTTCCCGGCAGAGCCCACCGGAGCCTTCCTGCGGCTCAACTACTCCGGACCCAACCCCGCGGCCTTCGCGGAAGGCGCGCGCATCCTGGGCGAGGCTCTCGACCGGACGAGCCGGTGAGCGCCAGCGCAAGGCCGGTGGCCGCGAGTGACCCGGCCGCCCCGGGGCCCGGCAGGTGCGCTCGTTCGCGCTCAGCTACGCATCCTTTGCTGGGCTCGTGACGCAAAGCTTCACGCTCACTCACACAGTTGGACGGCAGCGGCCCCGATGGCGCACAATTGGCACTCATCAGGGTTGAGTGCCAACACTCGGCCCGGCGAGGTCACGAAGATCATCGAGCGAACCTGGAGGTCGGGCCGTGCCGACGTATCAGTACGCCTGCACTGAGTGCGGACACTCCTTCGAGCAGTTCCAGTCGTTCGCC
>JAVEDJ010000353.1 GCA_030841025.1 Actinomycetota bacterium
TCCTGGCGGTGCCTTACGTCATCATCACGGTGTCGAGCTCGCTGCGGATCATGGATCGCCAGCTCGAACGCGCCGCGACGGTGCTCGGCGCCAGCCCGTACCGGGTGTTCCGGCGGATCACGCTCCCCATCATCGCTCCCGGCGTCCTCGCCGGCGGCCTGTTCGCCTTTGTCACGTCGTTCGACGAGGTTGTCGTCTCGCTGTTCATCGCGAACCCTCAGCTGCGGACCCTGCCGGTCGAGATGTATTCGAGCGTGACCCGCGACATTGACCCGACGATTGCGGCAGCGTCCACGCTGATCCTCATCGTCAGCACGGTGCTGATCCTGGTCAGTACGAAGTTCCTGTTCTCGTCCAAGGCCGAGGGAAGGTCGAAGCGCTAATGGTGGACCAAGATCCGGACGTCGTGCTGGAGCTGCAGAAAGTCTGCAAGCAGTACGCCGGCACCGACACGCCAGCGGTCGAGGAGATCGACCTCTCGGTGCGAAAGGGAGAGTTCGTCACCTTCCTGGGCCCGAGCGGCTCCGGCAAGACGACGACCCTGAACATGATCGCGGGCTTCATCACGCCTAGCTCTGGCCGCATCCTCATCAACGGTCGAGACATCGCGGACCTGCCACCGCACAAGCGAAACCTCGGCATGGTCTTCCAGAACTATGCGCTGTTCCCGCACATGACGGTCTGGGACAACGTGGCGTTCCCCCTGGTGGAGCGGAAGGTCGCGAAGGAGACCATCCGCACCAAGGTCGCCGCTGCGCTCGAGATGGTCCACCTCACTGGCTTCGAGAAGCGACGCCCGCGGGAGCTCTCGGGCGGCCAGCAGCAACGGGTCGCGCTCACCCGTGCACTCGTCTTCGATCCGCCGATCCTGCTGATGGATGAGCCGCTCGGCGCGCTGGACAAGAAGCTGCGCCAGCGGCTCCAGCTGGAGATCAAGCGAGTGCATCGTGAGCTCGGCATCACCTTCCTGTTCGTGACTCACGACCAGGAAGAGGCGATGGCGCTCTCTGACACGGTCGTCGTCTTCGACCGCGGTGGCATCCAGCAGGTCGGTACCCCGGACGAGCTCTACCGCCGCCCGCAGTCGCGGTTCGTCGCCGAGTTCCTCGGTGACAGCAACCTGCTCGAGGGTGCACTCCGACGTGACGGGGCGTCCTGGGTGCTCGAGGCGAAGGACGGTCCCATCCACCTGGATGGCTGGGCGGCGCCGGAGGATGTGACCCCGGGAGAGCACTGCTTGATGTTCCGGCCCGAGGACGTGCTCATCTCGGACAGCGCCGACGCGGCCGACGACTGGAAGGCCACGGTCCGCGAGGTCGTGTACCTCGGCTCGGAGGAGCGCGTCATCGTCGCCACGGAATCGGGCGGGAGCATCACGGTGCGGCTCAGCGGCGATGCCCTCCAGCATCGCCCCGAGGTGGGCCAGACCGTGGCGCTTCGCTTCTCGGCGCGCAACGCGTGGTTGATACCCCCGGGCCAGTAGTCGTCTTCCGCGCCGGCCACGTCGTCACCGACTTCGCCGCCGGCCGGGGGGAACCGGCTGACTCCGTAGCGGTGGCAGCAGGCCAGGTCGTCGCGGTCGGCCTGCTCGCGACACTGCGTCGTGCCTTCGATGCGGCGGCAGTGGTCGAGCTCGGCGGGGGATGGATCGTCCCGGGGCTGGAGGACGCCCACTGCCACCCCACCATCGCTGCGGACGAGCTGTGCCACCTCTCACTCAGCGCCACCGACCAGGGCGACGTCGAGCGGGTGGCTCAGGCCGTGCAGAGCTCCAGCCGCAGCAACGGCTGGATCAAGCTCGTGGGGTGGCTGGCTGCGCGGACCGAGCAGGGGCCGATCGATCTCGCGCTGCTGGACTGGCTGGCCCCGGACGAGCCGTTGGTCATCGTCCATGCCAACGGGCACTGGGGCTACCTCAACACCGTCGGACTGCGCCGCGCGGGGCTGCTGGACGAACACGGCAAGGTCCGCGGCGCCGCCGTACCGGGCAACGGCTGGGTGGAGACGACGGCGGCAGGGGACCCGACCGGACGGGTGTACGAGCAGGTCCTCTTCGACGTCATGGAGCCCGCTCTTGCGCGGGACCCGGCGGCCGTGGCACTGGCCACTTTCGCCGACCGGCGGGACGCGCTGCGCACCATCGAACGCCGCTATGTTGCCCGCGGCGTCACCGCGATGACCGAGGCGCTCTGCAGTGAGACGGGCTGGGAGCTGCTCGAATCCGTCACCCGCGGGCGAGCAGCCGGCCCGCGCTACTCCGCGCTGATCCCGGCGCACGATGTCGCGCTGGCCAAGAAGCTGCAACAGCGCGGCAACGAGAGGCTGTCGGTGCTGGGGCTGAAGACGTTTGTCGACGGGGCCCTGAACGGCGGCACCTGCATGCTGTCTGCGGCCCCTGCCGAGGTCGTGCCCCAACAGCTGCGTGACAGCGAGCAGATCGCCGCCGAGCAGGCGGCTGCCCATCGGTTGGAGCTGCAGCTCGCGGTGCACGCGAACGGCGACAACGCCGTCGACGTACTGCTCGAGGCGGGTGAGCGCAGCGGGCTCGGTGGTCGTATCGAGCACGGCAGCTTCATCCGCGACGACCAGCTGCCGCTCTTGCGCGCGCAGGGCTGGGCGGTCGTCCCGTTCGGCTCCTACATCCGCGAGCACGGCCGGCGCCTCCTCGAGCTCTACGGGGCGGCACGGATGGAGAGTGCGATCCGGCACCGTTCCCTGACCGAAGCCGGGGTGCTTGTCGCCGGGTCCTCGGACTACCCGTGTGCCGGCTACGACCCGTGGCCCGCCGTGTGGAGCTGCGCGACCCGTCGCGTGGCCGATGGTGACGCGCACGGTGAGGTCGTCGGCGCGCGGGAGGCCCTGAGCCCGGCCGCGGCACTGGCTCTCTACACGCGTGGTTCCGCGCGCCTCCGGCGCACCTCCGCGGCGCCCGGGACGCTGGCGCCCGGAGAACAGGCAGACTTCGCCGTTCTGGACGTTGACCCGCGCAGCCTCGCCGGCCTCGAACAGATGCAGACCGGCGGCGTCGCCGCGACCGTCGTGGCGGGCGCGCTCGCCTACGACAGGTCTGTCGGAGTCTCGGAGACGGGCGCACCGGCATGAGTCGCGTCCGTCGCCGTGCCGGCCATCACGGTCAGCAGCTCGTAGGTCACGTGGCTCGCCGCGACCCCCGTCAGCTCGGCGTGGTCGTAGGCAGGCGCTACCTCCACCACGTCCGCGCCGACCACGTGACGGCCGTCGAGCGCGCGGAGCAGCTCGAGCAGCTCACGGCTGGTCAAGCCGCCCGCCTCCGGGGTCCCGGTGCCCGGCGCGTGCGCCGGGTCGAGCACGTCGATGTCGACCGAGACGTAGACCGGCCGGTCGCCCAACCGGACCAGCATCGCGTCGATCATGCTGTCCAGCCGCTCGACGGCGAACTGCCGCGAGGTCAGCTGCTGGAAGCCCAGCCGGGCATCGTCGGCGAGGTCGAGCTTGTCGTACAGCGAACCCCGCAGGCCCACGTGGACGCTGCCCTCGCGGTCGAGCAACCCCTCCTCCGAGGCGCGGCGGAAGGGGGTGCCGTGGGTGATGGGTGCGCCGAAGTAGGTGTCCCAGGTGTCGAGGTGCGCATCGAAGTGCAGCACCGCCACGGGTCCGTGCTCCGCGTGGACGCTGCGCAACAACGGCAGCGCGATGGTGTGGTCGCCGCCGAGGGTCACCAGTCGCGTCCCGCGCGAGGTCCAGGACGCCGCCTGCTCCTGCACCTCGCCGACGGCGGCGTCGATGCTGAACGGGTTGATCGTCATGTCGCCCGCGTCGGCCACCTGCAGCACGCTGAAGGGTGCGCGGTCCAACGCCGGGTTGTACGGCCGCAGGAGACGCGAGGACTGACGAATGTGCGTCGGACCGAACCGCGCGCCCGGTCGGTAGCTGACGCCGGTGTCGAAGGGCGCGCCGATCACGGCGATGTCCACTGTCTCGACCTGGTCGACGCGCGGCAGCCGCGCGAAGGTCGAGGGGCCGGAGTAGCGGGGGACGTCGGTGCCGGAGACCGGCCCCACGATCTGACGGTCGGCCATGTCGGCACTTCCTTCGACGTTGGTGGGCAGCGGGTGCGGCTCCGGCGCCGCGCGCGACGGGCCAAACGTGCGGAAGTGCTTGACGGCCGCGCGGCCGATGCAACAGTATAACTAAATGAACTACAGTCACACTGTAGACGGCATGGTCGGCACGATGCGCTCGGTGCTGGGTCAGATGCCGGCACCGGTCGTCGTGGTGACGGCCTATGTCGGTGGCCGGCCGTGGGGAGTGACCGCTTCGAGCTTCACGTCGGTCGCTCTCGACCCGCCGACGGTGTCGGTGTGCCTGTTCTCGCACACCGCGATCGTCCAGGCCGCCAAGCTGCAGGGCCGGATGGGCATCTCGGTGCTGTCCACCGACCAGGTGCACGTGGCTCGTGCCGCTGCGACGCCGGGTGCTCCCAAGTTCCTGGAGAACTTCAGCCCGGAAGCAGAGTGGTGGACCGAGGGCGGTGTCCCGTTGCCGGTTACCGACCGCCGGTGGGATCCACACGATGGCCTGACCGTCCCGGCGGCACCGTCAGTTCACGGGGCGATCGCGCACTTCGACTGCTGGGTCTCGCAGTCCGTGACGATCGGCGACCACGACGTCCTGTTCGGAACTGTCGTCGGCGTGCGCGCCGCCGAGGACAGCAGCAAGGAAACGCTCGTTTACGCGCGCCGCAACTTCTATTCGCTCAGCGACAGCCCACTCGAAGGTTGAGGTAAATGCTCAAGACCGGTGAAGAGTACAAGCAGAGCCTCCGGGACGGCCGTGTCGTCCTCGCGGCCGACGGGACACGCGTCGACGACGTGACGACCCACCCGCAGTTCAAGGATGCAATAGACAACATCGCCGCGCTGTACGACATGCAGCACGAGCCGGAGCTGCGCGACGTCGCTGCCTACAAGGACGACGAGACCGGCGAACTGGCGAGCCGGGCGTGGCAGGTCCCGCGGACCAAGGAGGACCTGGTCTCGCGTCGTGAGCTCGCGCGCATGTCGACCTACCACACGCTCGGTGTGTTCGGCCGTCCGCCCGACTACGGCTCCTTCAACGCGCTGGGTCTGTTGTCGGTCGCGGACCGCATCGCGAACGCCAGCCCTCAAGGTGCCAGCAACATCGACGACTTCATCCGCTGGGGTCGTGACAACAACGCGATGAGCGCCGACATCGTGGCCGACGTGCAGTCGGACCGCTCGGTCCCGACCGCTCAGAAGCCCGGACGTCTGCGCAGTGTCGAGCAGCGCAAGGACGGCCTCGTCATCTATGGCGCGAAGCCCTGCGCCTCGGTAGCCGTGCAGGCCCACGTGGGCACCGTCGTCACGCTGCTCACGCCTGGCGCCGATCCAGACGCCAACATGTTCTGCTACGTGCCGATCAATGCGCCGAACCTCACACTGGTGGCTCGCGAGCCGGTCATCAACCGGGGGACGGACCTCGCCGACCACGCGCTCGACAGTCGCGGCGAGGAGCCCGACTCGATGCTGGTGTTCGACCGGGTCTTCATCCCCAACGAGCACATCTTCTCGTTCCGGGATCCGCAGATGCTCGGGCTCTACCACGAGCTCGGCGCCTTGGCGCTCTGGCACATCCTGGCCCGACTGGCGTACAAGGCCGAGATCTTCGCCGGCACCGCGCAGGTCATCGTCGACGTGCTGGGCACCGAGAACATCCCGCAGGTGCGTGACTCGATCTCGGAGATCGCGGCGTACGCCACGACTTTGAAGGCGTTCGTCCTGGCAGCCGAGGACACGGCCAAGCCGGCCAACGGCGTGCTCGTTCCTGCCGAGCGCTTCGTCACCGCAGGACGGCTGCACTCGGTCGAGAACTACCCGCGCATCCTGCAGCTGATGCGGGAGATCTCGGGGCAGGGCCTGATCAGTCGCTTCTCGCAGAAGCAGTTCGAGGACGGGTCCATCGGCGAGATGCTGCGGGAGTTCCTGCCCGGGACCGGTGTCAGCGCGGAGGCGAAGAACCGTGTCTTCAACTTCGTCTGGGATCTCACCTGCAGCGCGAACGCCCAGCGTGTCGCTCTCTTCGAGAACGTCAACGCCACGCCCCCGTCGGCAATGCGGGCGCGCATCTACAACTCCGACTACCGCCAGCCTTGGAGGGACTTCGTCCTCGACCGCCTCGGCGTGGACATCGCGCCGCAGGGCCGCTGACCGGCCACCCCCGTGTCAGTCAGCCTTCCTGAACAGTTGGTTGGCGACGACGTCGCGCAGGAGCTGGAGTCCGTGCTGCTCCAGCTCCTCGCGGCGCCGAGCCCCAACCCACCCGGTGACGTCGCGGCCGCTGCGGACGTCGTCGTCCGCTACTGCCAGGCCGCCGGATTGCCCTGTGTCGTTCATCGGCCCGCGGCGGGGCGTCGCAACCTGGTGATCGAGGTGGCCCGTTCTGATCGAGGGCGCCATCTCGTCTGGAACGGGCATCTCGACACGTTCCCCGCTGCGGGCGAGTTCCCCAGGGCCTACAGCGAGCAGGGCCGGGTCTACGGCCGTGGCGCGGTCGACATGAAGGGCGGTGTCGCGGCCTTCCTGGTCGCGGCCCGTCAGCTGCACGAGCAGGGTGACCTGCCGGGCTCCCTGACTCTCACGCTGGTGTGTGAGGAGGAGACGTTCGGTCCGTTGGGCGCGCGCGGGCTGCTCGCCCGCGCGCCAGGACTGCTCGGTGACGCGCTGGTCAGCACCGAGCCGTCGTCGCTCGGGCTGGTGCGCGTCGCCGAGCGCGGCTTCCTCTGGGTCAAGCTCCGCTTCCTCGGGCAGAGCCTGCACTCGGCGTACCCGAGCCAGACAGAGGGCGCGATCCTGCGGATGGCCGCCCTCGTCCGGCGGGTGCACGACCTGGTGGGTGAGCTCAACACCCGCCTCGCGGCAGTGCCCTCGTCGGACCTGGCCACCGACGAGGCCGTCGACAAGCACCTCGGCGCCGGTGCTTCGGGCATCACGCGATCGGTGTCTCTGAACGTCGGCACCGTGCACGGCGGCAACGCGGTCAACCTCCAACCGAGCAGCTGCGAGGTGACCCTGGACTTCCGCATCCCCAAGACCGTGGAGGTCGAGGACATCGTCGCGTTGGTCGCCGCCGAGGCGGAGCGCGCCGCGGCCACCGTGGAGGTGCTGGGACGGGGTCCCGCGAACGAGACCGATGGCGGCGAAGCGATCGTCACAGCGGTCGTCGACGCGGTCACCGGCCACACCGGTGCGCGGCCGCCGCTCTCCACCGGTCTCGGGTGCACTGACGCGCGGCTGTGGCGGTACGGCGGGGTTCCGGCCTGCGTCATCGGCCCAAGCCCGGCAACGATGGGCGCCGAGAGTGAGTTCGTACAGCTAGCCGAGCTCGAGACCCTGGTCGGCATCCTCAAGGACTCGGCCCGGGCATTTCTCCTGGAAGGGCAATGACGTGACGCTCGGACACGCACCGGAAGGGACGTTCCCGGCGGGGCAGCGCAGCGCTGTCTGCATGACGTTCGACCTCGACGGACACACCATGTGGACGTCGAAGGATCCCGGCAACGCAGACCGGCCGGCCGTGCTGTCGTCCGGCTCGTACGACGTCGGACAGGGACTCGACCTCGTGCTCGAGACGCTCGACCGGCACGGCATCCGAACGACGTTCTTCGTGCCGACCGACGTGGCCGAAGCGCAGCCCGGTGCGGTCGCGCGGATCGTCGCGCAGCGCCACGAGATCGCCATGCACGGCGACGACCACAACCCGCTGCGTGACCGGAAGCGTGACGGCGAGCTCGCGCATCTGCGCAAGCTCAAGGAGAAGCTCGAGGACATCAGTGGGACGCCGGTCCGGGGTTATCGCGCGCCGCTGTACGACGTCACCGAGGGGACGCGCAGCGTGCTGGCCGAGATCGGCTGCACGTTCTCGTCCAACTACATGGACTCCGTGCACCCCTACGTCGTCGAGTCCGCTGAGGGCCGGGTAGCCGAGCTGCCCGTGCACTGGATGCTCGACGACGGGCCGCACCTGCTCTTCGCGAGCAGCCCGCCGAACCACCGTCAGTTCCTGGCGAACAGCCAGATTGCCGAGATGTGGACGGCTGAGCTGCGCGCGATCCACGAGCTGGGCGGCGCGACCGTGTTCACGCTGCATCCCCAGCTCGTCGGCAGGCCGTCGCGGCGAGCGCTGCTGGACCAGATCGTCGCTGCGGCCGAAGAAGTGGGCGGCGTCTGGTTCCCCACGATGGGCGAGCTGGCGCAGCGGGTGCTGCACGGGGAGCAGTGAGCGTCGTGCGGCAGACCGGAGGAACGCTGGTCATCACGGGCGCCACCGTGCTGTCCCCGCACACCGACTCTGCTGCCGGCGACACGGTGGCGATCGCCGAGGGCCGCATCCGTGCCGTGGGCCAGCGCGGCGACGTCCTGTCCCAGCTGTCGGGCGCGGCGCCGACGGTCGTCGAAGTGGCCGGCGGCTGTCTGCTGCCCGGCTTCGTGGACCCGCACAACCACCTTCTCGCGACCGGCGAGACGATGGTGGGGGTCGACGCCGGCTTTCCCGCGGTGCGGAGCATCGCCGAGCTCGCGGCCGCCGTGGGCGAGGCCACCCTCGCCCAGCCACCGGGCTCGTGGGTGCGCGGTCATCGGATGGATTTCGCGAAGTATCCGGAGGGGCGGTTGCCCTGCGCAGCGGACCTCGACGCGGTCAGTCCCGACCATCCGGTCATCGTGTTCCACAAGTCCGGGCACAGCGCGGTCGTCAACTCGGTGGCCTTGCGCCTGGCGGGCGACAAGGTGCACCGGGACCCCGACGGCGGCTACTTCACCCGTGACGCGGCCGGCCGAGCCACCGGTTACTGCGGCGACGCCGCCATGGACCGCGTCTTCCCGCGCGCGGTCGAGATCGGTTGCCACGGACCCAACTTTCACTTCGATGCGTCCGCCGATGAACTGCGGCACGCTCTCGACGTCGGCATGGACGCCTATCTCGCCGCGGGCATCACGACCGTGTGCGACCCGCAGGTGACCCGGCGGGAGCTGACCACGTATCTGGGTGCGCGCCGCGACAACGCATTGCGGCTACGGGTCGTGGCGATGCCCCTCTCCAACAACCTCGCTGCACTGCGCGAAGCCGGCGTGACGGGGCCGTTCGGTGACGAGTGGTTCCGCATCGGTGCCATGAAGTTCTACTGCGACGGGGCGCTGACCAGCGGCACTGCGCTGTTCCGTGAGGGCTATGCCGAGGGGTCACTCACGAAGGGGCTGTTGTTCTGGCAGCCCGAGCAGCTGCGCGATCTGGTGGGTGAGGCCATGGCCGAGGGATGGCAGGTAGGCATCCATGCCCAGGGCGACCTCGGCATCGAGTACGCCCTCGCCGCCATCCAGGAGGGCATCGCCAGCACTGGCTCGCCGCATCGGCACCGCATCGAGCACTGTGGCTATCCCACGGCCGGGCAGCAGGACCGGATCGCCGCACTTGGCGTCGTCCCGGTCAACCAGCCGAACTTCCTGGTCGAGAGCGGTGACGACCTGTGCCGCACTCTCGGGGACCGGGTCCACGGGTTGCAGCCGCTGCGGTCCGAGCTGGACCGTCAGATCCTCGCGGTGCTCTCCAGTGACTCGTTCGTGTCCAACTTCCGGCCACTGACGACGCTGTCGTCGGCGATGGCGCGCACGACGCCGAACGGGCTGGTCGTGGGCCCCGATGAGCGGCTCACGTTCCAGCAGGCGCTGCGCGCCCACACGCTGGCCCCCGCCGAGGCACTGTCCATGGACCACCTCATCGGATCCGTCGAAGCCGGCAAGCTGGGCGACCTTCTGTACTTCGACACCGATCTTCGCACCCGGTCGGCGTCCGAGCTGGCCGCACTGGCGCCCTCGGCCACCTTGGTCGACGGCACTGTCGTCGCCGGGACGCTCACCCCCGGCGGGTGATTCGTGGCGTCATGACCCTTGACGCCGTCGCACCATCGTACGAAGATCGTCGAACTATCAAACAGTCGACGGCGGGACAGCCAGCGTCGGCTCCCCGCTGACCAGGCGAGACGAGGACCGACGTGAGCGCGATCGGCGAGCTGCCAGCCCTCGGGGACGTACCGGAGCGGATGCTGGCCCAGGTGATCCGCAAGGAGCGGTACGGCGACCCGCGCACCGCCTTCCAGGTGGAGGAGGTCCCGGTACCCTCGCTCGGCAGCCACGACGTGTTGATCGCCGTCATGGCCGCAGGGATCAACTACAACAACGTGTGGGCGGCGCGCGGTACGCCGATCGACGTCATCGGCACCCGGCAGAAGCAGGGCGAGCCCTGGGACTTCCACGTCGGCGGCAGCGATGCTTGCGGGATCGTCTACGCCGTCGGCGACGCGGTGACCACCGTGGCGCTCGGCGACGAGGTCGTGATCCACCCCGGATGGTGGGACAGCGCCGACCCTTGGATCCGCGCGGGCAAGGACGCGATGATCGCGCCGTCGTCGCGAATCTGGGGCTATGAGACCAACTTCGGCGCCTTCGGCCAGTTCACCCTCGCCCAGGAGCACCAGTGCCTGCCCAAGGCGAGCCACCTGTCCTGGGAGGAGGCGGCCGCGCCGACCCTCGTCGGCACGACGGCGTACCGCATGCTCCTCGGATGGGAGGGCAACCGCCTGCACGAGGGTGACGTCGTGCTCGTCTGGGGCGGCTCGGGTGGCGTCGGCATCCAGGCCATCCAGCTGGCAAAGGCCCACGGTGCCATCCCGGTCGCGGTCGTGTCCGACGAGGAGCGCGGGGCCTACTGCATGAAGTTCGGCGCCGCCGGCTACATCAACCGCGGTGACTTCGACCACTGGGGCATTCCCCCGCACTGGACCGACCAGGCGGGCCAGCGGGTGTGGTCCCAAGGCGCCCGAGATTTCGGCAAGCGCATCTGGGACGTGGTCGGCGAGCGGCGCAACCCCGCCATCGTGATCGAGCATCCCGGTGAGGCGACGATCCCCACGAGCATCTTCGTGTGCGAGCGCGGCGGCATGGTCGTGGTGTGCGCCGGCACCACGGGCTACTCCGCCTCCGTCGACCTGCGCTACCACTGGGTCCATCAGAAGCGACTGCAGGGCTCGCACGGCACCAACGACGAGCAGGCGCGCGCGTACAACGACCTGGTCCATAGCAAGCGGGTCGACCCGGCGCTGGGACAGGTCGTGTCGTTCGAGGAGATCCCGCAGGCCCACTTCGACATGGGCGAAGGGATCGACGTCTTCGGCAACCGGGCGGCGCTCATCGGTGCCAAGGAGCCCGGGCTCGGTCGGAGCGAGAGCACCGAGGCCGGACGCCCCGTCACGAGTCCCGAAGGAAGGTAGGACGACGATGACCGCGCCGGCGTCGGAAGACAGGCAGTACGAGACGATCCTGGTCGAGCTCGACTACCCGATCGCAACCCTGAAGCTGAACCGTCCGGACAAGCTCAATGCGCTCAACGCGCAGCTCGCCCGCGAGGTCATTCACGCTCTCGACTGGCTCGAGGCCGACGACGAGGTGCGCGCCGTCGTGCTCTGCGGTGAGGGCCGCGCCTTCTCCTCCGGCTACGACATCCAGTCGGGGTCCGATCCCGTGCAGGGCAGTGTCATGGAGTGGAAGCGCCATCTCGAGTCGATCTGGCCGTTCTCCCGGCGGGTCTGGAACTTCCGCAAGCCCATCGTGGCGGCCGTGCACGGCTACTGCCTGGGTGGCGGCTGCGAGATCGCCATGCTCTGCGACATGACGATCGCCACCTCGGACTGCCGGTTGGGCGAGCCGGAGATCCGCTTCTCTACCGGTTCGACCCTGATCATGCCGTGGATCGTCCCCATGAAGATCGCCCGCGAGCTGCTGTACACCGGGAAGACCATCGACGCCCAACGGGCCTATGAGGTCGGCATGGTCAACGAGGTCGTTGAGCCGGAAGACCTCATGCGGCGTGCCTACTACCACGCGCGGCTGATCGCCAAGGTGTCCCCGCTCGCGGTGCAGCTGACCAAGGAGGGCATCAACCGCACCTACGAGATCATGGGCTTGCTCAACGCCATCAACTACCACGACAACCTCGTCGCGATCCTCGACGGCTCCGAGACTGATGAGCTCCGGCAGTTCGAGGAGATCCGGGCCGCGCAAGGGCTGCGCGCGGCGCTGGACTGGCGTGACCAGCAGTTCCGCGAGGTCGAGGACCTTGCCTAGCCGAGTGCCAACGCCGCGGGCGTCCCTGCATCGGTTGTTCGCCCCGTCCGGGGTCGCGGTCGTCGGCGCCAGCCCGAGCAACCCGTGGGGTCGCCAGGCTCTCGAGAACTTCGCCGCGATGGGCTTCGGCGGCGAAGTGGGTGCGGTGAACCCGCGGTACGACGAGGTTCTCGGCTACCCGTGCGCGCCGGACCTCTCCTCGCTGCCCTTCGTGCCGGACGCCATCTTCGTGGCGGTCACCCGCGACCGGGTGCTGCCGGTGGTCGAGGATGCGGCAGCGCTGGGCATCAAGGGTGTCGTCGTGCTCGCTATCGGCTTCGCTGACGGGGGTCCCGAGGGACATGCCCTTCAGACGCGCATCACCGAAGTCGCCAGGGCAGCAGACATGGCCCTGCTCGGGCCGAACTGTCAGGGGCTCATCAACTTCCACCACCCGCACGCGTTGTACATGGACCGCGTCGAGGCCTACCAGCCGGGCGCTGTCGCGCTCATGGCGCACAGCGGTTCGGTGGCGACGGCGCTTACCAACAACAAGCGCGGCGTGCGGTGGAGCCATGTCGTCTCGTGCGGCAACGAGGCCGTCATCGACAGCGCCGACCTGCTCAGCTACTTCGTCGACGACCCGCACACGCGCGTCATCTGCGCGTTCCTCGAGACGGTGCGCGACCCGGAACGCTTCTTCCGGGAGTGTGACCGGGCTCGCGAGTCCGGCAAGCCGGTGATCGTCTTGAAGTCCGGCCGCACCGAGGCGGCGCGGGAAGCAGCTGTGGCTCACTCGGGAGCGCTGGCCGTTCCCGACCGGCTGGTCGACGCACGCTTCCGCAGGCACGGCGTGCTCCGTGTGGACACGCTTGATGAGCTGCTCGCGACCGCCGTCGCGCTGCAGACCCGCCGCCGGCCGCAGCGGCCCAACATGGCAGCCATGACCGTGTCCGGCGGACAGATCCAGCTGCTGCTCGACGATGTCGCACGCACCGGCCTCGTGCTGCCACCGTTGGGTTCCGTCGCGTCCGCCCGGCTCCGCGAGCTGCTGCCTGACTTCTTGGCGGCCAGCAACCCGCTCGACTACTGGGGCACCGAGGACCTCGATCGGCGCTACGCCGAGCTGGTCACGGCTGTCGCCGATGACCCGGCCGTGGACATGGTCGTCAGCGTCGCTGACTTCACCGTCGGACCCACCGGCCCTGAGGACCGGGCCACGCCGCAGCTGCAGGCCGCGGTGGAGCTGGCCGGACGGACGGACGCCCTGCACGTCGTACTCGACACCGTGGGAGGCGCGGCGCCTCCTGCGCAGGTGGAGAGCGCGCTGGCCGCCGGTGTGCTGGTCCTCTCAGGTCTGCACGAAGGGCTGCGTGCGCTGGAGCTGCTGGTCGCGTTCTCCCGGCCGGTCCCGGCCGGCGCCGCGCAGCACCACCTGCCGATGCCGGAGGTCGGCCGGATGCTGTCGGCGATGGGTGGAACGCCCACCTCGGGGCTGCCGGCGCTCGAGCTGGTCGCGGCCCTTGGCGTCCCGGTGGCCCGGTCCGTCGTTGCGCAGGACTGCGTCGCCGCGGCCGAGATCGCAGAGAAGCTCGGTTACCCCGTGGCCGTCAAGTCGGCCGACCCACACCTGTTGCACAAGACGGAGGCCGGTGCACTGGCGCTCCACCTCGCTGACGAGGCGGCCGTCCGAGCAGCGGTCCAGCGCGTGGCGGGCGAGGGCCCGGTGCTCGTCCAACAGCAGGTCCCGCCCGGGGTCGAGATGATCATGGGCATCCAGAGCGACGCGGAGCTCGGTGCCTTCATCCTGGTGGGTCTCGGCGGGATCTGGACCGAGGTCCTCGACGACGTCGTCATCCGGGCGGTCGGCCTGCGCGACGGCGAGGCCGGCGAGATGTTGCGGGAGCTGCGGGGTTACGAGCTGCTCGTGGGCGCCCGTGGCTCCGACCCGGTGGACCTGGCTGCGGTGATCGAGGCCATCGAGCGGCTCGACCAGCTGGCCGCGAGCCATCCGGGTCTGCTCGACTCCGTCGACCTCAACCCCGTCATCGTCACGGCCGCAGGACTGGTCGCCGTCGATGCCGTGGTCGTGCCGCGATCGGTGCGGATCCCGCGAGAATGAGCGGCATGTCAGCGCACCGCATGGCTTCCCGGCCGGACACCGAGTCCACCGCCGATCGCCTCGCAGCGATCGGGCAGGCGCTCAGCGACCCCCTGCGAGTCGACATCCTCGCTCGCATGGCGCGTCAGGACGAGCTGGCGTGCACCTCGCTCGAGGCGACGCTTCCGGTCACCAAGTCGACGATCTCGTACCACATGAAGGTGCTGTATCGAGCGGGCCTGGTCGACATCCGCAAGGCCGGGCGCTACTACTTCTACCGGAGCCGCCGGGACGTGACCGACACCTGCCTGCCCGGCGTATGGGAGTCCCTCGCCGCCCTGCCCGTCGAGCCCGAGCCAGAGCCTGGACAGGACGGCCCATGACCGTGCCCACCACGGTGCACCGGCACCACGTGCGCTACCACGAGATGGACGCGCAGGGCATCGTCTTCAACGGCCGCTACTGGGAGTTCTTCGACGTGGCGATGGGGGAGTTCTTCCGCGAGCTCGGTTGGACCTTCGCCACGATGGAACAAGAAGGGCTCGTGCCGTCACTGGTGCACGTCGAGGCGGACTTCACCAACCCCGCCACCCTCGACGACGAGCTGGACATCGCGGTGCGTTGCCTGCGGGTCGGGCAGTCCAGCTTCCAGCTCGGCTTCGAGGTCCACCGCGCCGACGGCCTGCCGCTCACGTCCGCGAGCATCGTCTACGTCAACTTCGACTCGGACACGCATGCCTCGCGACCTATCCCCGACGTTCTCCGCACGCAGCTTGCCGGCCGCCTCGCCGACGCCCCGTGACCACGCAGCCGGTCAATGCGCGAGCTGCTTGCGGCCTGTGGTGAGCAGCGCGTCCAGGGCGTTGGCGGGTTCGGGCCGCCCGTACAGGTAGCCCTGGCCTAGCTGGCAGCCCAGCCGCGCAACGTGAGCCGCCTGTTCCGCCGTCTCGATGCCTTCGGCCAGAACGCGGCGTCCCAGCCGGTCGGCCAGGCTCACGACGGCGCCGATGATGGCCTCGTCCGTATCGGAGCGACCGAGGCCGGAGACGAACGACCGGTCGATCTTGATCAGTTGGATGGGGAAGCGACTGAGGTAGGACAGCGACGAGTACCCGGTCCCGAAGTCGTCGAGGGAGAGCCCCACTCCGATGGCGGCGATCTCGTCGAGCCGGTCCGCGGCGCCGGTGACACTGTCGACCATGACGCCTTCGGTGATCTCCAGTGTGAGCTGGTCGAGGGCAAGCCCGCCGCCTCGGGCAGCGGCGGTCAACACGTCGAGGAAGCGTGTGTCGAGAAGCTGGTGGGCCGAACAGTTCACCGACAGCCCGAGCGGGGGCAGGTTGCGAGCCGCCCGCTCGGTGTTCCAGGCCCCGACCTGCGCGCAAGCCCGTTGCAGCACGAAGGTTCCGACGGGGATGATCAGTCCGGCGTCCTCGGCCACCGGGATGAAGGTGGCCGGCGGCACGGCGCCCCGGATCGGGTGATCCCAGCGCACCAGCGCCTCCACGCCGACCACCCGCGCCCCGTCGAGCTCTACCAGCGGCTGGTAGGCGACCCACAGCTCGTCCTTGGCCAGGGCGGCACCGAGGTCGGCCGCGAGGGTGGAGCGATCGGTACGGCGGCGGGCGTCCTTGCGGCTGTAGTAGTGCCGGCGGCCCCGGCCGGCATCCTTCGCTTCGTACATCGCTGCGTCCGACGCGTCGATCAGCTGCTCAGGTGTGATCAGCCCCGTCTCGGGATCTCCGTGGAGCCTGTCGTGCTCGGCGACCACGATGCCGACGCTGACCGTCACCAGGAGCCGATCGCCGAGGACCTCGATGCCCCCGGCGAGCTCGTCCTCCAGCGACGCGGCGATGCCGTCTGCCTCCCGGGCGCTGACCAGTCCTTCACAGAGCGCGACGAACTCGTCGCCTCCGACGCGCGCCAGGGTGTCGGTGAAACGCAGCTGGCGTTGCAGGTGGCGTGCGATCTCCGCGAGCACTGCATCACCCACGGCGTGCCCATGAGTGTCATTGATGTCCTTGAAGCGGTCCACGTCGATGTAGAGCAGGGCGGTCAATGTGTTGTCGCGCGCACTGCGGGCCAGTGCCTGCTGGACCCGGTCAGTGAGCAGGCGCCGGTTCGGCAGGCCGGTCAGCGCGTCGTGGTTGGCTCGATGACCCAGCTGGTCGATGAGCTCAGCGCGTTCCCGCTCATGGTCGGCGTGCTGCTGCTCGGCTCGTCCCCGCTGCCGCAGCAGGAACAGCATCACCACGAGCAGCCCGAAGACCAATGCCGCCCCGAGTGCGCTCAGCTGTTGTGCCCGAGTGTTGCTACGAGCGGCCGCGGCTTCCTGGACGGCCGTCTTTGTCTCCGTCGAGTCCTGCAGCTCGGCGTCGAGGGCGCGGATTCGGGTCATGGACGCGAGGCCCGAGGCACGCGCGAGCTCCCGCGAGGCGTCGGGACCCTGGGTGCGGCGCAGCTCGATGTCCCGCGTCATCTCCGCAACGCGGGCGCTGCTGAGTGCCTTGAGCTCCCGTACCAGCGCGCCATTCCGGGGATCGCCGGCCGTAAGCCCGACAAGCTCGTCCACGGCCGCTGGCAGCCTCGTCGTAGATGCGCGGTAGAACTCCAGGTAGGTGTCTTCCCCCGTGAGCAGGTAGCCCCGCTGCGCGCTCTGCGCGTCGACAATGAGGTCACGGACCTGGTCCGACACGATCGCGACCATCACGGACTGCTCAGCCAGCCGCCGGCTCTCGTTGCTGTTCGCCGTGGCGATCCGCCCCAAAGCCGTGGCGGTGAGCAGGACGAGCATCCCGGCTATCACCGCAATGGCGAGGTACCACCCCTTGGCACCGAACCTCGCACTCCGGCGAGCGGTGGCCTTGCTTGGTGCGCGCTCATTCATGGGGGCTTGCCTCACACAACCGTATATCGGCGCATTGGGCACATCACTGGAGAAGCTCCGCGGTCCGTCTCCGGCGGCTGTGCGCTCCGCAAGATCATCTCACCTGGGCCGTTACCCTTCCGGCGCCCGGACCATGCGTGACGCGCACTGCTGACCTACCCGCCCGCAGTTGCTGAGTGGATGCCGTAACCGCGGCAGATGTGGTGGCTGTGGCGCCACCTGTGTCCTGGGGTGTCACGTGCGCCCCGGTCGTGGCGCCGGGCCAGTGGTCACGTCGACCTGCACGTTCCGCAGTCGGGCGGGTTGTGCTCAAGGCGCGCCCCTCCACTACCGTCGGGAGCGCCGCGTGCCGCCGGCAATCCGCTGGCATCTGTGCCACCCAACGGACTAGGACTCACCTTGAGCCATCCTCACCCCGAGCTGGACACGCCACCGCGCCTTGCGAAAGGGGCGCTCCGCGTCGTACCGCTCGGTGGCCTCGGCGAGGTCGGCCGCAACATGACGGTGTTCGAGCACGAGGGACGACTGCTCGTCGTCGACTGCGGCGTGCTGTTCCCCGAGGAGACGCAGCCGGGGATCGACGTCATCTTGCCCGACTTCACCTGGATCCGTGATCGCCTCGACAAGATCGAGGCGATCGTCCTGACGCACGGCCACGAGGATCACATCGGTGGCGTCCCCTACCTGTTGCGCGAGCGCAAGGACATCCCGGTCGTCGGCTCCAAGCTGACCCTTGCCTTCTTGGCCGCCAAGTTGAAAGAGCACCGCATCACGCCCAAGACGGTCGAGGTGTCGGAGGGGATGCGGGAGCGCCTTGGCCCCTTCGACTGCGAGTTCGTCGCGGTCAATCACTCCATCCCTGACGGGCTGGCCGTGGCTATCCGTACAGCGGCAGGCCTGGTTCTGCACACCGGTGACTTCAAGATGGACCAGTTCCCCCTCGACGAGCGCATCACGGACCTGCGCGCCTTCGCCCGGCTCGGCGAGGAAGGGGTGGACCTGTTCCTGGTCGACTCCACGAACGCAGAGGTCCCTGGCTTCACCACCGCGGAGCGCGACCTCGCGCCGGCGATCGAGGAAGTCTTCCGGACCGCCCCCCGGCGCATCATCGTCTCGAGCTTCGCCAGCCATGTGCACCGCATCCAGCAGGTGCTCGATGCGGCGCACCACCACGGCCGCAAGGTCGCCTTCGTCGGCCGATCCATGGTGCGCAACATGGGTATCGCACGCGACCTCGGCTACCTCAAGATCCCCAAGGGGCTGGTCGTCGACCTCAAGGTGCTGGAGAAGCTCGCAGACGACAAGATCACCCTCATCTGCACCGGCTCGCAGGGGGAGCCCATGGCCGCGCTGTCGCGGATGGCCAACCGCGACCACATGATCCGCATCGGCAAGGGCGACACAGTGCTGCTGGCCAGCTCACTGATCCCCGGCAACGAGAACGCGATCTACCGGGTCATCAACTCACTCACCCGCTGGGGCGCGAACGTCGTGCACAAGGGCAACGCGAAGGTCCATGTCTCGGGCCATGCCAGCGCGGGTGAGCTGGTCTACTGCTACAACATCGTGCGCCCCTCCAACGTGATGCCGGTGCACGGAGAATGGCGGCACCTGAGCGCGAACGGCGCGCTCGCCGTGCGCACCGGCGTGCCTGCGGACAACGTGGTGCTCGCCGAGGACGGCGTCGTCGTCGACCTCATCGACGGCCAGGCGAAGGTCACCGGCAAGGTGCCTGCAGGTTATGTGTACGTCGACGGCATGACGGTCGGGGGCGCGACCGAAGCCTCGTTGAAGGATCGGCGCACCCTCGCTGAGGAAGGCTTCATCACCATCGTGGCGCTGGTCGATGCCGACACCGGTGAGCTGACCGAACCTCCTGAGTTCCTGGCCCGCGGTTTCGTGCACGACGAGGGCACCTTCGAGGCGGTGGTTCCCTACATCGAGAAGGCGCTCGCCAAGGCGGCCACCGAGGGCATCGGCGACCCGCACCAGCTCGAGCAGCTGATCGGTCGCACCGTCAGCCGTTGGGCGAACGACACCTACCGGCGCCGACCCGTGATCCTGCCGATCATCATCGACGCCTGAGCCCC
>JAVEDJ010000252.1 GCA_030841025.1 Actinomycetota bacterium
GGTGCCGGTCTGTTGGAGTCGACCCGGACCGCGGACCGGATCCAGCGGGCCTTGGAACGGCCGGTCGGCATTCAGGGCGCCGACGTCTCGGTGCAGGCCAGCATCGGCATCACCGTCACCGAAGAGACGAGCCGTGCCGACGACGTCCTGCGGGATGCGGACGCCGCCATGTACGCCGCGAAGAGGCAGGGAAAGAACGCCTACAGCACGTTCCCCTCCGTCTCCGGCTGATCTCCCAGCGCCCCGCGGCGCAACCGCGGCTCGCCGGTCCGGCAAAAGGCCGGACGACAGGCCCGTAGGGGAGAACAATCGAAGGCGCACACCTGCGGCGCCGGCCGGTGCGGCGGCGATGGGGTGCCTGGCGCAACCACCGGGCCTAGCTGGGGAGGCAACATGAAGGCTTATCGGATCCTCGCCCATCTCATCGCGGCTGAAGTCGTCATCCAGTCAGCCGCAATCACCTTCGCGGTCTTCGGCCTCGACAAGTGGGTGGACGGTGGCGGCGTGCTCGACAAGGCGTCACTGGAGAGCGACGACCTGAGCTTCACCGGCGTGGTCGGCTTCTCGATACACGCCATCAACGGAATGATGGTCATGCCGTTTCTCGCGCTCATCCTCTTGATCCTTTCCTTCTTCGTGAAGTCCTTGCCCGGTGGGGTGCAGTGGGCCGCCGTCCTGTTCGGCCTGGTGATCCTGCAGGTAGCGCTGGGGCTGTTCGCCCACGACGTCGTCTGGCTCGGTCCGCTGCACGGCATCAACGCGTTCGCGCTGTTCATGGTTGCTCTGCAGGCGGGCCGCCGAGTGACGCCTCCGGCTCCGGTGTCCGAGCCTCGCCTCGCATCGGGCGTCTCCTGAGGATGTCGGCGGCTGCGTGAAAGGCGCCCAGTGCCCCGGTGTGTAGCGTTGCCGGTGTGGCACTCCCCCGCCGGGCCGGTCCCCGGCCGACCACCACGCCGGTCAATCCGCACACCCAGCTCGACCAGCAGCCCACCGATCCGTCCGTGCGCGGCCGGCTGGCCGGCCTCGTCTTCGCGTTGCCCGGAGTAAGGGAGCGCGAGAGCCTGATCTCGGTGCCAGGGGCTCGCGCACTCCACCTGGAGGACTCGCTTACCTCGGGCCCGCCTGAGGCGTTTCTCATCAACCGGGAGTTCGCGCACCTTCACCCGGGCGCAGACGAGAGCCTGCACGCCATGTTGCCGCCCGAGCTGCTCGACGAGGCGGTGGCGATGGGTTGGGCCGAGCAGCATCCGGTGGCTCGTCGCGGCCTGATCCCGGCGAACGCTGTCATGCTCTTCGCTCCGCGAGACGACGACGAGCTCGAGGTCGTGGCGTCACTGGTGCAAGCGTCGTACGCCTTTGCCTACCCCGACGCACAGCTGTAAGCAGCGATCGCACGTCGTCCCGCAGGTCCCGTCGCGATCACGAGAGCACCTCTGTGTCCAGCGCGGGCTGCGGTGCCGGCGAGAGCATCAGCACGATCGCGGCGATGCTCAACAGCGCGGCGACCCCGGCCAACAGCCGGACCCCGACCGGCACGTCGACGAAGAATGCCGGCAGCGAGGCGAGCACATTGATGACCAGGGTCCCGGCCGCGATCCGCGCGGCGGTCCGGTTCCCGCCCCGCCAAGCCAGGACGACGGCCACCAGGCCGATCGCGCCGAGGACGGTGCTGAGGGCCAGCACGACGATCGGCGGCCCCTCCTCGCCGTCCGGGGTCGGGAAGAAGATGCTGGTGACGTTCGCAGCGCTGAGCAGACCAGCCAGGGCCAACCCGACCTTCTGACGTGTCGAGACGGGACTCATCTCCGGCTCCTTTGCTAGGTGGTAGATGCCGCCACGATGGTCCCGACGCGGCCCCCTCGGACAGGTGCGCTCTTCCGGGTCATGTTCCCAGGCTGTCCCGGACTGCCGGGAAGACTTTCCCGAGACGGTCGGGGCGGCTGCCGGTCATGATGAGGACATGTTGGTGCGGATCCTCCTCGCGGACGACCATCCTGTCGTCCGAAGTGGTCTGCGGGCCCTGCTCGGCACGATCGAGGGCTTCGAGGTTGTCGGTGAGGCGGCCGACGGTGAGGCGGCCGTCCGTGAGACGCAGCTTCTGCGGCCGGACCTGGTGCTGATGGATGTCCGGATGCCGGGTCTGGGCGGCGTCGACGCAACCCGGCGCATCCGTGCGGTCGCGCCGGACACCGCTGTCCTGGTGCTGACGATGTACGACGACGACGCGACCGTGCTCACCGCGATGCAGGCGGGCGCCCGCGGATACCTTCTCAAGGGCGCCGAGCAGGACGAGATCGTGGGCGCGATCCGGGCGGTCGTGATGGGTCAGGCGATATTCGGGCCTGGTATCGCCGGCCGGGTCCTCGACTACTTCGCCGCCCCTCCGGCCCCGACCGCGCAGCCGTTCCCGCAGCTGACCGCGCGGGAGCGCGAGATCCTGGACCTGTTGGCCTCCGGCCTGCGTACCGCGGCCATCGCGCAGCGGATGTGCCTGTCTCCCAAGACGGTCAGCAACCACCTCACGAACGTGTTCGCGAAGCTGGAGGTCGCCGACCGGACTGAGGCGATCCTCCAGGCCCGCGAGGGCGGACTGGGCCAGGACCGCCCAGGACGAGCACGGTGATCCCCGATGCGGTGGCCGTCGCAGTCGCGGCCGTCGGTGGCTCGGCACTGCTCAGCGGTCTGCTGATCGCGGCACGCCGCATATGGCCGGCCGGTTTGCTGCTCGCAGCGACCGGCGGGCTCACGGTGGCCGGCACGGTCCTCGAATCGACCGGCCACGCCGATGCGGCCAAGGGCGCACTGGTCGCCGCAGGCATGCTCGTGTTCCCCCTGGCGCTGCTGGAGTTCCCACGGGCCGCGCACCGCCAGCTCGTCGATGTGCTCAGTCTCACGGCCGTCACCGGAGCCGGCCTCGTGGCACTGAGACATTGGGACAACCCCGACGTTGTGGGCACGATGTCGGTGGTCTCGGCACTGTTCGTCACTGCCCAT